>DAIEHR010000202.1 GCA_027353465.1 Acetobacteraceae bacterium | reverse complement strand
TATGAGACGGTTGACGCTGGAGGCAATCCAATCCGTCCAGTCGTCGTGACGACCCCAGGCCGGATGATGATCGCGCAGATCCTGCCGAAGCACCCGGAAGTGCCTTTCGAGCTTATCAATCGCCAGCTGACCAAGAAGAATGTCTCCGACGTCATTGACGCAGTGTACCGTCACTGCGGTCAGAAGGAGTGCGTGATTTTTGCTGACCGATTGATGGGCCTTGGGTTTGCCAATGCGGCGAAGGCGGGCATTTCGTTCGGAAAGAACGATATGATCATTCCGGACAGCAAGGGCCAGCTGATTTCCAGCACCCAAGCCGAGGTGAAAGAGTTTGAGCAGCAGTACCAGGACGGTTTGATCACCGCTGGCGAACGCTACAACAAGGTTGTTGATGCGTGGTCGCGTTGCACGGACGAAGTCGCAGGCGCGATGATGAAGGAGATCAGCCGGCAGGAAAAAGGCGTCCCAACCAACTCGGTATGGATGATGTCTCATTCTGGCGCGCGTGGGTCGCCGGCGCAGATGCGCCAGTTGGCCGGCATGCGCGGGCTGATGGCCAAGCCGTCGGGTGAAATCATCGAGCAGCCGATTATCGCGAACTTCAAGGAAGGCCTGACCGTCCTTGAATACTTCAACTCCACCCATGGCGCTCGAAAGGGCCTTGCGGATACGGCGCTGAAGACCGCGAACTCCGGGTACCTGACCCGCCGTCTGGTTGACGTGGCGCAGGATTGCATCATCGTGGAGGAAGATTGCGGTACCGAACGCGGCCTGACCGTAAAGCCGGTCATGGATGGCGGTGAGGTCGTGTCGTCGTTGTCGGAACGGACGCTGGGCCGTACCACGGCCGAGGACGTGCTGGACCCGGCGACCGGCCAGGTGCTATTGCCGAACAACACGCTGATCGAGGAACCGGAAGCCGAACTACTTGAAACGGCCGGCGTCGAGGCGGTTAAAATCCGTTCGGTGTTGACCTGCGAGTCTCACATCGGCGTTTGCGGCCACTGCTACGGACGCGATCTGGCCCGCGGCACGCCGGTCAACATCGGTGAGGCTGTCGGCGTTATTGCCGCGCAGTCGATCGGCGAGCCTGGCACGCAGTTGACTATGCGCACGTTCCATATCGGCGGTGCGGCGCAGCGCGGGGCGGAAACGTCCAGCGTGGAAGCGTCCCACGAAGGCACCATCACTGTCCGCAATCGCAACGTGATCGCCAACAGCTCCGGCGCTTTGGTGGTAATGTCGCGTAACTGCGAAATCGTGCTGGTCGATGACAAGGGCCGCGAACGCGCGCGCTTCCGCGTCCCATACGGCGCCCGTCTGCTGGCCGAGGAAAACCAGTCAGTGACCCGCGGCCAGAAGCTCGCCGAATGGGATCCGTTCACCCTTCCGATCATCACCGAACGCGCCGGTAAGGTCGAGTATATCGATCTGATCGAAAGCATCACGTTGATGGAGCGGATGGATGAAGTCACCGGCCTGACCTCCAAGGTTGTCGTCGATTACAAGCAGGGCTCGAAGAGCATCGATCTACGTCCCCGCCTGCAGTTGAAGGACGAGCGGAACGAGGTCATCCGGCTGGAGAACAATACCGACGCGCGGTACTTCTTGGCGCCTGACTCGATCCTCTCGGTCGATAATGGGGCCATTGTGCAGGCTGGCGATGTGATCGCGCGTATCCCGCGCGAAGGCAGCAAGACCCGCGACATCACGGGTGGTCTGCCACGTGTGGCCGAACTGTTCGAAGCGCGCCGCCCCAAGGATCATGCTGTCATCGCCGAGTGCGACGGACGAGTGGAATTCGGCAAGGACTACAAGGCCAAGCGCCGCATCGTCGTGAAGAACGACGAGACAGGCGAGGAAACCGAATACCTGATCCAGAAGGGCAAGCACATCTCGGTGCAGGAAGGCGATTTCGTCCGCAAGGGCGATCCGCTGGTCGATGGGCCGCGCGTGCCGCATGACATCCTGAAGGTGTTGGGCGTGGAAGCGCTGTCCGACTATCTGGTGAACGAAATCCAGGATGTCTATCGTCTGCAGGGCGTGAAGATCAACGATAAGCATATCGAAGTGATCGTCCGCCAAATGCTGCAGAAAGTGGAAATCATGGATCCGGGCGACACCACCTTCCTGACCGGGGAAACCGTGGATCGCACGGAGTTCGACCACATCAACAGCAAGCTGATGAAGGACGAGCGGCCAGCCCATGCGATGCCGGTGCTTCAGGGTATCACAAAGGCGTCGTTGCAGACGAACAGCTTCATCAGCGCGGCCTCGTTCCAAGAGACCACGCGGGTCCTGACCGAGGCGGCAACGGCCGGCAAGACCGACAGCCTGATGGGGTTGAAGGAAAACGTCATCGTGGGTCGTCTGATCCCGGCTGGCACGGGTGCGGTTATGAACCGTCTTCGCGCTGTGGCGGCAGGCCGTGATCAGCGGACGCTTTGGAACGAAAACGCCAGGCTAACGGACGAAGCCGCGGCCGAGTAGTTCCCTCCGAACGGTTAATACGACCTGGGCCGGTGGCACGAGAGTGCCATCGGCCCTTTTCGCTGGGTGCTCGCGCAGAACGGCGATATCCCTCCTGCCGCGGTCGCCTTGCCGGCCCGACCGCGTGCACTGGAAACCTTCGACCGCTCAAATAGGAACGTGGGCGACTGAGTGTAACGCAAAGCCGACCCTCGGCTTAAAGGACCAGGAACTAGCCCGCCGTATTCTGGAGCAGCGGCTGCGCGCGGTTGAGATCGGCCGCTTCAAGCCACGTTGCGACTTCGATCGGACTTGGTCCAAGCGCTACGACCGAAGCGTTGGATTGCAGGCCCTCACTCCCGGCGGCGGCGGAATCTGGCGGCGATCCTCAGCATCGGCATCAACAGCGCTATTATGCTCATCGCGCTGCCGATCCCTTCGATGGCCCTGCGGCGAACTTCCAGCGCGTCGATTTCCACGCGGCTCGGTGCAGACCGGCTCGCGAGAACCAGTAGGACGATCGCCAGCAGAAGGTCCGCGCCGCCCAGGGTGGCAGCGGTAGCGAGATAGGAAAGGTCCAGCGCCGTTCGCAGTACATACCATGCGGCAAGGTGTGCGAACACCAGTGCGCCGGCCAGGAAGACCATCGCGACGATCGCAAACGCGGCCCGCGTCGCGATGCGGGCCGCCATGCCGCGCAGGCGAACGCCCTCGGCCTCCACGGCGATCCGGGCAAGCCGAAACGGGCGCATCGATCAGCGCATCGCGCGGCCGATGACCCAACCCACAGCGGCGGCGATGGCCAGCGCGATCAGCGGCTGTTCCTTCACCCGACCGAATACCATTTTCGCCTGGTCCTTGAACACGTCGCCAGCGGTGTGGGCGGCGCTTTCCGCTCGGCCCGCGAAGTCGGCCATTGCCGGGGAGATGCGGTCTTTCATCAGCGCCTCCACCTGGTCGCGTAGCCTCAAGATTTGGGCCTGCGCGTCGTCCAGTTTACCGTGCACGTCGTCGGCGAAAGCCATTTGGTCTCTCCTTCCGAATTCAGTTCGAACCGGAACAAGATTTAGGCCGTCCGGTTGCCCGGGGACAGCCCCGCCGCCGCACGGTTGCGCGACTGAGTCTATCGAGCCGGCTGGCGTTCCAGGCTGGCGAGGGAACGGCCCTTGGTTTCGGGCAACATGAGGAGCGCTAGAATCATCAGCGTCAGGCCCGCAAAGCTGAAGGTGGCGATCGCCGCGGCCAGACCCAGGCGGGCAGCGAGGAAGCCGACGAGCGCGGGGAAGATGGCGCCGATACCGCGTCCGACGTTGTAGCAGAAACCCTGCCCCACGCCGCGCACGGCAGTGGGAAACAGCTCTGTCATGAACGGTCCCATGGGCGAGAACATCATCAGGTTGATATAGCCGAGCAGGAAGCCGATCGGCAGAATCAGGGCGTTGCTGAGCGGCGCGAACAGATAAACCAGCATCAGCACCACCGACCCGATGGCGGACACCATGAACGTGGCTTTCCGCCCGATGGCGTCGGACAGATAAGCACCCGACAGGAAGCCGAAGAACGCCCCCAGGATCAGCACCATCAGGTAGCTGCCGGTGCCCACGGAGGTCAGATGCCGTTCGGTTTTCAGATATAGCGGCAGGAAGGTGGTGATGGCATAGCTCGATCCTTGGGCGCCGGTCACCATCAGCGACACTCGCCATGTGACGGAGAAATGCGGCGGCTTCAGCGCGGCGAACAGATGCATCGGGCCGTGGCTCGCGGCGGTGCCGGGCTGGATATCCGGCTCTTCCACGAAACGGCGTATCCAGAATACCAGGGCGGCAGGCGCGAGGCCGATCCAGAACATGACCTTCCAGGTCAGGGCTTCGGGCAGATTAGCCGACAATAGGGTGTAAAGCAGCGCCGCGGCGCCCCAACCCACCGACCAACCAGTCTGCACCAGCCCCACCGCCCGGCCTCGATATTTATCTCGGATCACCTCGCCCATTAGCACCGCGCCGGCCGCCCATTCGCCGCCAAAGCCAAGGCCCTGAAGCGCCTTGAGCACGAAAAGCTGATTGAAGTTCTGGGAGAAGCCGCAGAGGAAGGTGAAGAACGCATACCACAGAATCGTGACCTGCAGGACGCGAACGCGGCCAAACCGATCCGACAGAGCGCCAGCCATCCAGCCACCGAAGGAGGAGACGACTAGCGTTACAGTAGCCAATACGCCGGCCTCGGCCGTGGTGATGCCCCATAACGCGAGGAGCGACGGAATGACGAAGCTGAAAATCTGCACATCGAGTGCATCCAGCGACCAGCCGCCGAAACAGGCCGCCATGGTGCGTCGTTCCTTGGTGGTTAGATCGCTAAACCAGGACAGCATGCCGATTTCCCCCGGGATTTTATTTTTTGTCCGAACAGTGAAGCGCGACCCGCCGAGGGTGGCAAGCGGCTTGTTCCGCGGCGAATGACAGGTAGTTGCGGTACTTAACCGAGTGCGCATCCAGATTCGTCGTGGTGGGCGTTTTGATTCCGGAGTCGATAGTTACCCTTGCTCTATTTCAGCTGCCGGCGTTGCCGATCGCCCGGGCACTTTAACAAAATGCCGCTGGCGATGGCACCATCCGGCGGCTGACCGGTTAAAGCCGTATCGCTGGAAAATGGAGAGCGTTTGCATGCCCAATCACACCTATCGCGTTATCGAACTGGCCGGCTCATCGGAGATCAGCCATGCCGATGCGGTCGAGAACGCTGTCGCACGCGCTTCGCAGACCACGCGTAACCTGCGTTGGTTCGAAATAACTCAGATGCGGGGTGAAATAGAGGACGGCGAAATCCGGCATTACCAAGTGACCATGAAGGTTGGGTTTACTCTCGAGGACTCGGATAAGGTCCCGTAAATCGCGTACGGCCGGTGGTCGGCGGGGCGAACCGTCGCCCCCCGGCTCGTCTCGCCGGAAGGGCGTTGCGCCCCATTATCGCAATGGAGAGAATGCGCTTTCCTTGACGAATATCATAGTAATTAGCGTCACCAGGGCGGCCGCAATCACGTACCATGCGGGTGAGAGAATGCTGCCGGTGGCCTGGATCAGACCTGTTGCGATAAACGGCGCGAAACCGCCGAAAATCGCGACCGGGATGTTGTATCCGATCGACAAGGCAGTGTAGCGCACCCGGGTCGGGAACAGTTCGCAATAGATGGCGGGGCCAGCGCCGGCATAGATCGCCAGGAACACCACCAGAAGGGCTTGGCCGACAAACGCGTATGCCGCACTGCCGGTCGAGGCTATATAGAACACCGGATAGGTCAGCATGATGTAGCCGATGCAGGAAACGATCAGAATCGGTTTGCGGCCGACGCGATCGGACACCCATCCCATAACCGGAACAAGGACCACGAAGATGCACAGGCAAGAGGTGCCGATCCACAGCGCGGTACCGCGCGGCATTTTCACCGCCGTTGTCAGCCAACTGGTCATGTAAATCAGCACCGCGTAATACGCGACGGTGTTGTGAAGCGTGATACCGAACGCCAGTAACGTCGGCTTCAGATGGGTGGTCAGGGCTTCGTGGATCGGCAGGCCCGAGACCTCGCCGCGATTGGTCATTTCGGTGTATTGGGGCGTGTCGTTCAACTGCAGCCGCAGATACAGGCCGATGCCCCCGACCAGGACTCCCAGCAGGAACGGCACGCGCCACCCCCAGTTGGAAATGGCATCAGCGGAAACTACCGTTGTCAGAAGGGCCGCCGCCAGCGAGCCAAGCAAAAATCCGGCCCCCACGCTGAACTGCTGCCAGGAGCCGACGAAGCCACGCCGCCGCGGCGGCGCGAATTCGACCAAATAGGCGGCGGCGCCGCCCCATTCGCCACCACCGGACAGACCCTGGGCCAGCCGCGCGACGACCAGCAACAGCGGCGCTAGAACCCCGACCGAATCGTAGGTGGGAAGTAAACCGACGACAAACGTGGATACAGCCATCAGCAGGATCACCGCACTCAGCGCTTTCTTGCGCCCGTGCCGGTCGCCGTAATGGCCGAAGATGATGGAGCCCACCGGGCGCATCACGAAGCCGACCCCGAAAACGGAGAAGGTGAGCAGCAGCGAAACAACCGGCGTGGAAGCTGGAAAAAACAGCTTGGAAATTACCGGCACGAAATATCCATAGACCCCGAAATCGTACCATTCCAGCATATTGCCGATAACGCCGGCGAAAATCGCCGATCGCTGCTGGCGCGTCAGGGTTTCAGACCCGGCGGCAACTTCGCCGCTGTTCAAGGTTTCATCCGACATCATCCGCCTCTCTGTTTCCTGGTGGCCAAGGCAGTGAAGCAGCCTTTGTGCCACGTCGCGACCGAAACAGAATTTTCTGGCCGGTACGCACGGCGCGCCGGAGTACGGGCGACCGATCGTCATCCCGCGCGCCGCCCGATGCTCGATTCCCAGCACCAATCTGCTTAATACCCGAACTTAGCGCCGCGGGTTGATCCAGCATGGCATCGCGCGTGTTGTTTGATCGGGTGACCTTGGCGGCGAAATGGCCTAAACGGACCTCCGCCGCGTCAAGGGGTGCGGCGGAGGAAAGACCCGATGGCATCATTGACCGGTAAGACAGCGTTTGTAACCGCTTCTGGGCAAGGCATTGGCCGAGCGACCGTGCTGGCGTTCGCCGCCGCTGGCGCGCGGATTATTGCCACGGACGTCGATCCGGCGAAACTGGCGGGGCTGGAGTCGGACATGATTCGCACGATGGCGTTGAACGTGCTGGACGCAGGCGCGATCGAGTCGGCGGCTCGGGAGGCCGGACCCGTCGATATCCTGTTCAACTGCGCTGGTGTCGTGCATCAGGGCACGCTGATGGAAGCAACCGAGGACGACTGGTCGTTGGCGTTCGACCTCAATGCACGCTCGATGTTCCGCACCATGCGCGCATTCCTGCCGGGGATGGTGCAGCGGGGCGGCGGGGCGATCATCAACATGGCCTCGGTCGCATCCAGCGTGAAGGGCGTGCCCAACCGGTTTATCTATAGCGCGTCCAAGGCCGCCGTGATCGGCATGACCCGTTCGGTCGCCACCGACTATGTGACCAAGGGAATTCGCTGCAACTGCCTGTGCCCGGGCACCGTGGAAACGCCCAGCCTTGGCGAACGAATCGCCGCCAACGCCTCTACCGCCGGGTCTCTGGATGCCGCCCGAGCGGCTTTCGTGGCTCGGCAGCCGATGGGACGGTTGGGGACCCCGCGGGAGATCGCGGCGCTGGCGGTGTATCTGGCCGGCGACGATGCCCAGTTCATTACGGGTCAATCCATCGTTATAGATGGCGGCCTGACACTTTAGTTCGTTTAGGGGGAGAATGTCATGAAGCTGCTGCGCTACGGCCCAGCCGGGGCCGAGAAGCCCGGTCTGTTCGCCAATGATGGCTCGATCCGCGATTTAAGCGCGCTGGTGCGCGATATCGACGGGTTCGCGTTGTCCGATGCCTCGCTGGCGATGCTGGCTGGTGTGGATTCGATGAAGCTGCCGAAGGTCGAGGGTAATCCGCGTATCGGTCCGTGCGTGGCGCGTCCGGTGAACTATGTCTGCATCGGCCTGAACTACGCCGACCATGCGGCGGAAACCGGCAATCCGATCCCCAAAGAGCCGATCGTGTTCATGAAGTCGCTCAGCGCCTTCAGCGGCCCGAACGATGACGTGAAACTGCCGCGCGGTTCGGTGAAGATGGACTGGGAAGTCGAATTGGGCGTGGTGATTGGCAAGACCGCGCGCTATGTGCCCGAGAACGAGTCGATGGACTATGTTGCCGGCTACTGCGTTTGCAACGACGTCAGCGAGCGCGAATACCAGATGGAGCGTGGCGGCACTTGGGACAAAGGCAAGGGTTGCGACACGTTCGGCCCGACCGGACCATGGATGGTGACGAAGGATGAGGTCAGCGACCCGCAGGACCTGCCGCTATGGACGGAAGTGAACGGCAAGCGGTTCCAGGACGGATCCACCCAGACGATGATTTTCGGCGTGCGGAAGTTGGTCAGCTACGTCAGCCATTTCATCACGCTGCATCCAGGCGACGTGATCGCCACCGGCACGCCGCCTGGCGTCGGTGTGGGTGTAAAGCCAACGCCGGTGTTTCTGAAGGTTGGCGACGTAATGCGGCTGGGGATCGAGGGCCTGGGCATCCAGACGCAGCGCGTTGTCGGCGCTTAACTGCTGAGCCGTCGATCCATTCCGTTGGTCCGCGTCGTTGCGGATCGATGGTGGGTCGTGGCTGTTGTTAGATGTGTCATGGCCGGGCGCGTCCCGGCCACCCACGTCTTGCGGTCGGGAAGCAGACAAAGTCGTATGTGGCCGGACCAAGCCTGGCCCTGACAGAAAATGGATCTGACATCAGCCCTCGCCGTCCTTCAGCTTTACGTCAGTGTCAGGGCCAAAGCGTTGTTCTCGCAGCTTGAACAGTTTCACCAGGTCGGTCACACCCGGCATTACGGCAGCGATGCCGCAATAGGGGCATAGTGGCGTATCTCCGTCGTCGATCCAGTCGATGACCTCCGAAGCCGCGAATGTTTGCAGGCAACAGAAGCAGCCGCATTCCATGAAATTGTCTCCGATCCTGCGGCTGATCGCCGCGACTACACTGATCCGGCTGGCGTTCGCCGCGGCGACCGGGCTTGGGGTTGATGAGAGCTATATGGTGACAGCCGGGCGGGTGCTGAGTCTCGGCTATTTCGATCACCCGCCGTCGAGTTGGTGGCTGTCGTGGGGCGCATCGCACCTGCTGGGAACCGAGGCACCTGTCGCGGTGCGGCTGCCGTTCATCCTGCTGTTCGCGTTGTCGCAATTCCTGATCTGGCGGATCGGCTGCGTCCTCGCCGGCCAGCGGGCCGGATATTGGGCCGCTGTCGGGCTGAACTTATCGCCTGTGTTCGGGGTTACCGCGGCGGACTGGGTGCTTCCGGATGGGCCGTTGGATGCGGCATTGCTGGGGGCGGCGCTTTGCCTGCTGAACGCGTTGCCGGCCAGTGGGCGGCGGGCGACGGGCTGGTGGGCAGCGGCGGGGGTTTGTTCGGGACTGGCACTGTTTTCCAAATACTCGGCTGTGCTGACGATCGCGGGGGCGTTTCTGTATCTGGCCGTCGATCCGATACATCGGCGGTGGTTGCGGCGGCCACATCCGTATCTGGCGGTAATTCTGGCAGCTTTAGTGTTTTCGCCCGTCCCGATCTGGAACGCCACGCATGGATGGGCGTCGTTCGCCTTTCAGGGCGACCGGGCGCTGGGGTTCCGGTTCCGGCCGTGGATGCCGTTGCAGACGCTGGGGGGGGAGGCACTATTTGTACTGCCCTGGATATGGCTTCCGATGATGATTTTGCTGGTTCGGGGCTTTCGGCGCGGGGCTGCGTGGCGCCATCGCCTGCTGTGCTGTCTGGCGTTGCCCCCTATCGCCGTATTCGCGCTGATCTCGGCATGGTCGAGCCAGCGAATTCTGTACCACTGGGCGGCCCCCGGCTATCTGATGCTGTTCCCGCTGCTGGGCGAGCAGATCGCCGCTCGATTGGATCGGATTTGGGTGCGGCGGGTGATAGCTGGGTCCGCGGCGTTGGTGCTGGTGGCAGTGACGGTCGTCGCCACCCAGATCCAGTTCGACTGGCTTAGAGGAGGTCTGGCCATCGTGATGCGTAACGACCCCACGTCCGAGGGGCTGGACTGGATATCGGTGCGGGAGGACTTGCGCACGCGCGGATTGCTGCCCCCGGGCGCGGTGGTGGCGGCGCTGAACTGGCGGGATGCAGGCAAGATCGGATATGCCCTGGGGCCTGACGTGACGGTGTTATGCCTGAATGCGGATTCGCGTCAGCTTGGTTTCGCCTATCCGGTTCGGGCGTTTGCCGGTCAGGATGCGATCGTGCTGTCGGTGGATCCCAGTCCGCGCGCGGTGGACGAAGCGAAAGCGTGGTTTGCCTCGGTCGAGGTCTTGCCGCCGGTTTCGGTGGTTCTGGACGGGCGCATCCTTCGGACTTTGACCGTGTTACGGGGGCAAAGCCTGCGGCCACGATGATGGGGCCGCCGACATCCTCCCGCCCTTGGGTCGCGCCCCTGGACAGATGGGCGAAACGCCCCTTGTTATAGCCCAACGGCAATTCAACCAGGGAAACAGCACAGATGAGCCTCGCGGACGGAGATATCGCGCCTGATTTCGAAATGCCGGCGACCGGAGGCCGAACGGTCAGCCTTTCCGGCATGAAGGGTAAGCCTTTTATCCTGTATTTCTACCCGAAGGCCGACACCCCCGGCTGCACCAAGGAAGCCTGCGCGTTCCAGTCGGGATTGCCGATTTTCTCGGAGATCGGGATCGATGTGATCGGCGTGTCTCCCGACAAGATGAAGCCCATCGAGAAGTTCGCGTCGAAATACGGGCTGACATTTCCGTTGGCCTCGGACGAGGCTCATGCGGTGGCGGAACGGTATGGAACATGGGTAGAGAAATCTATGTACGGCAAGAAGTACATGGGGATAGAGCGGACGACATTTCTGATCGGCGCCAATGGGAAGATCGCGAAGATCTGGCGCAAGGTCAGCGTTCCAGGGCACGCGGAAGAGGTTTTGGCAGCGGCGAAGAGCCTGGGGTAGCAGGCCCCTCAGCGTCCTAACGCCTGCTGGACCCTGGCCAGACCAGCAGCGTTGCGCTGAACAGGGCACAGGCCGCGCCCGCCAGATAGGTGTCGAAATACCCGCCCAGCGCCGTGACGGCGGCACCAAAGATCGGGGGGGCGGCCATCCCGCCGGCGAAGAAGATCGCGGTGCCCAGACCAGTTGCCTCAGTGCGGCGGGCGCCGCCCAACGCGGCATATTCGGCATATCCTACCCCGGTGTAGCCACCGGCGGTACAGCCGGCCAAAATCGCGTTTGCCGTGATCGCCCAGACTGGCCATCCCGGCGCATAAAGGCCGGTCAGCACCGAGGCCGCGGCCATGCCAACCCCATGTACCGCCAGCGTTTGCGCGGGCGTCAGCCAGCGATCCGCGATCCAGCCCCAGATCGGGCGGCTGACCGACCCGGCGATCTGATACGCGGCCAGGATCTGACCCGCCTGCACCAAGGGCAGCCCGACGACAGTTGTTAGTTGAACAGTCATGAATGCGATCAGGCACAGCGCAAGTCCGGCATAGATGAAGGCCGCGACCGATAGGCGGCGAAAGCGGGATTCCCGCAGCAAAGAGAACGGTTGCAGTAGCGCCCTGCCGAACACGCGGCGCCCCGGCTCCCGATCGGCATCCCAGCGGTTGCGTGGAATCTGCATCGCGACAATCAGCGCCAGGATGGGCAGCAGTTCAGTCAGCAATGCACCACGCCATCCGATGACCAGGGACAGCGGCGGCAGGATCAGCGCCGCCAGCACCCCGCCCAGCGGCACGCCGATCTGACGCAGCGACATGACCAGATTGAACACCGGCTGCGGAGTCTGCGGAACCAGTAAATGGGTGCTGGCCGGGGCAGCAGCGCCATAGCCCAGCCCGAGAACGAATACCGCCAGCGCCAGGCCGCCGACTCCCGATCCAAAGGTGGCGAACAGCACCATTCCGGCGGCCCCTAGCAGCACCGCCTGGGTGGCCCTGACGCCGCCGTAGCGGCGCACCATGCCGGGGGAAATCAGGGCGGAGACTATGCCGACCCCGTAGGCCATGGCGACGAAACTGCCGACCAGGGTGCCGGGAACATGCAGGTCGCGTGCGACCTCGGGGGCCACGGCCGGGAGCGAATACAGCGTCATGGTCGCCAGGGTCTGCACGGCCAGGGTGGCGGTAAGCGGCCACATCGGCATCGACCGCAGCAGGCTGACGGTCGAGGGGCGATTCGGAGTATGGGTGGTCATGATCGGGAGTCTGGCACCGGACGGCGCCTCCGTCGATGCCGACGGAGGCAGCCCGTTAACCCGGCGGTTTCGGTATCGGTATGGCACATACGCCGGCGATGGCATCCCCGGTTTCGACCGCCTCCAGCGTCGAGGCATCGACGTCGGTCTGGAAGGTGGCATGGAATCGGTTGACCATGTTGCTGAGGCCGACAGTCAGACAGATATCCATAATTTGCGGGATCGAAAAATGCGCGGCCAGACCAGCATAAGTTGCGTCGTCGATCCGTTCCAGGCGCGTGGATTTCCGCGCGTAACGGACGATGGCCGCCTGTTTGGCGTCGTATACGCCGTCGGGCAGCGGATCGTCGTTCAAATGCCGCATCTGGTCTTCCGTTAACCCAAGGCTCCGACCGAGCACTGTGTGGGTGGGAATTCAGTAGTAGCAGTTATTGACGACGGTGGCGGTCAGATAGGCGAGCTCCCCGTCCTTCGGGTCGAGGGTGGTAGTGCCCCGGTACACCGTATTCGCGAGGGCGGAAAATGCACGGCCGGTTTCCGGCCGATTGGCCATCGCGCGATAGATGTTGATAAGGCGCCCGCGCGACTGTCCCGCTTCCTGTAGGTACGCCCTGGCGTCGGCCGGGGTAGCGGGGTCGTCTTCATGCAGGATTGGGATACGTGCCATGCTTTGCCTCCTGATCGTTGTTTCGCAGGGGATTTTTCCCGACGCGATGGTTCAGATTGTCCTGGTGGTGCGGGGCTGGCAACCGCATTCGGAACCGTGCGGGGCCACGATGGGCGCAGTGAGCCGACCGCGCGCCGCGTCATGGTTCGGATTGTGCCGAACCATGACGCGTTGAACGGTTTCGTTACGCCTTGATCCCTAGGACCCTTGCGGCATTGTCGCCAAGAATGGCGGCCTTTTGCTTGTCGCTGAGAGTATTGGTGCCCAGGATGTGGTCGGCGGGGTGAAACTCCCAAACGTAAGGGTAGTCGCTGCCCAGCATGACCTGGCTGGCGCCCACCTGCGCGACCAAGTGGCGCAACGCCTCGGGCGTGAAGATCAGCGAGTCGAAGTAGATCTGGTTCAGGTACTCGGTTGGCTTCTTCTTCAGCTTGATGTTGGGGTCGCAGAAATTCGGCGCAACGGTGCAGGCGTGGTCGTCGCGAGGCGCGTAGGACGCCAGGTAGCCGCCGCCGTGGGCCGCAAGCACTTTCAGGCCCGGGAACTTGTCGAACGAACCGTCGAAGATCAGGTGCTGCAGCGCGATGGTGGTGGCTAGCGGATTGGCGATAGTGTTGGCCAACCAGCCGTTGCCTTTCCATCGCTTGTTCAGCTCCGGCACGCCCTGGGGATGGATGAACAGCGTGGCACCCAGCTCCTCGGCCTTCTTCCAGACGACATCGAATTTAGGGTTGGAGAATTCATCGCCGGCGACCTGATCGCCGATGGCGGCCCCCTTCAGGCCTTGTTTCTTCATCGCGGTTTCAAGCTGCTGAGCGGCAAGCTGCGGGTCCTGCATTGTCAGCGAGGCGAAAGCGGCAAACCGGTCCGGCCTGGAGGCAACGAGTTCGGCCAATTTTTCGTTCTGGATGCTGACGATCTTCGCACCGACGTCGCGATCCTGCTCATACCAGAACGGATTGACCGACAGGACTTCCATATCGACCGCTTGGCCGTCCATGGCCTTCAGGCGCTGCTCGATGACCAAAAAAGTCTCGGTTGCGTTGTTGATCGGCGGAACCAGCGCTTTGGCGCCCTCTTCGCCCATCAGCGCGTTGGCTTCGTGGAACAGGCAATGGGAGTGGACATCGATGGTTTTGATCCGCCTGCCGGCAACCGTAACGGGCAGGCGCGCGGCGGCCCGCGCGGGATGGGCCGGCCCAGACAGGCCGCAACCGCAGAACATCAGGCCCGCGGCGGCGGCGGTTTTGGTTAGGAAGTTTCTACGCGATGTCATTCATGGTTCCTTCGGAGGAACGGCGGCATTGTCCGCCGTGCACTGATCCACGGGTTGGTGGATGACGCATCGTTCCACATCCAACGCTGGCCGCCTACCACCAGGCCGGCAAACTCGTCGGATCACGTTTTCGGGACTAGGCGGACCCAGTCATAGTGATTGCTACGGCGGTGCTGGTATGGCCACAATCAGGTAGCCACCATTGGCCGGGGAAGGTTTTGACAAACAGGATCCGTCAGGTCGCCCGAGCCTATCTTTGGCACCTGTCGCTGATCGTTTTAGCGATTGGGCTGCTTTGGGCAGGCATTGGACTCAATCTGTGGCGCGAATATCGGGCCGCGGAGCAGCAAGCCGCCGCCGATACCGCGAATCTGGCGCGCGCGTTCGACGAGAATATCACCCGCACGGTCGAGTCTATCGACCAGACCTTGTTGTTTCTGCGGGACGCGTATCAGCACGATCCAAAGGGTTTCATCGCCGGGTCGTGGGCCAACGAGCGGGGCTTCCTCAGCGGCCTGCCCGTCAAGATATCGCTGACGGATCGCAACGGGCACGTCCTGTGGACCAATCCAGGGCCTCTCGTCGGCGACATCAATCTCGCTGACCGGCCGCATTTTCAGGCGCAACGGGACAACACCAGCGACAAGCTGGTTATCAGCCGGCCGGTGATAGGCCGGCTCTCCCATATCTGGGAGATCGAGTTCGTCAGGAAACTGGTGGCGCCGGATGGCGGCTTTGGCGGGATCATGGTGGTTTCTCTCGATCCTTCGTATCTTTCGCGATTTTACGAGTCGATCTCGATCGGCAACGGCGTGATCGTCCTGGCGACGACCTCCGGGGTTGTTTTGATCCGGGTTCCGGCGCGGCCGGATTTGCTGAATGGCGTGCTGCCGCCAGAGACGAGAACCCAAATCCTGCAGGGCACGGCTGGCGGTAACCATTGGGGCGTGAGTCAAATCGACGGTGTTAATCGGATTTACAGTTCGCGCCGGATCGAACGGTATCCGTTGATGGTTGCCGTGGGTCTTGAGGCTGAACAAGTTTTCGCGCCTTACAGGCGGAACGAACGGCTCTACCTCGTGATCGGCGTCGTGCTGACCATTGGTAGTATCATCGCCGGATTGATCATGGCCAGGCAGCGCCATTCCCTGGTGGCATCGCGTCAGGTGCTTGCCGCTACCCTGGAAGCCATGTCGCAGGGAATCGCAATGGTCGATTCCGACGGTTACGTGCAAGTCATGAACAAGCGGGTGATTGAGCTGCTGGGTCTTCCGGACAGTCTGGTGCGCACAAAGACAACGTTCCGGCAGATCGTGGACTGGCAATTCGCGCATCGGGAATTCGGCGACGGTACCAATCTCAAGGAAGCCACCATCGGTATGATACCCGACGCCAAAGCGCCTGGGTCCGATTACACCTATGAACGGACCCGCCCGAACGGAACCGTGCTGGAGGTCCGAACCCAATGGCTTTCGGATGGCGGTGTTGTCAGGACCTACACGGACATTACCGCCATAAAGGAGAACGAGGCGGCATTGGCGGCTGCGCGGGCGCGTGCCGCACACGCGGAAAGGATGCAGGTGCTGGGCCAGTTGGCGGGCGGGATCGCGCATGATTTCAACAACATTTTGCAGGCGGTTCAGGGCGGCGCCAGTCTGATCGTCAAGCGGGCGGCAGACCCCGAGAGCGTGGGCCGGTTCGGACAAATGATCCTGGACGCGACCGAACGCGGAACCTCTATCACGCGGCGTTTGCTCGCGTTTGCCCGGCGGGGAGAGTTGCGGGCGGAACCGGTGGAAACCGCCGATTTGCTGTCCGGCCTGCGCGACGTTCTTAGTCATACACTGGGCAGCCCGGTGGCGGTCGGACTGCAACTGGCTGACGATCTGCCGCCGTTGCTGGCCGACAAGGGCCAACTTGAAACCGTGCTGGTCAACCTGGCCACCAACGCCCGGGATGCGATGCAAGGGGGGGGCACGTTGACCTTCACCGCAACGTCCGAGGTTTTGGAATCAGGGTCGGGACCAACGGTGGATTTGCAGCCGGGCCGGTATGTCAGGATTACCGTAAGCGACACCGGAACCGGGATGGACGAAGCTACCCTTGCCCGAGCGCAGGAACCGTTTTTCTCCACCAAGCCAGCGGGCCAGGGGACCGGTCTGGGGCTGTCGATGGCCAAGGGGTTTGCCGAACAGAGCGGCGGCGCGCTGTGGATAGAAAGCACATCCGGGCGCGGTACGTCGGTCCATCTGTGGTTGCCGGCGACCACGCGGACGATGTCCCTTGGGCGGGCGTGGCCCGTGGGGGTGGCAGCGCCGAACGCAGCGAAGTGCGTGCTGGTGGTGGACGATGAGGCGATGGTCCGCGAAACCTTGGCGATGTCGCTGGGCGACGCGGGCTACCTGGTGCAGGTCGCCGACGATGGGCCCCGGGCGCTGGAGATCATCGCGTCTGGCACCGCGATCGATGTGCTCGTCACCGACCTGTCGATGCCCGGGATGGATGGTTTGGCACTGATCCGGAAGGCGCGGGACCAGCGTCCAGACCTTCCGGCGATTTTGTTGACTGGCTACGCCGGTCACGGCGCGCAGTTGGCGGTTGGAGGGTCGCTGAATGGCGCCTTCACCTTGATGCGCAAACCGGTGACGGAAGCACAGTTGATCGACCGTATAGAGGCGCTTTTGGTCGTCGCGGTCGCTGTGGGGTAACGGCCTCTGGGGCGGCAGGCTTTGTCAGGCGAACCGCTCGGCCAGGGCACCCCTTCGCAATCGTTCCCCCTCTATCGAAGTGCGGTTGATGGAGATCGACGGGCTTTGTTTCAACCTGCGGCGGATAATGCGGGATCAGCCCACAGGTTCCCCTGGACGCGAATGGGGCTAAAGTGGTCTCCAGGTCCAATTAAGGCGGAGGAAACCGATGCAAGGTGTCGTATTTACCGGTGAGCGCGAGCTGGAACTGATGACGTTCGCGGACCCTACCCCGGGCCCCGGCGAGGTTGTGCTGGAGATGAAAGCTTCTGGGATGTGCGGGTCCGACCTGCATCAATACCGTCGGCCGCGTGGCGAGGCCCGGGCTGGCACCGGGCTGCCGGCGAATCCGAACCCAACAATCGGTGGCCATGAACCGTGCGGCGTGGTGGTGGCGATAGGACCAGGCGTGCTGCCGGCCGAGGCGCATATCGGACAGCGGGTTATGGTGCATCACTACCAGGGCTGCACCCAGTGCGGGCATTGTAAATCCGGCTGGCAGCAGCTTTGCCAGGAAGTGCCGGTGAAAGTGTACGGCAACAACGCCCATGGCGGGCATGCGAAGTTCATGGCGGTGCCGGCGAACACATTGGTGACGCTGCGTGAGGAATTGTCATTCTCAGCCGGTGCGGCGATCGCCTGCGGGTCGGGCACGGCATACGGGGCGCTGCGGCGGATGAACATCTCGGGCCGCGATACCATCGCGATCTTCGGCCAAGGGCCGGTTGGGCTGGCGGCGACGCAGTTCGCCAAGGCGATGGGTGCCAAGGTCATCGCGCTGGATGTGAATGCGCAGCGGCTGGAGCGGGCGAAGGAATTCGGCGCGGACGAGGTGGTCAATCCCGGGTCGAACGATCCGGTCGGCGCGATCAAAGAGCTGACGCACGGTAAATACGCCGATCTGACACTGGATACCTCGTCTAACGCCGGCGCTCGGCTACAGGCGATCCAGTCCACCAAGGTTTGGGGCACGATGTGCTTCGTGGGTGAGGGCGGCGACGTGCATATCGACGTCAGCCCAAATCTGCTGCGGCGGCAGATGACGTTGGTGGCGTCCTGGACGTTCTCCAACATCATCCAAGCGGAATGCGCGGATTTCTGCGTGGACCGCAACGTTGATGTGGACAGACTATTCACCCACCACTGGACGCTGGAGCAGGCGGATGAGGCTTATAAGCTGTTCGACAAGCAGTCGGACGGCAAGGGCGTGTTCCTGATCTGATGCGGGAGGACGTTGGCTGGCTGTACCGGTCTCTGTCCGAACGGAGGCTGATTGTCGGCAGTTCGGGCAACGTCAGCGGCCGCCTGCCGGACGGGATGGTGATCACCCCGTCCGGCGGCGATCCGGCGGCCGACTTCGCGCTGGTGGACGTTTCGATGGATGGGGCCACAGCACCCGACGGCGGCACCCCGTCCAGCGAATGGGCGTTGCACGCCGCGGTTTACCGCGAATGTCCCGACGCGGCGTTCGTTGTTCACACCCATGCGGATGCTTGCACGGCCTTGGCCTGCCTCGGGTCCGGGCTGCCGGCCTTTCATTACATGGTCGTGCGATTCGGAGGCTCGGATGTCCGCTGCGCGCCGTACGCTACGTTCGGGACTCCCGATCTGGCACTTGTCGCTGCCGCGGCGATCCGGGGACGGACGGCATGCCTGCTGGGGAACCATGGGATGATCGTTTGTGCGACGTCGGCCCGGGCCGCTCTATCCCAGGCGGAGCTGCTGGAGACGTTGTGCCGGCAGTATTTGATGGCGTTGGCGGCGGGCACACCCCGTCTGCTGACCTTGGAGGAAATGGCGGCGGCGCGGGAGCGCTTCCGGACTTATGGGTCTCGGTGAAGTCGGGGGTGTTGGTTGGGGGACATGAAGTTTCACTGAGAGGTTGAAAATGCATCGACCTCTCCTGAGCGAATGACCTGCGCTCTCGCCGCAGCCGTTTTCTATATATGCTCACGGCTCCGATGCAGGCGGCCGGCCGCGTTAGATTTGTGTCAAAATCTTGAAGAATGGTTGGATAATTTTTATTGCCCGGAGGGTTCAGATGGAACGATGAGAAGCTTGAGGTCTGCGATTACCCGCGGGGGTCTGGCAAGTCGAACAAGATTCGAGCAGGACAGCTGGAAACCCATTGCTCGAATTTGCACGGGCGGCGGATTTTCGTATCCTGCCATATTCTTGCCCCCTGGCCATGCTGATTAAAGCTAATTCTCTATCGGAGATAATGTGTGATCAAGAAACTGCGCAAAGCCGTTCTTCCTGTGGCCGGCCTGGGCACACGTTTTCTGCCAGCCACCAAGGCGACAGCCAAGGAAATGCTGCCTGTTGTCGATAAGCCATTGATCCAATATGCGGTAGAGGAAGCGCGGGCCGCCGGGATCGAGCAGTTCTGCATGGTCACTGGACGTGGTAAGACCGCTCTGGTGGAACATTTCGACGTCGCGTACGAGTTGGAAGCCACGCTGCGTGAACGTGACAAGCAGGATGCGCTGGCATCGCTCAGTGGTGCCCAAAGCGAACCCGGTTCGATAACCACCGTTCGCCAGCAAGTGCCGCTTGGTCTGGGCCACGCGATCTGGTGCGCCCGCGCGTTCATCGGTGACGACCCATTCGCGATCCTCCTGCCTGACGATCTTGTGTTAGCCGACAAGCCGTGCCTCGCGCAGCTTGCCGATGCCTATTACCAGACTGGTGGCAACATAGTGGCGGTGACCGAGGTACCGCCTGAGCAGACCAACCGCTATGGAATTCTAAAGATCGGTAAAGATGATGGCCGACTGGTCGAAGTCATCGGCTTGGTCGAAAAGCCCGACCCCAAAGATGCGCCATCTAACTTGTCGATCATCGGCCGCTATATTTTGATGCCAGAGGTCATAAAATATCTAGCCCTAATGGAACGCGGGGCCGGCAACGAAGTACAGTTGACTGATGCAATGGCCCGTCTGATAGGCGAACAACCATTCCATGGCTTACGTTACGATGGGCGTCGCTTCGATTGCGGCGATAAGATTGGGTTTCTGGAAGCGCAGATCGCGTTCGCGCTCAAGCGGCCTGAGCTGTCGGGTGCCGTGCGTGAATTTCTGAAGAAATACATCTAAGCGAGATCAAACCGAGCCATGACGTTCTCCCATAAATTCGACCCGACCGTCCTGCGTGAGTATGACATTCGCGGCATCGTCGGTCAGACTCTACATGTTGCCGACGCGTTTGCGATCGGTCGGGTGTTCGGTTCGGTTGTTGCCCGTGCCGGCGGCACGCGGGTCGCGGTCGGCTATGATGGCCGCTTGACCAGTCCGGAGCTGGAGCGGGCGTTGGTCGATGGCCTGCGGGCCAGCGGCATGGAAGTCATGCGGATTGGCTGCGGTCCAACCCCCATGTTGTATTACACAGCGACCACGTTGAAGACTGATGGCGCGGTAATGGTGACCGGATCACACAATCCGCCGGATTATAATGGCTTCAAGATGATGCTCGGGCGTAAGCCATTTTTCGGAAAGCAGATCCTTGATATTGGCACGCTATCCGCTGCTGGCGACGTCGTGGCGGATGCCGTGGGCAGTGAACAGACCGTGGCCATTGCCAACGACTATATCGCGCGCCTGCTTTCGGACTGGGACGGGGGCGACCGTCTGCTGAAGGTGGTTTGGGACAATGGCAATGGGGCAGCAGGCGACGTGCTGCGGAAGTTGGTGGCTGCATTGCCCGGTGAGCATGTTGTCCTAAACGGCGAGATCGACGGGCGTTTCCCGGCCCACCATCCGGACCCAACCGTCCCCGCCAACCTGGTTGAGTTAATCGCTGAGGTGCGCAAACGCAAAGCCGATGTCGGTATTGCGTTCGACGGCGATGCGGATCGGATTGGACTGGTGGACGACAAGGGCGAAATCCTGTTCGGCGACCAGATCATGGTGGTATTGGCCCGCGACGTGCTCAAGAATCACCCAGGTGCGACGATCATCGCCGATGTTAAGGCCAGTCAGGTCCTGTTTGATGAGATCGCCAAGGCGGGAGGCGACCCGCTCATGTGGAAGACTGGCCACTCGCTGATTAAGTCTAAAATGGCGGAAACCGGCAGCCCGTTGGCTGGCGAAATGTCGGGCCACATATTTTTCGCAGATCGGTGGTACGGCTTCGATGACGCGCTTTACGCCGCAATACGTGTCCTGGGTATCCTCGCGCGGATGGAGGACAAGTTGTCGGCCGTGCGCGAGGCAATGCCGCATGTCATCAACACCCCAGAAGTGCGGTTCGACTGTGATGACAAGCGTAAATTCGCGGTCATAGCGGAAGTTGCCGCCCGGCTGTCAGCAGAGGGCGCGAAAGTATCCTCGACGGACGGGGTCCGGGTGCAGACCGACGATGGCTGGTGGCTGCTGCGTGCTTCTAATACCCAGGCGGTGCTGGTCGCCCGATGTGAGGCCTCCACGCCAAAGGGGTTGGAACAGCTGAAAGCGGCATTATCCAGGCAACTCGCTGCATCGGGTTTGGGGGAACCGGACTTCTCGGGGAGCACTTCTGGACATTAGGTTGACGGAATCGCAGTGGATCGATTGCTGGAGATCGGGGAGACTAAGCGGTCCGGAACCTATCGAAACAGGCTCCGGTATCGCCCTCACTCCCGCCGTCCAGACGCGGGAATCGAACTGAGACTCGTTGACCGGTTTCCGGATCGCCATTTCGATAAAGGGACTAGAAGTTCACCTCAACAGAGTATCGCGAGCCTGATTGATCCTGGAAGCCAGCCAGTCAGACCCACCGGCATCGGGATGAACCCCCCGCATTAACCGGTGATAAGCTTCCCGGATATCGATCTCCGAGGCGGTGAGCGGGAGGCCCAGAATCTCAAATGCCTCCTGCCGGGTCATCGTGTCCGAACCGCGTTTGACCTTTGGCCCGTCAGGTCGCTGGACCCGCATGGATCGCCACTTCTGATACAGCAATGGCCCGAATAGGGTAAGCGCCCCAAGCGCGATACCGCCCTTACCAGACAAGACCAGCAGCAGCGCCAGACTTAGGCCGCCAAGTGCAACGACCCATGCAAGCAGAGTTTTGATCGAGGTGACTGAAGACCGCTCAAATGCCGACGCTCCCCCGATCAAAACAAACAGTATGATGACGCCAAACAGAAACCAAATCATGGTCAGGTGGCGCGCTTGCGCTGCTTCACGGCCCTACCTGTCATTGCCCCGCAATGACCGATAATGGGCGATGGATTGAAGCGAAACACGGCCAAATTCCGACTATTTCCTGCCATGCCCCGCGGCTTTATCCGACCACGCCAGCTTGTTCCTGCGCTTCGACTACCGCCAAGGCGCTCAGGTTGACGATGCCCCGTGCGGTCACGCTGGGCACCACCACGTGGATTGGCTTGGACATTCCCAGCAGGATCGGTCCCACGGGCAATCCGTCCGCCGCCGCCTTCAGCACGTTGAAGGAAATATTTGCCGCATCCAAGGTCGGCATGATCAGCAGATTTGCCGTTCCGGTCAGGCGGCTGTCGGGCACCGCCTTGTCGCGGATCGCCTGCACCAGCGCCGCGTCGGCGTGCATCTCACCGTCAATCTCCAACCCGGGCGCCCTGGCCCGAATCATCGCTAGCGCCTGGCGCATCTTGCGCGCCGACTGGCTGTCGCTGGCGCCGAAGCTGGAGTGTGACACCAGCGCCGCCTTCGGAGTCAGCCCGAAACCGCGCACTTCTTCCGCTGCCAGCAAGGTCATCTCGGTGATCTGTTCGGCCGTGGGATCAACCACCATGAACGTGTCACAGATGAACAGCACGCCGGAGGGGATGATCAGGCAGGAGAGTGCGTAGACCCGGTTGACGTCCGACCGGCGCGGAATGATTGGCAGGACATACTGAATTTGTCGCCACCAGGCGCCCGTTCCGCCGCAAATCGCCGCATCAGCCTGCCCGTCATGCAGCAGCATCGCTGCCGCCACCGACGGCCGCGTCGCCAATCGCCGAGCCGCGGGATCTGGGGGTGTGCCGTGTCGGCCGGCCAGACGCTGATACTCTGGAATCAACCGGTCGAACACATCCCGATCGGCCGCCGGATCCAGTATCTGAACGGAATGGCCTAGGTTGAGCCGAAGCCCCATCTCTTTGACTTTCGCCGCGATCACATCCCGCCGTCCCAACAGAATCGGCCTGGCGATCGCGTCATCTATCAGCGTTTGCGCGGCCCGCAGCACGCGTTCGTCTTCACCTTCCGCGAACACCACCCGTTTCGGATCGCGCATCGCTGCCTCAAACACCGGACGCATCAAATAGCCCGAACGGAAGACGAACCGCTCCAGGTCATGTTGGTAGGCCACGAAATCGGTGATCGGCCGCCGAGCGACCCCGCTCTCGATCGCCGCCCGGGCGACAGCCGGCGCGATCTCCAGGATCAAACGCGGATCGAATGGCTTTGGAATGATGTAATCAGGCCCGAAGACCGGGGCAGACCCGCCATAAGCGGCGGCCACGACTTCGCTGGCCTCAACCCGGGCGAGCTTCGCGATCGCCTCGACGGCGGCGATCTTCATCGCCTCATTGATCGTGGATGCCCAAACATCCAGCGCCCCGCGGAAGATGAAGGGGAAACACAGCACATTGTTGACCTGGTTGGCATAGTCGCTGCGACCCGTTGCAATGATCGCGTCGGGCCGCGCGGCGGAGACCAGGGCGGGATCGATTTCGGGGTCGGGATTCGCCAGCGCCAGGATGAGCGGCCTATCGGCCAGCAGCGGCAGCCATTCCGCCTTCAGAACCCCCGGCGCGGACAAACCCATGAAAATATCAGCGCCCGGTAGCGCATCGTGCAATGTCGCCGCGTTGGTATCGCGGGCATACCTGGCCATGTTCGGCAGCATATCCGGGCGGCCCTTGGCGACCACGCCCTTGATGTCAGTCAGTGTTACGTTCTCAGGCTTCAGGCCCATCGATACCAGCAAATCGACGCACGCCAGGGCCGCCGCGCCCGCGCCGGACGTGACCAGTTTGACGTCGGTCAGTTCCTTGCCCTGCAACAGCAGACCGTTACGCACGGCAGCGGCCACAGTGATCGCGGTGCCATGTTGATCGTCATGGAAGACCGGGATCTTCATTCGCGCACGCAGCTCGGCCTCGATCGCAAAGCACTCTGGCGCTTTGATGTCTTCCAGGTTGATCGCGCCAAAGGTGGGTTCCAAGGCCGCAACCACATCGCAGAAGCGCGCCGGATCGGTGGCGTCCACCTCGATGTCGAACACGTCGATGCCGGCGAACTTCTTGAACAGAACGGCCTTGCCCTCCATCACCGGCTTACCGGCTAGCGCGCCGATATTGCCCAATCCCAGGACGGCGGTGCCGTTAGAGATCACACCAACCAGGTTGCCCCGTGTCGTATAGTCATAGGCGGCGTTCGGATCGGCCTTGATAGCCTCGCAAGCCGCCGCCACGCCGGGCGAATAGGCTAATGCCAGGTCACGCTGCGTGGCCATGCGCTTGGTTGGCTCGATCGCGAGTTTTCCAGGCCGTGGAAGCCGGTGGTAGTCGAGCGCGGCCTTACGGAAATCTTCGTCCATCATTTTCTGAGTCCGGGTCGGTTTCTGGGCCCACCATGGTGGCGTGGCCGCGCGGTGGCAACATAAGGTTGATTTTACCCCGCCAACCGAAGAAATGGAAGTCCCAACCCGATTTCGGGTGAAACGACAAAAATTTCCCTAAATATGCCGCGCCATATTGCTATTCGGCGAAAAATATCCTCCTACAGAAGGTGTGGCGCCCCTTTTGGGCGTCCCGAGGCAATATACGCGATGGATTTTCCCCGTCTTGTCGGTCCAGCTTTCGACCCCGGCTCCGTCTGGCTGGTGGGCGCCGGTCCCGGCGACCCCGGCTTGCTGACGCTGCACGCCGCTTATGCCCTCGGTCAGGCCGAAATTATCCTCCACGACGCCCTGATCTCCGACGCAATCCTCTCGATGGCTCCGGCCGCTCGGCTAGAGATGGCAGGCAAGCGCGCCGGCGGCATCCGCACCCAGCAACTGCGCATCAACGACCGACTGATACAGCTTGCGCGGCAGGGCCTTCGCGTGGTCCGCCTGAAAGGCGGAGATCCGCTGGTGTTCGGGCGCGGAGGCGAGGAGGCACTGGCCCTCGCGGCTGCGGGCATTCCGTTCCGCATCGTCCCGGGAATCAGCGCCGGCATTGGCGGCACCGCTGCTGCTGGCATTCCGCTGACCCACCGCCGGCTGGCACGCAGCGTGGCCTTTGCGACCGGCCACGACTCCAGCGGCGAACTGGCCGATGTAGATTGGGCCGCCCTGTCCCGCGGTTCCGAGGTCCTGGTATTCTACATGGCGCGTCGGCGCATCGCCCAGATTGCCGAGCGCCTGATTCAGGCTGGACGCGCGCCAGCGGAACCGATGGCCCTGATCGGCAACGCCACCTGTTCCAACCAGGACGTCCGTATTTGCACCCTCGCTGAAGCCGCCTCGGCCGTCGCCAATATCCCGCCCGGCACCCCGACGCTGGTTCTGGTCGGCCCAACCATCGCGCTGCGCCCGCTACTGGCGGACTGGCAGCAGATCGAACCCATGACCGTCGAGCCCCGGACCGCGCCAGTCCGGGCAAATGGCTGAAGGAAACGAAATGCCACCCATGTTGCCCGCTACCGCGCCATTCGCCGACGAGCATATCGCCGCACTGAACCGCGTCATCTCGGTCACGACACCAGAGCAAAGAGCCTGGCTGTCCGGCTATCTCGCCGGAATTCAGGCCGCAAATGATCCTGAAGCCGTCGTTCCCGCCGCACCGCCGGCGAAGCGTGCCCCGTTGACCATCCTGTTCGGCACCGAATCGGGCAACGCCGAAGCGCTGGCCGCACAGCTACGCAAGGCCGCCGCGAAGCTGGGCTTCGCGCCCAAGGTCATCGACATGGCCGACTTCACCCCGGCGCAAGCGGCCGCCACCGAAAACCTGCTGATCGTGGCGTCCACCTGGGGCGAGGGCGACCCGCCGCAACGCGCTATCGACTTCTATGAGGCGCTAATGGCGGACGATGCTCCTCGGTTCGAAAAGACCCGGTTCGCGGTTCTCGCGCTGGGCGATCGCGCTTACGCCCAGTTCTGCCAGATCGGACGCGCGATCGACGAACGCCTCGCAACTCTCGGGGGCATCCGCATCGCCGACCGCATCGATTGCGACCTGGATTTCGCAACCCCGGCGACCGGCTGGATCGACTCGACGCTGGATCGACTGAATGCGGAAATCGGCGTCAAGGACGCCTCGGCGTCCGTGATCCACGTCGATTTCGCGCGCCCCAACACCGAATCGGCCAGCCGCGCACACCCGTTCGAGGCCGAAATAACCGAACATCTGCGTTTGACAGGCAGCCGGTCCACCTCTGACACACATCACATCGCGATTTCGCTGGAAGGTTCCGCGATTGCCTACGAACCAGGGGATTCCCTGGGCGTCGTCGCCTCCAACGACCCGGCACAGGTAGAGGCCGTGCTGCAAGCCGCCGGCCTATCCGGTGACGACACGCTTCTCACCGCCCTGACCCACCGGCTCGACATCGCCACCCTGACCGGCCAGCAGATTGAGAACTTCGCCCGCGACACCGGTATCCAGCCACTGCCAGCCGACTGGGCCGCGGGGCGCCAGATCATCGATCTTTTGGAACTCGCCCCGGGCCGGCTGTCGGCGGAGCAACTGACCGCACTGCTCCGCCCCTTGGCACCGCGCTATTACTCGATCGCTTCCAGCCGCAAGGCTGTGGGCGAGGAAGCTCACTTGCTGGTAGCGGGTTTGCGATACACCTCGCATGGTCGAGAACGCCGGGGTGTAGCGTCGCTCGACATCGTTGCCCGCCACCGCGAGGGCGATAAGCTAAAGGTCTTCCACCGGTCCAACCCGCACTTCCGTCTTCCTGTGGACAACGGCCGCCCGATCATCATGGTCGGCCCCGGTACCGGCTTGGCGCCATTCCGAGCATTCCTGCAGGAGCGCGAGGCCGTCGGAGCCCGCGGGCGGAATTGGTTGGTATTCGGACACCGGCACTACACTCACGATTTCCTGTATCAGCTGGAATTGCAGGATTGGCTCAAGAGCAGCCTTCTCTCCCGGCTCGACGTCGCGTTTTCCCGCGACCAGCCTGAAAAGCGCTACGTCCAGGATCTGCTGTGGGAAAGGCGAGCGGACCTCTATGCCTGGCTGCGGGATGGCGCTGGGCTTTATATCTGCGGCGATGCCAGCGCGATGGCAAAGGACGTGCATGCTACCGTATTGCGCGTCCTGGCCGACCAGGGCAACCAGGATCAGGCCAGTGCAAAGGCCGAACTCGACGCGATACGGCGCGATGGTCGTTATTTGCTCGACGTGTATTGAGAAGTCTCCCCCCCGTATTGTAACCCGAAGGACACCGGGACATGGACACCGAACGCCCCCTCTCCGCGAACGAACGCATCAAACTCGCCAGCAACCTCCTTCGCGGTACTATCGCCGACGGCCTGACCCACGCTGAAACGGGCGCGCTGGCGGATGACGATACCCAATTGACGAAATTCCACGGCTTCTACCAGCAGGATGACCGCGACCTGCGTGGCGAACGCGGCAAGCAGCGCATGGAAAAAGCCTTCAGCTTCATGGTCCGGATGCGCGTGCCCGCTGGCATCCTGTCGCCCAAGCAATGGCTGAAAGTGGAAAAGCTGGCGGTCGAGCGTGCCAATGGGACGATCCGCCTGACCACCCGGGAAACGGTCCAGTTCCACGGCATCCTGAAGGGCAACCTCAAGCCTTTGATGCAGGGTCTCCACGAAGACCTGATGGACACTATTGCGGCATGTGGCGACGTTAACCGTAACGTCATTGCCACCGCCGATCCGTGGCGGCCAGACCTGCACGCCACGGTCAGTGGCTTGGCCCGTGACCTGTCCATCCATCTGCTACCGCGCACCCGTGCATGGCACGAGATCTGGCTGGGCGAAGAAAAAGTAGCCGGCGGAGTCGTCGAGGACGAGCCAATCCTCGGTCGGACCTATCTGCCGCGCAAGTTCAAGATCGCCGTGGCGCTGCCGCCGCATAACGATGTCGATGTGTTTGCTCACGACCTCGGGCTGATCGCGATTGTCGAACAGGATCGGATCGTCGGATATAACGTGGTCGTGGGCGGCGGCATGGGAATGACGCACGGCGAACCGGAAACCTATCCCCGAGCCGGAGACGTGATCGGATTTTGCCTGGCGGAACATGCGGTCCATGTCGCGGAACAGGTTGTGACGGTTCAGCGCGACTACGGTGATCGATCCAACCGTAAACACGCCCGACTGAAATACACCATCGACGGCATGGGTATCGACCGCTTCGCCGCGCTGGTGAACGAACGGCTGGCCGTGAAGCTGGAACCTGCTCGGGCCTTTTCGTTTACCTCCACGGGCGACCGTCTAGGCTGGGTGATGGAGGCCGATGGCTCCGGGCATTTCACCCTGTTCGTGGAAAACGGCCGCGTCCGCGGGCGCATGATGGCGGGGTTGCATCAGATCGCCGAACTGAACATCGGCCGTTTTATCATGACGCCGAATCAGAACCTGATCCTGGCCGATATTCCGGCCGCTTCGCGCGCAAGGGTTGACGCTCTGTTGCGGGAATACGGGCTGGATCTGCCTGCCGGCGGTTTGCGCCGTAACGCCATGGCCTGCGTCGCATTGCCAACCTGCGGATTGGCCTTGGCCGAAAGCGAGCGCTACTTGCCCGATCTCGTCTCCCGCCTGGAGGACGAATTGGACCGCTTCGGCCTGCGGGAGGACGATATCACCATCCGCATGACCGGCTGCCCGAACGGCTGCGCGCGGCCTTACCTTTCGGAGATCGGCTTGGTCGGCCGGATGCCCGGCATCTATAATCTTTATCTCGGCGGCTCTCGCGACGGCGCCCGGCTGAACAAGCTATATCGCGGTGACGTGGATGGAGACGAAGTCGTTTCGATTCTTTCGCCGCTGTTCGCGGCCTATTCGGCGGAACGCTTCGATGGTGAGTGTTTCGGTGACTACGCCGTAAGGTGTGGGGCCGTCGCAAGAACCGTCGCCGGCCTGGACTTCCACCACAATGTCTCTGGCGCAGCTGGAGCTGCGTGAAGCCGCCAAACGTTGCCCAGAGCGAAGATATCGCTCTGGGGCTGCCCGCTGCTGGCGCCCAGGCTCTGGTTGTGCCGCTCGAAATGCCGATCGCAGATCATTCCGCGGGGCTCGGTCGGTTTGGTTGAATTCGCGGGCTGAACCAGCCAACAATCCCTTTCGGCGCGGCGATAACAAAAACGACCAGCAGGACGCCGACCAACAGCAATGAAAGCGCCGAAGAAATCGTTACCGTTGCAACCTGTTGCAGCGTGGCCAACAAAACAGCGCCGATCACCGGACCAAGCCATGTGGCAGTTCCCCCAATCAGGGGCATCGCGATCGTGTTGACCGCATAGCTGAGGCTAAAGCCCGACGCCGGATCGAGGTACGTTACGTAATACGGCAATGGCGCACCGGCCATGCCCATCAGCGCCCCCGACAAAGCCGTTGCGATTAGCTTCAACTTCAGCGTGGGCACTCCGGTGGCCTCCGCCGCGACTTCATCGTCGCGAATGGCGGCAAAGCCATATCCCAGTTTGGAGTGCTGAATTGACCGCGCGATCAAGACGGAGATGACCGACAGCAGCAACATCACAACGAACAGGTATTGGATGTAATCCCCCGTGAAAATGGGGGAGACCGATGGTCTGATAATATAGGCGCCCCGCGACCCGCCGACGAAGTTCCAGTTGGTAATCAGCGTCTGCGCGACGACAGCCATAGCGAGCGTGGCGATGGAAAAGAACGTGCCCTTCAATCGTAGCGTCAGATACCCCATGCCCAAGCCGACAAGGCCGGAAATCAGGCCGCCGACCGCCATCATGACAGGCAACGGCAGCATTGGAACGGTTTTGTGCAACAACACGGTTGAGTAAGCACCCAGCGCGAAGAATGCGGCGGTGCCGAAATTCACATAGCCGGTGAATCCACCTAAGATATTCCATGCCGTCGCCAATACGATGTATTGCAACACGACGTAGCCGGCAAAAAACACATAGGCGTTGCCAATCAACAGCGCTACGGCGAACGTGGCAGCGGCAACAATCAGCGACAATATTCCAAAGCGGATATTTCCATTCATCAGCGGCGCCCAAACAAGCCAGCGGGCCGAACCGCGAGCGTTAGCAAGAGAAATCCGAATGCCACGGCCGGGGACCACGACGGACCATAGAAAGTGGAGGTCAGACTTTCCATGATCCCGAGGATGATTGCGGCGAGCACCGTGCCACCGAAACTGCCGAGCCCGCCCATCACGCAGATTGCAAAGATTCGGCCGATATAATCCCGCGCGATCGACGGTTCCACGGGTTGGATGATGATCAGGATCGCCCCGGCGACCGAGGCAGTGGCAATCGACAGTCCAAAGGCGATCTGCTTTATCCGGCTGGGGTCGGCGGCCATCAAGCGCAGCGCCGACGGATCCTGCGCCACCGCCTGGATCGCTCGGCCGATGAAGGTGCGGGAGATGTAGAGTTGCAGTCCACCGACCAGCGCCATCGACACCATGAACGGAATCAGCAGTCGCAACGGCAGATCAACGACGCCAAGGTGGATGCTGGGGCCGATATAGGGCGCGTCCACCAGCCGATAATCGACTCCGAACACCAGCACCAACGTAACTTCCGTAATGAACAATAGGCCGAAAAAGAACGCGAGACCGCGGATCGAGGTATCCCCTCGTCGCTCGAAGGATATGTCGTAAATATAGTATATCGCTACGCCCAACAGGTAGAACGCAGGCATAAGGACAATGCTACTAAGGATCGGGTCGAACCCGAAGACGCTGTTGGCGATGTACGCGGTATAGGATCCCAAAATTATAAATGCGGGATGCGCGATGTTGACGATGTCAAGCATCCCGAACGAGATCGATATCCCGATCGTGACGGCCGCGTAAAAGCCACCCAAAAGCAACCCGGACACCAGGGCGTTACTTAGCAGATCGAACGATATATACATTGCTTCGCTTGTGACATTTCCATTCCCTAACCTGCCGGAAGCCGTGGCGTTTGGCTAGCCTGTCAGACCTTGGGCGGCAAAGCGGGACACTTCATGGCGGCCATTCGCCTGGCGTAAATGGCACAGCTATCCAGGCATCTGCGAAAGATTAACAACGGAAACCCACCCCCGGCCATAGGACCCGCCCATGGAACTCCCGGCCCGGGCGGATCGTCACTATGCTCCACATCCTCCTCGCGCTCCCGCCGCGCCCACAATCGCGACGAAACGGTGGAACCAGCCTCCATCACCACGATGGAAGCAGGAGGTCGCAGACCCATGCCATAACGCGGACCGCCGATATTGCGGCCGCATTCGACCCATTGCAGCGGGTGAAAGGGCTGTTACCCACATCCGTGATCCGCTATCAGTGCGGCAGTGCATTACGACAAAGGACGGCGCCCGATGGCCAAACCCGCTCATTCCTCATCGTCCGATACCGAGTGGGACCGCGACGCCGCGCTGACGACCGCGCGCATCCTGCTGGAAATCAAGGCGGTCAATTTCCGGCCGGAGGAACCTTACACCTTCACCGCCGGCTGGAAGTCGCCAGTCTATATCGACTGCCGCCGGATCATCTACTTCCCGCACGCGCGCGCTAAAATCTGCGATCTGGCGGTGGAAAAGATCAACCGCCATGTCGGGTACGAGACGATCGAGACTGTCGCGGGGGGCGAAACCGCCGGTATCCCGTTTGCCGCCTGGATCGCCGACCGCATGGCCGCGCCCATGTCCTACGTTCGCAAAAAGCCGAAAGGCTTCGGCGTGAACGCACTGATCGAGGGCGATGTCCCTGTTGGCAAGCGCACCCTGCTGGTCGAAGATCTGACTACCGACGGCGGATCGAAAATCCGGTTCGCGAACTCCCTCCGCGATGCCGGGGCCATCGTGAACCACGCGTTCGTCGTCTTCTTCTATGGCGTCTTTCCAGGCGCGTTCGAAACCCTCGCCGGAATGGACATCACCCTGCATAGCCTCTGCACATGGTGGGACGTGCTGGAGGCGTGTAAGGACCGTCCTTATTTCTCCGAGGCCGCGCTTTCGGAAGTCCGCCGGTTCCTGGAAAATCCGGTCAAATGGTCGGCCGCCCACGGGGGCAGAGCGTCGGCCGATGAAGCCCCGCCCGCCAGCACCGACGCCTGAACACCGCCCTGTCCCCACCGCGATGGCCCAAACGCGGCCATCGCGGCCAGTCCATCACTGCATATCGTCCACCAGCACCACATGCAGCCGCCGCGGCCCATGGGCGCCCAGTTCCAGCGTCTGCTCGATATCGGCGGATCGCGACGGGCCGGTGATAAACATCACATTCCGCGGCATCGCCCCGATCTCCGTCCGCACCCGGTCCCAGCCTTCTTCGTAAGCCCCGGTAATCGCCGACGCACGCAGCACCACGATTTCGGTGTCCGCCAGCAGGTTCAAGGTCACCGGCCGCTCCGGCGACGATGGCAGCATCAGCGTCCCCGTCTCCGCGATCCCCGCGAAGCCGTGCTGGATGCTGACCGCGTCCGAGCCCTCCGCCCGACCTTCGCGAATTTCCAGCAGCGGCCGTTCTGCCCACGGAATCGCCCGCAACTCTGGATGCGGCGCCATGACCGCTCGGCTTGGCAAATTCTGTGCCCCCAGGTAGTCCGCCACCGCACCCGGCACCGACGCCAATTCGGCGACACGGGCCACCGACCCGAACTCCTTCTCCACATTCCGTACGAACAACGCCACCTGTTCGGCATGCGCCAACCTGGACCTGGCCGGAATCAGCTGGCGAGGATGCTGGGCCAGACGCCCCCGCAGCATGGCGGCCTGATCCCCGGGTAATGGTCCCCGTTTCAGCCCCCGCCGGATGGCGGTCAGGATCGACTCCTTGCTCATGCGCCGATGCCCGCGCGTTGAGCCTTCGCGTAGCGTTGGAAGAACGTATCGCCCTCGGGCACCGGCAGATCTCGCCCGCCCGTCCAGCCGCCGGCCATCGGCATTTTAGCGAACCGGCCCTTCTTGCGGCCCAACAGCCCCATCCCAAATGCCGCCGCCCGCGTCGCCAACCGATACAGACCCGGCCGGCGCGCAAAAAACGCCCAAATCGCTAGATTCGTCCGCTGTCCGCCCGGACTTAGATGCCGCTCGAACTCCCGTTCGCGCCAGTGCCGCATCAGCTTGGGCAACGGAATTTTCACCGGGCAGACGCTCTCGCATTTGCCGCAGAACGTGGATGCGTTCGGCAGGTGTCCCGCCTTATCCACCCCGATCAGCCCCGGGGTTAGCACCGAACCCATCGGGCCAGGATACACCCACCCATACGCATGCCCGCCGACCGCGCCATAGACCGGACAATGGTTCATGCACGCCGCGCAGCGGATACACCGCAGCATCTCCTGGAAATCCGTTCCCAGCATCGCCGACCGCCCGTTGTCGATCAGCACGACATGGTATTCCTCCGGCCCGTCCAGGTCCCCCGAGCGGCGGACGCCCGTGGAGAACGTGGTATAAACCGAGAAATCCTGCCCCGTCGCCGAACGGGCCAGCACCCGCAGCAATGACGTTGCATCCTCCAGCGTCGGCACGCATTTTTCGATACTGGCCAGCACGATGTGGACGCGCGGCAGGGTCTGGGTCAGATCGCCGTTGCCCTCGTTGGTGACGATCACGCTGCTGCCGGTCTCGGCGATCAGGAAGTTGGCGCCGGTAATCCCCACATCTGCGGCCAGGAACTTCGACCGCAATTTGGTTCTGGCCTCGATCAGTACATCGCGCCGTTCGGTGAACTGGCGGTCGGCGGGCAGGTCGGTATGCGCCTTGCGGAACGTATCCTCCCAATCTTCCAGGTTCAGGTGAAACGCCGGCGCGATGATGTGGCTCGGCAATTCATGTCTCAGCTGGATGATGTATTCGCCCAGATCGGTCTCGACCGGGGTGATGCCGTGCTGTTCCAGATGGTCGTTGATAGCGATTTCCTCGCCAATCATCGACTTGCCCTTGGTGACCGTCTTGGCGCCCGCCGCCCGACAAATCGCCAGGACGGCCTGCCGGGCTTCCGCGGCGTCGGCGCACCAATGCACCTTGCCGCCGGATTCCAGGACCTTGGCCTCATAGGCCTCCAGGTAGAAATCCAGGTTCGCCAGCGCGTGGTTCTTGATGTCCCGCGCGGTATCGCGCAGCGTTTCGAACTCCGGCAGCCCGGCGACCGCCGCCGCCCGCCGGGCAATGAAGCTCGGGCCGCTGCGCGCGAGGGCTTTCTGCAGGCCGGCATTCGCCAGCGCCGCATGGGCGTTGTCCTTGAAGGCGGGGGAAGTCGCGATGTGCATGGCGGTTCTCGTTCAGGCTTGGCCGAGGATAAACCGTGGTGCGCCCGCGCGCCATGGGCTTGGCGTTCGGCGCCGGCGGCGTTATCCCTGCCTGGAACATTGCCCCGGGAAACAAGCCCATGACGCGCACGCACAACATCGCGGTTCTTCCCGGTGACGGGATCGGCAAGGAAACCGTGCCCGAATCCCTGAAAGTCCTGGACGCCGCCGCGCGCCGTTTCGGGTTCGACCTGAACCTGACCCATTACGACTGGTCCTGCGAAACCTACAAAGACACCGGGATGATGATGCCGGAGGATGGGCTGGACCAGTTGGCGAAGTCCGACTCGATCCTGCTGGGTGCCGTAGGCTGGCCGGGCGTTCCCGACCATGTGTCGTTGTGGGGCCTGCTGATCCCCATCCGCCGGGGCTTCGACCAGTATGCCAACGTGCGGCCGTGCAAATTGCTGCCCGGCGTGAAAACCCCGCTGGCCGGCCGAACCGAGGCGGATATCGACTTTTACGTGGTGCGCGAAAACACCGAGGGCGAATACTCGTCGGTCGGAGGCCGGATGTTCCCCGGCACGGACCGGGAATTCGTTTCGCAGCAAAGCGTATTTACCCGCCAGGGCGTGGACCGCATTTTGAAGTATGCGTTCGAGCTGGGGATGACCCGCCCCAAAAAGCATGTGACCTCGGCAACCAAATCGAACGGCATCATTCATACCATGCCGTACTGGGACGAGCGCTTCGCCGCGATGGCGGGGCAGTATCCTGACATCCGCACCGATCAGTACCACATCGACATCCTGTGCGCGCATTTCGTGCAGCACCCCGATTGGTTCGACGTGGTCGTCGGCTCCAACTTGTTCGGCGACATCCTGTCCGACCTGGGGCCAGCAGTCGCGGGCTCGATCGGCATCGCCGCCAGCGCGAACATCAATCCGGAGCGCAAGTTCCCCTCGATGTTCGAGCCTGTGCATGGCTCCGCGCCTGATATCGCGGGCAAATTCATCTGCAACCCGATCGGACAGATCTGGTCGGCGGCACTGATGCTGGAGCATCTGGGCGAGGCGGACGCCGGCAAGGCGATCGTTAACTCGATCGAGACGCTGCTGCGCGAAAGCGGCCCCAAGACCCGGGATATGGGCGGGCAGGCGGGGACCGCCGACGTCGGCACCGCGATTGCCCAGCTTGTGGCGGCCGGGTAACGCTCGTTCGCGGCAGAGCCCCTGGTGTCGATCATGCCAGGGCGTTTTGCTCTCGGGATTATCCATATGGATGACCGGGAATGACCCCGTCTAGGCGCGGCGACTCAACAACCGGAACTCAAGCGAAATTGTTGAGCCCTTAGCCGCGTACACCATCTGCGCCAAAATTGGACGAGGGATTGATAGGGGACCCCACCGCGTCAAAAATAACACCCGTTAATACAACACATTAACTCGCTGGATGGCGGATGGGGTGAGATTCGAACTCACGGTGCGCTTACACGCACGGCGGTTTTCAAGACCGCTGCCTTAAACCGCTCGGCCACCCATCCCGCTGCCGCCAACCTTTACCTGTTCATCGATTCTATCTCAAGTGTTGACGAAGGATGACATTCTCCATCATGTCTTGGTTTCCCAGCGTCTCTCTTGCCCAAAGCCGCAGATTTATGAATGTCCGCTCAGTAGCCACTCTTGCCGTCGCCCTTGCGATCCAATCCATCGCGGCGCAAGCACAGCCGATCGCAGATCCTTCCAGCATTTGGACGATCCAGGGCGAAAACGCTTCCATCTCCGCCGGCAAACCTACCGACCGGCAATATGTGAACGGCTTGAACCTGGGCTGGGTATCGCCAACCGGCGAGGTGCCGGATGTTCTCTCCAACCTCGGTCGGGCGCTATGGGACGGCGGCCAGCAACGCGTTGGGTTTAGCTTGTCGCAGCAAATCTACACGCCAATGGGCACACAGGCCTCGGTGCCCAGCCCATTTGATCGGCCCTACGCCGGCGTATTGCTGGGCAACCTCTCGCTGATGAGCGATGGCGAGGACACCAGAAGCGTATTGTCTCTCAGCCTTGGAGTCGTCGGCCCGGCTGCCGGCGCGGAAGGGGTACAGAACGGCTTCCACAATATCATCGGCCAAGCCCACACCAACGGCTGGGGCAGCCAGATCGACAACACGCCCGCGGTGGAGCTGCTGCACGAGCGGACATGGCGTATAGCCACCGGGACGGTTGGGGGGATTGAAACCGACGCACTGCCGTCGCTCACCATCGGCCTGGGCGATCTGAGGGATTACATCCAAACCGGCGTCACCTTCCGTTTCGGCCAGGGCCTGACGTCTGACTTCGGCGTGCCCCGGATTCGCCCCGGTCTTAGCGGCGGCGACGTCTTCACCCCGACCCGCCCCTTCGCCTGGTACGTGTTCGCCGGCGTTGACGGCCAAGCTGTCGGCTACGACATGCTATTGCAGTCAAACCCATTTCGCGGCGGCCCGCATGTTTCCACAGTCTGGGATGTCGCGGAAATGCAGGGCGGCTTCGCGGTCATGGCATATGGCATGCGCCTGACCTTCGCCTATGTCGCCCAGACCCAGGAATTTAATGGACAGTCCGGCGGCCTGCACCAGTTCGGTTCCGCCGCGCTCTCTTTCCGGTTCTAGCGAGAATTCTCTCTCAGAGGAGGGGACGTAGCTACACCCAGCGACGTCGGCCCTTCCACAGGCTGCTTAGCACCCGCAGTACATGCTGCTCCGCCCCATCGGGTCGGCCGCTGGCTAGCCACGCAGCCAGTAACACGAGGGAATAACAACCAGCCCCGCTCGCGGAGCGAACCGCTGCATCCCAGGCGTAATCCCCGACACTGGTGCCCACGCTTTGTGTCCAGGCCATGCCTAACAGGCGCAACACAATGACCATGACGACCGTTGCGATCATCGGCCTGACCGAGATTTCCGCCAGTTGCCAAATTGAAACCTGAATTCGTGGCAGGGTCATCCAAAGCAGCATGACCAAGTCGCCGTAGCAGGAAAGCAACACAGCTCCCGCCGCACCGGCGAGCCCAAAGAAAGGAATCAACAGCAGCAACGCCCCCAGCTTTGCCACCGTCGATATCGCGCCGACATAAAAATTGACATGCGGCCGACCCACCGCGTTCAGGAGATTAGAGCAGGTTTGGGTGAAAATCCCGGCGATTCCCCCGATTGCCATGATCTCCACAACCGGTACCGCGGCAAGCCAATGTTCCCCGAGGGACAGGCGGACCATCGGATCGGCCACCATGGAGATACCGACACCGGCCGGCAAGATGACCATCAATCCTAGCCCAACGGCCCCCAAAAACAGGCCTCCTAAATCGGCGGCCGAGTTATGGAGGGAGGCAAAGCTGGAAAACAGGGCGCGCCCCAATGGCTCGACCAGTTCGGTAGTCGGCAGTGAGCCGAGTTCCATTCCTACAGAAAACTCGCCGACCTGGCCGGTGCCGAGCAAGCGACCGATAACGATCCCGTCGGTGCGGTCGCGGGCCTGATAGAGCATCGTTTGGGCCCAGGTCCAAAGTGAGAACCCGATAATTTGCCGCCATGCGCTAACACTGAATTGCGGTCTGTAGGCGGACATCAGATAGCTTTGTGCCAACCGCACCACCCGATAGACCAGGATGCCGGCCACCAGCGCCCAATAGGTGCGCCAGATCGCGGCGACGGTGATGGTGGCGATCGTCCCGATCACCCTTGACCATAGCTGCATGTCGAATTCCTTGCGGAATGCGAGCTCGCGGCGGAAATCGACAATGCCGATATTCTCGAACGCGCTGATTAAAGTGCCGGCGGACAGCGCCAGCATAACGACTGTTAATCGGGGGTCGTTGAAGAAATGGGCAACAGGCCAGGCAATAGTGGCGATCAGCGACGCCGTAAGGAGTCCGCGCAATACGCTGAGGCCAAACCCCGTGTCGTAAAGGGCCCGGCTCAATTTCGGCGTTCGCACCAGTGCATCCTGCACCCCGATTGCCGAAAGGGCATCGACCGAACTGATGAATCCGGTAGCCAGTGCCACCAGGCCGAAATCCGAAGGCTGCAGAAGGCGCACCAGGACCAGTGTACTTAGCAGGCCAATATTCCGTGTGGCGAGGCGCCAGGCGATGATCCAACCGGCGCCCCTCGCGGCACGCTGGGATATCGACGGTTCGGCCGTCTCGGCCTGATTCATGGGTGGACGCTCCATTCCGGGAATTCCGGCTCCGTTGCGCAATTGGAAGAGCGTCTCATCGAACTCAGGAACCCGCTTTGTGCCGCGGGGCTAATACCTGAATCCAAAACGGGATACACTCGCGATTATCGGCAGATGTCGCCGCGGTCGGTTAAACCTACAATTCAGTTGGCATTTGAAATCAACGCATCTAAAAAACTTCTATTTTGGAGGCAGTCCTGTATGGCCCTGACACGCACGCGTATCCTCGTTACCGGCGGGGCTGGCTTTCTGGGTTCCCACCTATGTGAGCGTCTGCTGGCGGAGGGCAACGATGTCCTGTGCGTTGACAACTATTTCACGGGTCGCAAGGAAAACATCGCGCATCTGCTGGGCAATTCGCACTTCGAGGCTATGCGCCACGACGTGACTTTCCCTCTGTATGTCGAAGTGGATCAGATATACAATCTGGCCTGTCCAGCATCTCCGGTACATTATCAATTCGATCCGGTGCAGACTACCAAGACCAGTGTCATCGGCGCGATCAATATGCTGGGCTTAGCCAAGCGCATTGGCGCCAAGATTTTGCAGGCCTCCACTAGCGAGGTCTATGGCGACCCGACTGTCCACCCACAGACCGAGGAGTATCGCGGCAACGTCAACCCTCTGGGTCCCCGGGCCTGCTACGACGAAGGCAAACGTTGCGCCGAAACGCTGTTCTTCGACTATCACCGACAGCACCATACCCAGATCAAAGTGGTGCGTATCTTCAACACCTATGGACCACGGATGCATCCGAACGATGGCCGGGTGGTGTCCAACTTCATCGTCCAGGCGCTACGAAACGAGGACATCACCTTATACGGCGACGGCAGCCAGACACGAGCATTCTGCTTCGTGGATGACCTGATCGAGGGCTTTATCCGCTTGATGGCCACCGGCCCCGACATCACTGGCCCCATTAACATCGGCAATCCGCACGAAATTCCGGTTCGCGAATTGGCCGAACGGGTAATCCGCATAACCGGATCGTCGTCGCGCATAGTACATCGCCCCCTGCCGCAGGATGACCCGCTGCAGCGTTGTCCCAACATCGAACTGGCCAGGAATGTGCTGGGATGGCAACCAACGGTCGAGCTGGACGCCGGTCTGGGCAGGACAGCCGCGTATTTTGCGCAGATGCTGGCGGAGTTTGAGGGGCGCGACTAGTCAGTAAACGGTGGATAAGAATGGACGCTGAGAGCGCCTCCACCCGACAACCCCGTGTCGCGATCGTTATCCTGAACTGGAACGATGCCGCGGCGACGGTCGCGTGTCTGGATGCGCTGCGTGCGACGGACTATTCCAACTACACGACGATCGTAGTGGATAACGGTTCAACCGACGGATCGGCTGCCCGTCTTCGCGGTATTGCGGGGATAGATCTAATCACCAACCCAACGAACCTTGGTTACACAGGCGGTGTCAACATTGGAATTGGCCGGGCGATAGCGTCTGGCGCCGACTATGTATGGCTGTTGAACAGCGATGCGACGACGAAGCCGGACGTCCTAGCTCAACTCGTTTCCGCTGCCGAGGCAGATGAACAGATCGGCTTGGTCAGCCCGGTCTTTTGTGATCCGGGTGACGCGTCGGCGATGGAATTCCGCTTGGGGCGTTTCGATTCGGACGGGCGTCAGGCGTCCCAAACGATCGATGCCTCGACCGCGGCCGCTTGGCAACGCGACCATCCTGACCAAGTGGTCCTTTTGGGTACTGCTTTATTGATCCGGCGCCGGCTCATCGCGGCCATCGGCATGCTCGACCCTGATTTTTTCGCCTATGTCGAAGATGTTGATTATTGTTTGCGCGCCCACGCCGCGGGCTTTCGTGCCGTTGCGGTGCCTGGGGCTGTGGTTGGCCACAAGTTCAAGCAACCGATTGAAAACCCGGACGGCGTACCGCCCTATTTGCATTACTTCATCACTCGGAATTACCTGCTGCTTTGGCGAAAGCTGCCGCCGCCCGTGCTGCTACGGAAAGCCACTCTCTGGTTTCTGCGTCAGCGCTTGGCTCAGATCCAACGGATGCCGAGCATCCCCGGGGCGATCGACGCGGTGTTGGCCGGTTTGTGGGATGGCGTCCGTGGCGTCGGCGGTCCGTATCGGCCGCACCACAAGGCTCCATGGGTCCTTCGCATGGCGCTGGGTCGTCATTCTAATTTCTGGCTGGCGATGATCGATCGCAAGAACCCGTTTAAGCGGCCGGCGCGTTGACCACGGCGCCCCGGATCGCAGTCGCATGTTCGGGCCTTGGGCACATCCAGCGTGGCATCGAGTCATGGGCGGCCGATCTCGCGGGGGCGCTTCAGCGTTCTGGCGCAGACGTCACATTGTTTGGCGGCGCGCCGATGGCGGGTGTGGTCGCCTTGCCGACTCTTCGCCGCACAGGCCGGACAGCCATTGTCCTGGCGAACAGACTGCGTCATCTAGGCGGCTGGCGATACGGCATGGGCTCTGCGTACGACGTGGAGCAGACGAGCTTCGCATTCGCGCTGTGGCGACGCATCCGCCGGGACTTCGATATTGCCCATGTTCAAGACCCGATGATCGCGATCTGGTTGGATCGGGCAAATCGAGCTGGTCTGTCGCGGCCGAAAGTAGTCTATGCAAACGGGACTGGAGAGAATGCGTCAATCATGCGGCGGTTTTCGTTTCTTCAGCTTCTGACGCAATCGGCGGCTGACGACTGGAAGTGCCTAAAGCCGCCAGCGCAGACGGTATTCGCAATTCCTAATTTCATCGATACACAGCGGTTCCAGCCCGGCGACCAGGTAGCGGCGCGCGAACGTTTCGGACTTCCACCCGACCGCACGATTATCCTGTGCTGTGCGGCCATCAGGCGGTTCCATAAGCGCATCGATAGCTTAATCCGGGCTTTCACCAGTGTTCCGTCGGACGCGATGCTGGTCATTGCCGGCGGCCGCGAAGCGGATACCGACGAACTGATCGCCGAGGGAACCGCTTTGTTGGGCGATCGCGTTCGGTTTCTGCCCAACCTGCCACGCGACAAAATGCCAGATCTGTACCGCGCCGCGGACGCGTTCGTACTCCCCTCGCTGCATGAGATGTTTGGCATCGTACTGCTGGAGGCTCTGGCCACCGGACTTCCTGTGTTGTGTAACGATACCCCGGATTTCCGTGCCATTGTCGGGGCCGGGGGAGTATATCGGAATTTTAGCACGGACGGAGAGCTTGCCGCTGGATTAACCTATTTGCTCGACCCAGCGATACGCAGGACCTTTGCCAAGGCAGGACGAGCGCATGTTGAACGGCACTTCGCTGAAGCGGCTGTGACCGATACCATCACTTCAATGTATCGAACCATACAGGCAGCTCCTTCCTATGTCCGATAACGGAGGCGGCACGGTCAGTGTCATCATTCCGGCCTACAATGCCGCCGCTTATGTAACCCGGGCGGTAGAAAGTGCGCTGGCCCAGACGCACAAGCCCCTGGAAATCCTGGTTGTTGACGATGGGTCAAAGGACGACACGCGCGAGGTCGTGCGCCGCATGCCGCCTCCCGTCCGGTTGATCGAGAAGGAAAATGGCGGACCCGCAAGCGCCCGCAACCTTGGCGCCAGTCTGGCAAAGGGTGACTGGCTTGCACTGCTGGATGCAGATGACTGGTGGTTTCCAGAGAAACTGAAGGTCCAGCTTGAGCAAGCTGCCGAGGCCGATGCGGGGATGATTCACTGTCTTCCCGATCATCGCGAGGATGCAGTCCCTGCCAGGCTGACCTTCGATCACATGTGGGACCGCAACTGGATCATCAACTCGTCGGTTCTACTGCGCCGTTCGGTGTTCGATGCGCTAGGGGGGTTCAACGAAGCGCGCGAATTGATCAGTGTCGAGGACTACAACCTATGGATCCGCGTCGCAGCCTCCGCTTGGAAGATCGTTACATGTCCGCATGTTCTTGTGCACTATACCCGCGGCATTGGCATTTCATCCAATTCCGAGCGATTCATGCGGGCGTCGCTGTTCAACGTTGACGACATCGGAGAGCGCCTGTCTCTGCCAGAGACCATGATTAAGCAAAAGCGGAACGAAATCATCGTCGATTTCGGCCGCAAGGCTTTGTTCGAACGCGATCTTCCCACCGCTCGGCATCTTCTGGGCCGTGCGTTCAGGGAAGCCCCAAGCAGTCGGAATTTGTTGCATCTGGCGATCGCCGCGATGCCGGCCCCCGTGCTCGATATGCGTCGCAACACGGTGCGGCTGTTCGAGCAGCGCGAGGTTGCTCGAAAGACCAATGCGACTCAGGCAAACGCCGCCCCGGCTTTCGAGTTGGACGAGCATCCAGATACCAAGCCGAGCCGGGTGTCGATTCTGGATGCCAAATTTCATGAACCAGCCATCGAGCTGGGACTCAAGCATCCGATGTTGATCACCACAATTGATGCCGAGGAGGATTTCGATTGGACACGGCCGTTTTCCAGAGCGGCGACGGATGTGACGTCGATGCGGTCCCAGCACCTGGCACATCGGATATTTGAACGATACGGTGTCGTTCCGACCTATATGGTTGATCATCCGGTAGCGTCGCAGGATGAGGGTCGGGCACCGCTGAAGGAATTGCTGCAGAGCGGAGCCTGCGAAATCGGCGCGCAACTGCATCCATGGGTGACCCCGCCGTTTGTCGAATATGTTTCAACGCACAACAGCTATCAGGGCAACCTTCCGCCGGCCCTGGAGTTCGCAAAGATTCAGGTTCTAACGGAAGAATTGGCCAAGGCATTCGGTCAGGCGCCGCGCATATTCCGGGCCGGCCGATACGGGGTGGGCCCTAACACCGGTGGGGTATTGAGCCATTTTGGTTATGATGCCGACAGCAGCGTGGTCCCTTGCTGGAATTTCGCCGCCCAGGGTGGTCCCGACTTCCGCGCGATGGGGGCAAATCCTTACTGGATCGATGCTGAGCGGAAGATACTGGAATTGCCTGTCACGGCGGCCATCGTTGGGCGGGCCGCGCGATTGCCGCATGTGCTGACGGCTCGTGTTTTTGGCCGATACAGTGAGGCGATCGGACTTCCCTCGGTCATGTCCCGGTTGGGCTTGCTGGAACGGATCAAGCTGACCCCGGAGGGCATCACCATCAATGAGGCCAAGCGCCTGGTTGGCCATATGGTTGCGAATGGCCATAAGGTCTTTGTGCTGACCTATCACAGCCCTTCGCTGGAACCCGGCAATACGCCGTATGTGCGCAGCGGGGAGGACCTCGCCAGGTTCCTGGGTTGGCTGGATGAGTTCTATGATTACTTCACCCGGGACGTCGGGGGTGTCTGCGCCAGTTGGCGCGACGTGCGGCTTGCGCTGGCAAGGATTCCGCCACCGGAATAGCAGGGGTCCGCTTTGTCGCGGCGGGGTCGTGCCCAATCGGGCAATCAACCGATGATTCGATGGGCGACGATCTGGCCAGACCGTCATGGCGGGCGCAGGTCCATGGTCTTGCGGATCGATTTAGCCAGCCTTTTCCGTCGATGCTTGGTGGTCAAGCCCGGCGCGTGCCCGCGATCCCCATTGGCGCTGTCCGGTCAGGAACGACACCCAACCGAGCGCAGCCCCGCCGTGCCGCAGGATTTGGAACGTAAATGGTTCGATCAGCGCCGCCAGGATAGCCAAGGCGACATTAGTTTTCGCCAGTTCCCCGATCCAGCTCCGGTAGAGCAGAATCGACCAGAGGTAGAACAGCAGGTCGAGTACGATCTTGGCGACGATCGCTCCGGCGACAGGCGCCAGCACGGTTGATTGGCCCGCGGCCAGCGAGGCCAGCAGCAGGACTGTGCCGGTCAGCCCATACAGCGGCTGCATGGTGTCGAACGCCTTTACTGGCAGCATGCGGGTGCCGAGACGGCCGTATCGGGGGTTCCCGACCATGTGGCGATACCAGAGCTGTGTCTGCAGGAAGCCGCCGAACCAGCGCCGCCGCTGCCGGAGGAATGCGGCGATCGTCGCGGGCGCGTCGGTGCGGGCGCGGGCGCCGCCGATGACGCCGGTACCCCAGATCAAGCCGTGCGCCTCGGCGTAATCGCGCAGCCGATGCGTAAGTTCGTAGTCCTCGACAAGGCAGTCAGGATCGAAACCGCCCACGTCCAGTATCGCCTGGCGGCGATAGGCGGCGAATGCGCCGGAAATCAGCAAAAGTCCGTCCTGTCGCGCCCAAGCATAGCGCGACAGGAAGTTGCGCATATATTCGTAACTCTGGAACCACTGGAAGAACCGTCCACCGACAGTCGGCCCGCAGACCGGAAGCAGGACCCCGGTGGCCGCCGTCAGCGCCGGATCGGATGCGAATGCCCGACCCATCGCCGCGATCGCGTCTTGTTCCAAAATCGTATCGGAATCGACGGTCAGAACCAGTTCGGTCGTCATACTGGTCATCGCCGCGTTCAACGCCCGGGCCTTGCCGCCGTGCGGCAGGCGGAGCCAGCGCAAGGCTGAATAGCGTCCAGATGCGGCACTCATTTGGCCGAGATTGGGGACCGGCAGGCCGTATTCGCGGGTCAGCAGCGCCGCGGTGCCGTCGTCGGACCCATCATCGGCGATCACCACGGCGTCGGGCGGCCGGGTCTGTGCAAACAATGCGGCGAGCGTCGCTGGCAACACAGACGCTTCGTTGCGGGCCGCCACGATCACGCCGATGGTTGGCAGGGGCAGCGATCGGGACATTTCGGCACCCCGCAGCAGCGGCAGGGTCTGCACGAAGACGAAAATCAGGAGCGCGGTGTCGTACGAGATATAGGCGAGACCGACCGACCAGGTGAAGATGCTGGCGGCCCCGAAGGCACGGACAAATAGCGCAACCCACAGCAACGCCGCCCCGGCATGGATCGCAAGGGCGCGCGGCGGCGTCGGCGGCGGGACATAGCGCGGCGAGACAGCCTGGCGGATGCGGTCGAGTTCGATGGTCATGCGGGTGGTCGCGGCCTCATGGCGGGCCGGGTGCGCCCACCTGCTTGCAAATAGGGCAATACAACGAATATCAAGCCGATGATCGAGAATATGGCCGAACCTGTTTGGCAATACACCCGCGTTGCCGCCGTGCTTCACTGGCTGGTTGCCGCCCTTATCGTCGTCAATGCGGGGCTGGGCTATACCGCCGAATTGTTCCCGGACAACTGGATTCGACCAGCGATCGACCTGCACAAATCGATCGGACTGACAGTGATCGGGCTGGTGTTGATGCGAATCCTTTGGCGGATGGCGCATCCGGCACCGCCACTGCCAGAATCGTATGGGCGGGTCGAGCGGGCCGCGGCCCATGAAGCGCATATCGTCCTGTATGGGTTGATATTGGCGTTGCCGATTTCCGGATGGCTGCATGACTCCGCGTTTAAGGATGCCGCGGCCCATCCGTTACGGATATTTTGGGTAATCCCGTGGTTTCGGATCGGTGCGCTGGCACATTTAGACCCCGTGACGAAGGAGAGCGTGCATGGCCAGTTGTTCGCGCTGCATGTCTGGTTGGGCTACGCGTTATACGGACTGGTGGCACTGCATGTCCTGGGCGCGTTGAAGCATCAGTTCATCGAGGGGGAGGCCGAATTGCAGCGCATGCGCGTCGGCCGACGGCGGCGATTTTCCCGATAGAATACCAGCTGGACTTCCTTCAGAACATCGGCGCGCGATTGGCGGCGCCCCCGTCGATGGTGATGATGGTCCCTGTCGTGTAAGCCGACACGTCCGACGCCAGAAACGCAACCATATCGCCGATCTCCCGCGGCTTTCCCGCCCGGCCCATGGGCAGGGGCCGCATCAGCTCCTCCCAGCGGCTTGCGTCGTCGAACCTGACCTTGGCGCGTTGTTTCATCAGGGTAATCAGGCGATCGGTGGCGATGGCGCCGGGGTTGATGCCCACCACACGCAAACCGTCATCCCCCGCCGATCCACCTAGCGCTCGGGTGAATGCCATCAGACCTGCATTGCCGGTGGAGCCGGCGATATAGTCCCTGTCCATCTTTTCCCCGGCCATGCCAAGCACGTTGATGATAACGCCGCGCCCGCGCGTTTTCATGGCTGCGTAGAAGCGGCGGCACATGTTGATGTAGCCGAAGACTTTCAGGTCCCATGCCTCCCGCCAGCGCTGCTCGTCGATCGCTTGAAGGTCGCCGCCTGGAATGGCTCCGGCGTTGTTCACCAGGATATCAATGTCGGGATGCGCGGCTGCCAGGGCGTCCACATTGCGGCTGTCCGACAGGTCGTAAGCATAGACCCGCACATTGACATTGTGCCGTCCGGCGATGCGCGCCCTGCCGGCGTCCAGGTCGGCTTGCGTGCGGGAAACCAGGATAAGATTCACGCCCTCGGCGGCGAGGCTCTCGGCGCTGGCGATGCCGATGCCCTTGGAGGCCCCGGTAATCAGCGCCGTCCGTCCGCGCAGGTTCAGGTCCATTGCCGTTCCTCCTGTTGTTTGATCCACGGGATAGAACGACGGTGTGGCTTTCGCAAATAAGGGGGCCTGAAGCCGGTGTTCCTGGGGAATGTCAGGCCGGTTTTGGCAATGCGATCCGGTAGAACGCCAGCGCGTTGTCTGCGAACAGTTTCCGCCGGTCCTCGTGCGGCAGGCCAGCGGTGACATATTTGAACTGCGTATAGATCCAGTCCCAGCTCGCCTTCACGCTATCCACCGGATAGTTGGAGGCGAACATGCAGCGGTTCACGCCGAACATGCCGATGGTCTCGCGGATTACCGCACCATTGACCTGTAACGTCCACGGTTTCCCAGCCACCGTCAGGCCGGAAATCTTGCACCAGACATTTGGACAGGATGCCAGCGCCTCCATACCGCGCTTCCACATAGCGAGCTGTTCCTTCGACCGGTCCAGCGGATAGCCGGTGTGGTTCAGGACGATGCGCAGGTCGGGATGCTCGCGGCAAACTTCGGCGGCTTCCTCCAGGTGATACCATGGTACGCGCAGGTCCCAGGAAAGGCCGTATTTGGTCAGCAGGCCGAGGCCCTTGCGCCAGGCCGGGTCCTGGAGGCTGCGGGGCTGTCCGCGCACCGAGTCATTGGAATCGTAGGCGATGACCGGTTTCGTCCGGATGCCGCGCACCAGCGGATTGGCGGCTTGCGCAGCGATGATGTCCTCGGCGTCCGGGGTGTCCACCCAGGCGTGCGCGACGATTGCGTTGGGCATGCCGGTTTCGTCGGCGATCCGGGTCAGCCACTCGGTTTCCGCCAGTTGTTGGGTGCGGTCGCATTCCGCCTCCACATGGACGGTGGCGACCACGTTGTGCAGCGCCGTGTCGCGGCGGTATTCAGCCGGGAGGTAGGTGCGGCAGAGTCTTGAGTAGTCACCAAGCCATGCGTGCTCGCCGGTTTGGAGCCAAGGGTAGCGCAACGCGCCTTCAAGATCCCACAGGTGGTGATGGGCATCCACGATCGGAAGATCGCGGTCTACGGAGGATAGAAGGTGATCGGTCATCTATCCACGGTACCATGGGTTCGGCGGTTCGCAAGCCCGGCGGTTGGCTCTACCACCGCTCGGGCTTACCGAGGACCGCGACTCAATCGTCCAGGAAGCTCCGCAATTTCCGGCTGCGACTGGGGTGCTTCAGCTTACGCAGCGCCTTCGCTTCGATCTGGCGGATACGTTCGCGGGTCACGTTGAACTGCTGCCCAACCTCTTCCAGCGTATGGTCGGTGTTCATGCCGATACCGAAACGCATGCGCAGCACGCGTTCCTCGCGCGGCGTGAGCGAGGACAGCACGCGTGTCGTCGCCTCGCGTAGGTTGGCCTGAATGGCGGCATCCAACGGAATCACCGCCGCCTTGTCCTCGATGAAGTCGCCCAGATGG
>DAIEHR010000193.1 GCA_027353465.1 Acetobacteraceae bacterium | reverse complement strand
TGCAGGCGCCAAGGTTCCAGGGGCTTCGGCGGTTCACCCTTCGCGATCGCCAACCTAATCCGCTCAGCCAGAATCAGATTATCCAAGCGGGTCTTAGCGTGGCTGGGGCTTGAGATCGGCGCCATCCCCGTCGTTGTGAATACGAACGGGGAGGGCGTGCGATCCTTTCCGGACGTGACGCGCGGTGCTGTCTGGATAATCGCGCGCGCCTTCTCGGGCAGATGGACAATGTGCGGCTTTCCGTTTTTTGTGCGGGCGCCGGGCAGTTCCCAGCGGGTCCCATCCTCTGAAATCTCAAACCATCGGATGCCAGCGGTTTCCGCGGCACGCTGAAGCGCCAGCAGGAGAAACCGGAAATACGGCCCCCACGGCCAATCCAATTGACCAGCCGCACGCCAGACCTCCCCTATCTCGGTATCGGTCAATACCCGTTCCCGAGAGACAAATTTGCCTTCGAGATGGACCGCCGCAACCGGGTTTGTCTCCACCAATCCGTTGCGCATGGCCCATGCATACATTGCGTGGGCATAGGAACGTGCCCGGCGCTGGATGGTCAGGCCGGGTGCCCCTCGTGATGGCGGAGGTCCCTTCGCCATGCCCCCCGCTATGCGTGGCGTCTTCTTTACCACTTCGGCCAGTTCGCGGCGGAGCATCGCGGCGTCAACCTTCGTCGCTGGCACGGTCAGCAGTCCGGTAAGGTTCGCCTTCAACGAACGCACCGCTTCGCGGCGGTATGCCGGTTTCCGATGGGACAGGCGCTCCGCCGCCCATAAGTCGACCAACCCCCCGAAGGTGAACGCGTCAGCCCGGTGTTCCTCGGCCTGCCTGGCGGCATCAATGGCGGCGGCGGCGCGGGCGGTATCTTTCGCGCCGACTGGATCGCGGCCAGCCAGGCATTCCCCTCGGGCGATCTCGGCCAGTCGCCGGGCTTCTGTCGGGGTCAATTCGCCATACCGCCCAAGGCGCAATCGGCGCACGGTTCCCTCATGCCTATACTGGAACAGGAACACCTTCATCCCGGCGCCGGTAACGCGCACACCGAAGCCGTGCAGGGTGTCATCAAACACCAGCAGGTCCTTCCGATCTGGCGGACAGGTCAGGGCATCAATGTTGCTTTTGGTCAGCTTCATCGCGGACTCAGTCGGACAACTGATCCGAGTCTAGCAGGGCCTCGCGGACTCGCGGCGGACTCAACTTCGAACGTATTGGGGTCGGTTTATGTCGTTTGGTGGCGTCATCGGCTAATATGCTGATTTTGCGTGGTGTCTGTAGGCGCGGGATGGCGATTAATGGCGCCTTACGTCACGCTAACGGAACGTCTTCGTAATCAGTAGGTCCACAGTTCGATTCTGTGCGCCGGCACCATGTTTACCCGCCGTTGCGCTCCGTAAGACGTCACGGCGGCTTCGTCGGCAGAGACGCTGGACCACCCCCACTCGAAAGCCGGCCCAACGCGACCCGCGGGATCAGGGACGACGTCGTGCCCCACCCCCACACCACCCCCGGCTTCCGTTCGCTCCCGTCACTGTGTCCGGCAACCCCTTCCGAGACTGTTGTCCTTTCGAACGCGGTAGCCCTAACGTCTGTCCCAACAAAAACAGGGAGGACTGATAATGGCCAACCGCAGGGGCTTCTTGCAGGGAGCCGGCGTTTCGCTTGCCGCGTTCGGACTGGATCCGGCATTGGCGCAAGAGGTTGGCAAGATCGCCGGCCGGTCTGATAAGCCGCTGAAGGCCGCTTTCTCCAACGCTGGCCTGCAGGCAACTTGGTGCGCCCAGGGTAAGCAGGCCGCCGAATACTGGGGAAAGCTGTTCAATGTCGAGGTTACCTGGTTCGACGGCGAACTGGCGGCGCAGAAGCAACGTGCCGCGATAGACAATCTCGCTTCTCAGAAATGGGACTTTGTAGCGATCCAGGCCTTCGGGATCGGCACCCTGACCGCCCCGGTCAACAAACTGATCGACGCCGGCACCCCGGTTATCGACATGGACACGTTGATTGCGCCGCTCGATACGATCAACATTCACAGTTTCCTTGCCCCGGATAACGAATTTATGGGCGCCTCGGTCACCCAGGCGCTCGTTGACGCGATCGATGGCGAGGGGACGATGATCATGACCCAGGGCGCCCTCGGTCATACCGGGGCGCAGGGCAGGGCGCGCGGCTTTGAGTCGGTGGTCAAGAAATACCCCAAGATCCAGGTGTTGGACACCCAACCGGCCGATTGGGATGTGACCAAAGTCGCTCGGATATGGGAGACCCTGCTGACCAAATACCCAAAGATCAGCGCCGCCTATTTCCATAACGACGACATGGCGCTTGCCGCCCACAACGTAATGAAGTCGCATAATCGCACCGAGATCAAGATCGGCGGCTGCGATGCGATGCCGCCCGCGTTGGCCGCCGTCAGTGACGGGCGAATGCTGGCAACCGTTCGCAACCCGTCCTGCCGAATCCATGGCGGCGCCATCGTGGCGGGCGTTGCGGCAGTGGTCTCCGGCGAAAAGACCGGCCAAGGCGGGATCCCCAAAAACATCATTGTCGATGGACCGGTCGTTACCAAAGCCAACGCGCCGGGCATGATGTGGATGGAGGAGCACTTCCTGATCTGATCCGCCCGTGTCTGGTCCAACGCAGCCGGAACCGCTGAAACTTTCAGGCATCACCAAGTCGTTTGGGGGGGTGACCGCGCTTCATGCCGTGGACTTCGCCCTGGCAGCGGGCGAGATCCATGGCCTGGTGGGCGAGAATGGCGCCGGGAAATCCACGTTGATGAAAATCATCGCCGGTGTTCACGCCGACTATCAAGGCGAGATGCGGTTGGACGGACATCCGGTCCATTTTGCCTCGCCCCGTGATGCCCGTTCCAAGGGAATCGGTATGGTGCATCAGGAACTATCCGTGGTGCCGGACCTGAGCGTGGCGGAAAATGTCCATCTCGGCGCCCAACCTGTGCAACGCCTGGGTCTGATCGACTGGCGGACGATGCGGCGCAGCGCCGCGGCGCATCTGGCCAACCTTGGTATCGATGTCGATCCCAATGCGCGCATGGGTGACCTGTCGCTGGGACTGCAACAACTGGTGGAAGTGGCGCGGGTGCTGTTCTCCGGTGCGCGTATCATCATCCTTGATGAACCCACCTCGGCCCTCGCGCCGCCGGAGATCGAGCGTCTGTTCGGATTGCTGAGACGATTGCGGGATGCCGGGAAAAGCATCATTTTTATCTCGCATTTTCTCGATGATGTGCTGACGGTCTGCGACCGTGTGACAGTGTTCCGCAACGGCCAGGCGGTGGCGACCGAAACCTGTGCGCGCATCGACAAACGGTGGATCATCGACCGGATGATCGGCACTGGACATCAGGAACTGGAAGAAAGCTACCTCGCCGATATTCCATTGCACAGCCGGCCCGGGGCAAAGGTGGTGCTGCAGGTTGACGGGCTTTCCCGAACCGGAGCCTATAGCGACGTGTCGATGTCCATGCGGTCGGGCGAAGTGTTGGGGATCTATGGGTTTCTTGGTTCCGGACAACTCGAACTGGCTCGTACGCTCTTTGGCGTGATGCGGGCGCACCGCGGAAGCATTGTCCTCGACGGGCGCGTGGCTCGGTTTTCATCAACATCGCGGGCGCGGCGGGCTGGAATGGCGTTCCTGCCCGAAAGCCGCCGGAAGATGTTGTTCGGCACCGAACCGGTATTCAAAAACGTGACGATATCGATACTGAATAGAATCAACCGGCTGTGGCTGCGCCCGGCCGTTGAGCGCCGGATCGCCGAGGGCCATGCGAAGAACCTGCACATCCGGCCACCCGGGGTGGCGCACACGTTGGGAACGCTGTCAGGCGGCAATCAGCAGAAGGTGGCGCTTGCGAAATGGCTGACGCATCTTCCCCGCGTGCTGATCCTCAATGAGCCCACGCGCGGCATGGATGTCGGGGCCAAGGACGACGTCGTGAAGATCGTGCGTGGCCTGCGGGAGCAGGGGATCGCGATTTTGGTCGTATCCACCGAACCCGAAACCGTCTTGTCGCTGGCCGATCGGATTTTGGTGATGAAAAAAGGCCGTGTAGTTCGGGAATTTACCGACGAACCGGTCAGCAAGGATAGATTGCTGGATGTCGCATGAGTGACTCTCGAATTCGGATGGGCGTGCTGGGTTGGCTACGCGGGCGATTGCGAAATATAGCGCCATTCGTGACACTGATCGTGCTGGTGGCATTCTTCTGGGCCGCCAGCGATTCCTTCGCCACGCTCGGTAACCTCGAAAACATACTGACGCAGATTTCGGTCACCGGCATTATCGCCGTTGGGCTCACCTTCGTGATCCTGTGCGCGGAGATCGACCTGTCAGTCGCGAGTATCGCCAATGCGACCGGCATCGTGGTGGCGTTTTTTACCGCACAGGACGCTAGCGTAACGATAGCCAATCTGCCACTTGCCGGCTGGGCCGCCATCATCATCGCACTGGCGGCCTGTTTCGCGCTAGGCGCGGTGAACGCATTCGGCCTGACAGTTATCGGCATCCCTAGTTTCATCATGACGCTGGCAATGTTGCAGATCGGGGCGGGGGTTAGCGCGCTTCTTGTGCGTGGGCAGATTGCCTATTCGGTACCGCCGCTGATCCTAACCCTGGGATCGCGATCCCTGGGCCCGGTGCCCTGGATCGTAATCGTCGCGGCAGTCTTCCTTCTGGCGGGTCATATCATTCTCACCTACACACGATTTGGCCGCTACGTGTACATGACCGGCGGCAATCGCGAGGCGGCTGAATACTCCGGTGTGAATGTCCGAGCGATTCTGTCCGCGGTGATGGTGATCTCCGCGGTGTGCTCTGGGGTCGCGGGCATGCTGGGCGTGGCGTATTTTGGCAGCGCGCAACAGAATGAGTTCGACACCTACTTGCTGGACAGCATCTCGGCGGTCGTGGTCGGCGGAACGAGCCTTTTCGGTGGCCAAGGGGGCATAGGCAACACCGTGATCGGCCTGTTCGTGCTGGGCGTGCTAAACAACGGGCTCGATCACATCAACATCGATAGTTTTCTTAAGATATTGATCCGTGGTCTTATTTTGCTCTTGGCCCTGATTATCAATGTCTATGCGCAGCGCATGAGGACGGTGACGGCCGCATGACGGGCTTCCGGCCGATCTTCCAATGTGCAGGTGGCCGACGATAGGGCGACGGCTTGCTTTTGCGGTAGCTGGGGCGGCCTCCATTTGCGATCCAGTCAGATCCTACTCCCATCAGTGTGCGACCCGCCGATCACCATGACGCCGCTGGGCGACATCACGAACGGGGCCGTCGCAGCGTCCAAGGTGGCGGGTAAGTCACAGCGTGCAAAATCCAAAGCGATCTATCGGCGTGCCAGGCGACGCCGGGGACCAGGCCGCGGCCCGAACGCCTGCTGCCTCGGCGTCAGCGTCGCGCGTCGGTTGTTTGAGCGCTAGCAGACCGAGGGCTACCGTGGCGCTCCACCTCTCGGGATGTTGGATTACCGAACAGTTCAAGGCCATAAATCATTCCGTCCCTATATCCTATTGCTGAACGATCAGGTGATGGCATGTCGGCACGGTTGGCGAAGCTCGGTGGCAAGCGGCGGTTGGAAGCTAACCCCGCGGTGGCTTTCGATACGCGCGCCCTATCGAACAGGTCTCGTTTAGCGGGGCTTCATGCGAACCGTTCACCGGCCTTCCAAAGGGCCTTCGCTGTGCCTGCGCGGTGATGCAACGGGTCGTTCAGTTGCGGCCAGGGCGACCTTACCTGGTCAAACTCATTTCGCGGCTGCGTTCTCTTATAATGGTCACGCCGGGGATATCATCCAGAATTCCGTCTGCCAGGCGGTTACCGGTCAAACCGCGCGCCAGTTCGACGATGTTGCTCGCGGGATGGCTGGTCGCCATCGGTTTAATGGTCGCGGTAGCAACCGTTGTGCTCATCGTGAAATTGCGCGAACACGCCCTAGCGGAAGCCGAACATGAACAGCGGAGCCTTGCGCTGATCCTGGCGGACCAAGCCGAGCGCGCATTTGAGGCCGTGGAGCTTGTGCAGACGGCACTTCAGGAGCGATTGCGGGCTGACAGCATACGTACCCCAGAGGCGTTCCGCCAAGCCATGACGCGCGTCGCCGTTCATAATGAACTGCATAATATGGGGCGTACGCTGCCTCAACTTGAAGCTATCGTGGTTGTCGATGCCAACGGCATGGTGATCAACCATACACGCCCCGAACCCGTGCCCAATATCAGCGTCGCTGACCGAACCTACTTTATTTCACTGAAGTCGGACCCTGATCGAACCACGTTCATCAGCGAGCCCCTGCGGAACCGAACCAACGGCAACTGGAACGTTGACATCGTACGCAAGGTCACCGGCCCAGGTGGCGAATTCCTTGGTTTGATCATCGGTGCGATGAATCTGCAATACTTTGAGCAGCTCTATCAAGCCGTTGCCCTCGGGCGCTACAGTACCATTTCGCTGCATTGTCAGGATGGCACTCTTCTGGTGCGTTACCCCCATGTCGATCCTCCGATCGGACGGTCGCTCGGAAAAAGCGGAGCTTTCAGGATTGTAGGGACCGTCGGGCCGGACGGCATCGTGTTTCGGCTCGTAAGCCCAATCGACGGGACGGACCGGCTGATCGCGGCGCGATCCCTGGTCCATTATCGAATGGTGGTGACTGTCGCGAACAGGCTTTCCGCGATTCTGGAGAAGTGGCACAGGCAGTCCATTTACCTCACAGTGTCGGCCTGCATTCTGGAGCTTGGAATTGGGGCCGTGGGGTCGCTTGTGTTGCGGCAGTTGCATGGTCAGCGAATGCTGACGGAGGCGCGGGCCGAGCTGACGGTGGCTCATGAGCGGGAACGAGCCGGCCAGGCATTGCGAATGCAGAACGTCCGGTTCGGCGCTGCCTTGAGCAATATGTCGCAGGCGCTGTGCATGTTCGATGCGGCCGACACCTTGATCGTGGCAAATGCTCGTCTGGCTGAGATGTTCGGCATGGATGCGGCCAGCATAGGGCCCGGGGTGACGCTGGAACTTGTCGTGTCCCGTGCCTTGGACGCGTCGAATTTGCAACGATCCGATATAGGCTCGATGTTCGCAAGTATCCAGCGCCTGAAGATTGCTGGCGTACCGGCCACCCATATGCGGGATCTGGCGGATGGCCGTACTCTGGCGGTTAACTTCGTTCCGATAGAGGACGATGGATGGCTGGTAACGCTGGAGGACGTCACCCAGCGGCGGCTGGTCGAGTCGAAAATCACCCACATGGCGCATCACGATGCCCTGACCGACCTGCCAAACCGTGTTTTGTTTCATGAGAGACTGAGCGAAGCCGTCGCACGCAGCCGGCGCGGCGAAGAATTTGCCCTGCTGTATCTCGATCTCGACCATTTTAAAGAGGTGAATGACAGTCTTGGCCATCCGGTCGGGGACGCGCTGCTGCGAGAAGTTTCAATGCGCCTGCGCCAGCAAGTTCGCGAGACCGACACGGTGGCGCGGTTAGGCGGTGATGAATTCGCCATTATTCAATCAAGCGTCGATCTGCCACAGGATGCGACCGCTTTGTCCGAACGGCTCATTGGGGCGCTGAGCCTGGCGTACGAACTTGACGGCCAGCATGTGATGATCGGGACGAGTATTGGCATCGTCGTCGTTCCAGGTGATGGCGATGATCCCGACCAACTCTTAAAGAGGGCTGATATAGCACTTTACAGTGCCAAGGCGGATGGACGCGGTCGCTTTCGCTTCTTCGAAGCGCAGATGGACTCCCTGATGCAGACCCGTCGGATGCTGGAGATCGACTTGCGGAAAGCGCTTATCGCTGGAGAGTTCGAACTCTATTACCAGCCGATAACGAATATCAAGAATGGCATGGTCACCGGCTTCGAGGCGCTGTTGCGCTGGCATCATCCGGAACGGGGCATGGTGCCCCCGTCCGAGTTCGTGCCGCTCGCCGAGGAGATCGGGCTCATCATACCCCTGGGCAAATGGGTACTTCAGCAGGCCTGCTCCGACGCGGCAACCTGGCCAGGGCCGTTGAAGGTCGCGGTCAACGTCTCGGTGGTCCAGTTTGGCAGCCCCACCCTTGTCGAGGACGTTGTGATCGCATTGGAGACGTCAGGCCTGGACCCGAGCAGGCTGGAGGTTGAGATCACCGAAACCGTCATGCTCGATGACACCGATTGCATTCTTGTGTTGCTACATAGGCTTCGCGATCTGGGTGTAGGCATTTCCATGGATGATTTCGGTACGGGCTATTCATCACTCAGCTATTTGCGGCGCTTTCCGTTCAGCAAGGTAAAGATCGAGCGCTCCTTTACCGAGGGCCTGGGTCGCGGTCGTGACAACGACGCGATCGTTGCGGCGGTGACCGAACTTTGCAAAACACTTGGGATGACGACGCTTGCGGAGGGGGTGGAGACCGAGGCTCAGCTCCAGATGTTACGCGGGACGAGTTGTGGTGAAGCGCAGGGGTACCTGTTCAGCCCGCCTCGTCCAGCCAGGGAAGTGGCTGCAATATGCAGAAAGCTGAATCCACCAGAATGGGTCGGCGAAATGGTTTAGAAGATACTGTTGGTCGGGGTGGCGACACTATTTCGGCTCTCGGCGGTTGCTTGGGCTAACCGCCGCCGCGCCGAACCGGCGGCACCGTCGCAAGTATCGATTCCACCCGGCGATCCGGGATCAACCACGCCACCGCCAAAGCAGCATAGACCGCGTGAGACGCCAACGGGGCGACGAACGCCAGCCCGATCCCCAGCAGATAGAACAGCGGCGATAGCTTACCCTTCCAATCCCGGCCCAGCGCCCGGCGCAGGGACGATGCCGGCCCTTGCATCCGCATGATCGCCGTTTGCATCGCGTACCAACTCAGCGCGCAGCACAGCAACGATACTCCGTAGATCGCGACCGGGATGGCGGACAAATTGTGTTGGTCCATCCAGGCGGTGGTGAACGGGATCAGCGACAGCCAAAACAGCAGGTTCAGGTTGGCCCACATCACCGTCCCGTTCACATGCGGCACGAGCTGGAAGAAATGATGATGGTTGTTCCAGTAGATCGCCACATAGACGAAGCTCAGGACAAAACTCAGGAACGTCGGCCACAGTTCGGCCAAGCTGGCCAGATCGGCGCCTTGCGGTGGCTTCAGTTCCAGAACCATGATGGTGATGACCACTGCCACCACACCGTCGGTTAGCGCGATCAGCCGCTCCGAACCCATATCTTCGTCCTTACAACACTCAATACGGCGGTTTGACGCGGGCCGTCTGCGCCCGGGCGGCCTCGGTCCACCAGGCCAGGTCGTCCGCGAAGCGGGGGAAGGCGCGCACCAGGGCGGCTCCGCCATCGCCCGTGGGTACTGACTCCGCGCTTAATGCCTGGCTGATGGCGCCCACGGCGATCGTGCTGCTGACAACGATCATCCCCATCTCCGACAGAGTACCGTGCCAGGCCATACCGGCCCGAACGCCAGAGAACCGCCCCGGTGAATAGCTTGCGATCGCCGCCGGGCGCCAGAACCATTCCTCCAGGAAGTGGTCGGTCAGGTTCTTCAGACCGGGTTGAAGTCCCCAGTTGTACTCGCCGGTGACGAACACAAACGCGTCGGCGGTGCGGATTTTTCCTGCCAGGCTCTCCAGTTCGGCTGGCGCCTGGCCGGTTGGGTATTCCTTGTACATTCGATCCAGCATGGGCAGGTTCACAGCCTTCGCGTCGATCAACTCCGGACTGGCGCCGCGCGCGGCGAAGGCGTTCACCAGATAGTTGGCCAATCGAATGCCTTGGCGATCGCTACGATACGACCCGTACAGGATCAGAATCTTGTCGCTCATCGCGATGCTCCTGCTGGTTGCGGTGGACGAAACGGCGCGTGGAACCATAGGTCCCACGCGCTGATACGTCAGGCGGCGTCAACCAACACGATCTCGGCATCGTTCACCGCGGTAACCCGCAACACATCCTCGTCGGTGATCGCCGCGCCGTCGCGGGCGTCCAGGCGCACGCCGTTGACCTCGATGGATCCGGCGGCGGACACCAGATAGGCGTGGCGGGTTTTCCCGAGCGGATATTCGGCGGTTTCACCGGCTTTCAGGGTGGCGCCGACGACTCGGGCGTCGGTGCGGATCGGCAGCGCGTCGGCGTCTTCCGGGAAACCGCTGGCCAGGGTGACGAACTGGCCGGACCGTTCGGATTTGGGGAACGGCTTGGCGCCCCAGGACGGGGCCGCGCCGCGCGACGTCGGCTCGATCCAGATCTGGAACAGCGTCGTGGGTTCGTCTTCCCGGTTGTATTCCGAGTGGCGGACGCCGGAACCCGCGCTCATGACCTGCACGTCGCCGGCCCCGGTGCGGCCTTTGTTGCCCATGCTGTCCTGGTGGGTGATGGCGCCTTCGCGGACATAGGTGACGATTTCCATGTCCGAATGCGGATGCGGCGGGAAGCCGGTGCCCGGGGCGATGGTGTCGTCGTTCCAGACGCGGATCGGGCCCCAGCCCATCTTGGCCGGGTCATAGTAGCTGGCGAAGGAAAAATGGTGCTTGGCGTTCAGCCAGCCGTGGTTGGCGCCGCCCAGTTTCGCGAAAGGTCTGCGTTCGATCATGATGTATCTCCTAGGGAGCGTGGATCGCTCTTGGGCTGAAAGATGCAGACAGGCGGGGCGGAAAGAAATAGAAACATCGGCATCATACCGGTGCCAATTTTTTATGCGTCGCTTACCTGACTTCGAAGCCTGGGCCATTTTCGCCAAGGTCGCCGACCTGGGCTCCTTCGCTCGGGCGGCCGACGCGCTGGGATTGTCTAAGCCGACCGTATCCAAGGCGATCACGCGGCTGGAGGGGCGGCTGGGTTTCTCGCTGCTGAACCGCACGTCGCGCCGGCTGTCGCTGACGGATGGCGGGCAGGCTTCGCTGGAGCGCGCCCGGCGTATCCTGAGCGAGGCGGAGGCGGCGGAGGATGAGGCGTTGGCGCAATCGGCCGAACCGCGCGGGCGGGTCAGGGTCAGTGCGCCATTGTCGTTCGGGATTGCGTATCTTGGGACGGCGCTGCCGGACTTCATGGCGGCCTACCCGGACATCACGCTGGACCTGGCGCTGAGCGACCGCCATGTGGATGTGGTGGCCGAGGGGTTCGATCTGGCGATCCGGATCGCAAGCCTGGAGGACTCGTCCTTGCTGGCGCGGCGGTTGTGTACCGTGCGGATTTTGCTGGTCGGGGCGCCGGGGTATTTTGCACTTCATGGGCGTCCAACGCATCCGGAGGAACTGCGGCATCATACGGCGATGGCCTATTCGGGCGGGCCGGTGAATCGGACGTGGCGGTTCAGCCATGTCGGCTTCGGGGAGGTGGTCGTGGAGCCCAAGGTCCAGGTCTGGACCGATAACGCCGATATGCTGATGCCGGCACTGGTGGCCGGGCGGGGGCTGGCGCTGCAGCCGGAGTTCCTCGTGTGGCGGCAGGTCCAGGAGAGGACGCTTGAGGTGGCATTGCCGGACTGGACGGCCCCGGTCCTGGGGCTGCATCTGGTGATGCCACCTAGCGCACTGCGGCCGTTGCGGGTTCAGGTACTGGTCGATCATTTGGCGAAGTCGCTGGCGCGTCCTCCTTGGGTTGGCGGGTTGAAGTAAAAGCAAGGTGTTCGACAGTCAGTGCAATCTAATATTGCGCGGCGGGACGCGGACCGCCGGTTCGGCAGGGGTGTGTCACCGTAACGTGACGTGACGTCCAGATTAACGGTTAGTTAGCGTTAGTTCAGGGCGCACCGCGGAACAACTGTGGGCGCTAAACGGAGGAACGCCATGAGGATTTCGTTGCTTGGCGGCGCGTCCGCGCTCGCCGGTGCCGCTGCGCTTTTTGTCTCGCCAGCACAGGCGCAGATGAGCTGTGACGCGCTGACTGGCCTTTCACTTCCGAATACCAGCATTACGGCCGCCACATCGGTCAATGAAGGTGACTTGGTGCCATCCGGGCTTGGCGGCACGGTCGCGGCGCCGGTCAATTTTTGCCGTGTGCAGATGACGCTTTCGCCGATCGCTGGCTCGGCGATTCAAATGGAGGTCTGGTTGCCAGCGCCCGATGCTTGGGACGGCCGCTTCCAGGGGACTGGCAACGGCGGATTCAATGGCGCGATCTATACGCCGGCTCTTGCCGCCGCCGTCGGGCGCGGCGATGCCGCTGCCAATTCCGATCAGGGGCATATCGGCGGGGTCGCTGATGCCAGCTTCATCGTTGGCAACCCGCAGAGCTTTGTGGATTTCGGCTACCGAGCAACGCACCTGATGACGGTGACCGGTAAGGCGGTTACCGCGGCCTATTACGGAAAGCCGCAGGATTACGCCTATTTCACCGGCTGCTCCTCCGGTGGGCGGCAGGCTCTGAAAGAGGCGCAGATGTTCCCGGACGATTACAACGGTATCATCGCGGGCGACCCCGCCAACAACTGGGTCAACCTGAACATTGATCAAGTCTATGAGGTGCAGGTCAACGAAGCAGATCCAGCCAGTACGATTCCGCCGGAGGATTATGCGGTGATCAACCAGGCCGTGCTCGCCCAATGCGGTGCCACGGACGGCGTGCAGGATCCGGGCTTCGTCGCCAACCCAGCGCTCTGCCATTTCGATCCGTCCGTCCTGCAATGCCCAAGCGGCCAGACGACAGGCTGCCTGACGGCCAGGCAGATCCAGACCGTGCAGGCGATCTACAAAGGGCCAACCGACGACCGAACGGGCGAATCGTTGTTTCCGGGCTTCGAACCGGGTAGCGAGACGCTGTGGGGCGCCATCACCCCGACGGGTTCTCCGGGTGGGTTCGCGATCGCCCAAAGCTACTTCCAATACTTTGTCCTGGGCGATCCGAACTGGGACTATCTTACCATGAACTACACGACCGACATTACCGCGGCCGAACAGCAGGACCATGGCATCGTCGGCGCACAGAATTCCAACCTGTCACGCTTCGCCGGGGATGGCGGCAAGCTGATCCAATATCATGGCTGGGCAGACACCACGATCGCCTCCGGTTCCAGCACGAACTACTATACGCGTGTCGCCATGGGCCGCGATGGGAACACACCGGAGCAGCGGCGGGATGCGGTCGCGCACCGTGTCTCGCAAGCGCGATTCAACCAACTGTATGAGTATTACCGCCTGTTCATGGTTCCGGGCATGGGCCATTGCGCCGGCGGGCCGGGTCCCAATATTTTTGGGCAACCGTTTGCGCCGCACGCGGCGACAGACCCGCGGCACGACATCCTGAGTGCGCTGGAGCAATGGGTGGAAAAAGGCATCGCGCCAGAACAAATTATCGCAACAAAATACGTCAACGATACCCCTTCACAGGGTGCCGCCTTTTCGCGTCCGCTTTGCCCCTATCCGATGACCGCTCATTACACCGGTTCTGGTGATCCGGCGGACGCGGCGAGCTTCGCCTGCGTCGAGGGTCCGCAGCAACCGAATTGAACCGAGCTTCCGAGCGGCCAGCGAGCTGGGCCGCTCGGTACGGTCAGGGTGAAGGTGGGGGCAGCACTGGATCGGCCCGCGGCGAGCCCCCGTTGCCGATCGTTGCGCCGATGGCATCATCGACTGTTTCAATCCAGACGAACCGCAGGCGGTCGCGCGCGCTCCGCGGGATATCGTCCAGGTCGCGCCGGTTGCGCGCCGGCAACAGGACGGTGTCGATGCCGGCACGGGCGGCGGCTATGACCTTTTCGCGGATTCCTCCCACTGGCAGAACCAAGCCGCGCAAGCTGATTTCTCCGGTCATTGCCGTGGTCGGCGGCACGACGCGGCCGGTCATCAGCGAGGCGAGCGCGGTGAACATGGCAACGCCCGCCGACGGGCCGTCCTTCGGCGTGGCACCGGCCGGAACGTGGACATGCACGTCGCTGTCGCTGAAAAGCCTCGCATCGATCCCCATCGTCGCCGCCCGCGCCTTGAGCAGGCTCATTGCCGCCTGTACGCTTTCCTTCATCACGTCGCCGAGTTGACCTGTCAGAATCAGCTTTCCTGTCCCAGGGACACGGTTGGCCTCGATGAACAGGATGTCGCCGCCGACCGGGGTCCAGGCCAAGCCGGTGGCGACGCCCGGAAGCGCGGTATGCTGCGCCACGTCGGCATCGAAGCGCGGTGCCCCAAGAATGGTGATCACCTCATCCGCTTTGATAACAAGATGCGGCACTGCCCCGGGGCCCGCGTCGGCTGGCAAAGTAATGGCAGCGCCCTCCGCGACACGGACGGCGACGTTGCGGAATATGGCACCGAGTTCGCGCTCCAGGTTCCGCACGCCCGCTTCACGCGTATAGCCGTCGATCAACAGGTTAAGCGCGGCGTCGTCCAACACGACCGAAGCGGCGGGAAGGCCATTGCGCTGCAACTGGCGGGGAATCAGATGGCCACGGGCGATCGCGACCTTCTCCTCTGCAGTGTAGCCCGAAAGGCGCACCACCTCCATACGGTCGCGCAGCGGACCGGGGATCGTATCCAGCTCATTGGCGGTCGCGATGAAAAGCACACGGCTAAGGTCGAACGGCACGCCCAGATAGGCATCGCGGAACGTGCCATTCTGTTCGGGATCGAGCACCTCCAGCAGCGCGGAGGCCGGGTCGCCCTGGAAGCCGCCGGCCCCGAGTTTGTCGATTTCATCCAGCATGACGACCCCGTTGCGCTCGCCAACGCGGCGGAGCGCCTGGATGATGTTGCCAGGCATTGCACCGACATAGGTGCGGCGGTGGCCGCAAATTTCAGCCTCGTCATGCACACCGCCCAGGCTGACCCGGACGAACTTGCGCCCGGTCGCGCGGGCGATGGACTGGCCCAGCGAAGTCTTGCCCACGCCGGGCGGGCCGACAAAGCACAGAATCGGACCATGCCCTTCGGGATTGAGCTTGCGGACGGCCAGGAACTCCAGAATACGGCGCTTGATCTTGTCGAGGTCATAGTGGTCCTCGTTGAGTATCTGCCGGGCATGACCGATGTCGATCGGCGCCTCCGTGGCTACTCGCCATGGCAACTCCGTCATCCATTCAAGGTAGGTGCGAACCATCCCCGCCTCGGCCGCGCCCTCCGGCATTTTTTCCAGCCGCCGCAGTTCGCGCCGAGCCTGGGCCGCGACCTCTTCCGGCATGCCGCTTTGTTCGAGTTTCTGCTTGAGATCATCGAGGTCCGGCGCGGTATCGTCCTTATCGCCCAGTTCTTTCTGAATCGCCTTCAACTGCTCACGCAGCATGAACTCCCGGTTGCGCCCCTCCATCGCCTGACGGGTCCGCAGCCCGATGTCGTGCGACAGCTTGAGCACCTGATAGCGGTAGGTCAGCCGGGTGATGACGAGATCGAGCCGCGGGAGCAGATCAACCGTGTCGAGGACCTCCTGCTTCTCGGCGGGCGAAACGTCGAGCAGGCCGATGACGAAGTCCGCCAGCGCGCCGGGCGTGTCGATCGAGCGGATAGTCGCCGACAGCTCCGGCGGCGCCTGTTCGATCAGGGCAAAGATCTCAAGACCACGCTCCCGCACCTGATGAACCCGCGCGTCGATCTCCGCGCCGTGCCCCTCCGGTTCCGCGATCCTCCGTACGATCACGCTCGGATGAGACGCGCCATCGACAAGAGCCTCGATCCGGACGCGCCTGACGCCCTGCACGATGGCGTTATGCGAACCGTCACGGCCGGTGAAATAACGCAGCAGCCGCGCCTCCGTGCCGATCAAATGCAGATCGTCCAGGCCAGGATTGTCCGCGAACGGTTCGCGCTGCAGCACCATGACGACGTGCTGTTCCGTGCGCGCGGCCTCCTGTAGCGCAGCGGCGATCACAGGCCGACCGATCGCAAGCGGCATCACCTGGTTCGGCATCAGAACAGCGTCCATCATCGGCACGAAGATCAGCACCGCTGACGCGCCGGTTTCCGCGCCGGCCGGCTCCATCGGGGCGTCCATCAGCCGAGCCTCTTCAATGTCAAGAGAAGGCAGCCATCCCTGTGATCCTGGCCCACGAACTCGAAGTTACCGGGCGGGAGCGGCAGGCGGCGCTGGAACCGCCCATGCGGCAATTCGATACGGTGAACCCGAGCGGATTCCTGCCCGCTGGGCCAACGCCGTATGCCTCTGACCGTCAGTTCGCCGTTGCCGACGACGATTTCCATCTCATCCGACCGGACGCCGGGCAGTGCTACGATGATGACCAACCCGGCCGCCGTCTCGATCACATCAACGGGTGGTTCCCAGCCGGTCTCCGTCAATTGAAAGACTTCCCGCTGCTGCCGTTCGGCGCGTGCAAGCATGGCCAGTGTTTCCGACCACATGAAATCTAAGCCAGCGCGAGGCATGTGGTTTCCTTTGCTGCTGTTGCTGGGTCGAATTGATGAATTCCCAGGTCGCCGCGGTTTTTATGTATCGCCGTTGGTGGATGAATCCACCCCCCGGTGTC
>DAIEHR010000190.1 GCA_027353465.1 Acetobacteraceae bacterium | reverse complement strand
GACCGCCTGTGGCAATCCATCATGGAGATCGCGGCGATCGGTCCCACGCCCGAAGGCGGCAGTTGCCGGCTGGCGCTGACCCCAGAGGACACCGCCGCTCGGACGCTGTTCCTGCAATGGTGCGGCGCGCTGGGGTTGCGGCATGAACAGGACGCTATCGGCAACATGTTCCTGTGCCGGCCGGGGACGGATGCCGGGGCCTTGGCGGTGGCGTTTGGCAGCCATCTGGATACGGTGCCGACCGGCGGCCGGTTCGACGGCATCGCCGGCGTGCTGGTGGGGCTGGAGGTCATTCGCGCGCTGCACGGCGCCGGTATCACCACCAAGGCGCCGCTGGAACTAGTGAACTGGATGAACGAGGAAGGCAGCCGCTTCCGCCCGGCGATGATGGGCAGCCGCGTCGCCGCCGGGGAATTCCCCTTGGAACAGGCGTTGGCGATCACCGATGACAATGGGGTCTCGGTGGCTCAGGCGTTGGCGGACAGCGGCCAGGCCGGTCCGTTGACCCCTGCCCCGCGCGACTGGAGCGCCTGGCTGGAACTGCATATCGAGCAAGGGCCGGTGATGGAAGCCACGGGCGCGGACATCGGGATCGTCACCGGCACCATGCACGCCCGCTATTTCCAGCTGGTGGTAACCGGCGAACCCAGCCATGTCGGGCCAACCGAGATGAACCGCCGTCACGACAGCCTCGCCGCCGCGGCGGAGGTGATTCTGGCCGCCGAACGGATCGGTTTGGGCGCCGAACCGAACGGACGCGCCAGCGCAAGCTGGATCGAGAACATCCCCAACGCCAGGGGCAACGTGCCGCACATCACCCGCCTGCACTGCGACGTGCGCCATAACGACGCCGAGGCAGCGGTGGCGATGGAAGCGGCGCTGCGCCAGGCGATGACCGAAATCGCGGGGCGCCGTGGGGTTCGGATCGACGTGGATCCTTATGCGACGTTCGGGCCGATCCGGTTCGATACCGGACTGGGCGCGCTGCTGCGGGACAAAGCCGGGGCAAGGCAATTGTCAACGCGGGATATGATCGCTGCCGCCGGCCATGATTCGGTGCTGATGGCTCCCTTGGTGCCCAGCGCGATGCTGTTCGTGCCGAGTGTCGCGGGGATCACGCATAATCCGAAGGAGTATTCGACCAAGGAGCAGATCGCGCACGGCGCGGCAGTGCTGTTGGACGCGGTGCTGGACCTGGCCGGCCGATAACGGAGTCAACTGTTCGCGATAATATTGACTAGGCAACGAGACTTTTCCCAATGTTGCGGCGGTTCCAGGAAATGGTGCGCGTCCATGCTGCGTTTGGTGGCTTTGCTAGCGATTATTCTATCCACGCCGGCGCTGGCTTCCGGGGATTTCGTCTTGCCTCATGTGCCGTTTACCGCCACGGCGGTGCATGAGGCCGGGGCGTTCAAAAGCACAGAGACGATCCATTATGCGGACGGCAAGATGCGGATCGACCCCGGGAAGGGATTCAGCTCCACGATCCTGGACTTCACGACCCAGTCGCAATGCCTGCTGATGGTGAACCATACCTATCTCGTCGTGCCGATGGATGCCGAGTTGTTCCGTCGCTACGTCGCTCAACCGATTGAGGTCACGGACGCGCGCAAGGTGAAAACCGAGCGAATCGAGGGGTTGGAAACGACGAAATACGCGTTTGGCGGCGATGGGGCACTGGATGCGGCCGGTGACTATTGGTTGACGAAGACCGGCGTGATGATCAAGCGGGAGTATGAGGACGGCGTGTTCGGCCGCAATGTCCATCACCTGGAGTTTCTGACCCATATTGTCTTCGAGAAGCAGCCGGCGGAATTGTTTGAGATCCCAGCTGACTACAAGCCGGCGAAGTGATCAGCCCAGCACGAGATCATCCCGGTGGATGATCTCGTCGCGGCCCCGCCAGCCCAAAAGCGCCTCGATCTGGTCGGAGCGATGGCCAGCGATGCGCTCGGCGTCGGTGCTGGCATAGGCGGACAGGCCGCGCCCCAAGGCGATTCCGTCCGGCCCGGCGATGGTAACGGGATCGCCGCGATCGAAAGTGCCCTCGACAGATGTTATGCCGGCGGGCAGCAGGGACCGTCCGCTGGCCAGCGCCTTGGCGGCGCCGGCATCCACCGTCAGCACGCCCAGCGCGGACAGCGAACCGGCGATCCAGCGCTTGCGGGCGGTGCGGCCCTCGGGCGCCGGCAGGAACCAGGTGCAGCGGGCGCCGTTTTCCAGCGATTGCAGCGGGCGTTCGACATTGCCGATGGCGATGGCCATCGCACAGCCGGCCTGAGTGGCAATGCGGGCAGCGACCAGTTTGGTGCGCATGCCGCCGGAGGAGTAGCCGGGGGGCGGTTCGCCGCCCATTGCCTCGATCTCGGGGGTCATGGCCTCGACCACCGGGATGTGGGTGGCGTTGGGGTCCTTGCGCGGGTCAGCGGTGTACAGCCCGTCGATGTCGGACAGCAGGATCAGTTGGTCGGCCTGCACCATCTCCGCCACGCGGGCAGCGAGGCGGTCGTTGTCGCCGAAGCGGATTTCGGCGGTGGCGACGGTGTCATTTTCGTTGATCACCGGGATGCAGCGCAACGACAGCAGGGTGTTCAGCGTCTCTCGGGCATTCAGGTAGCGGCGGCGGTCCTCGGTGTCGTCAAGCGTCAGCAAAAGCTGGGCGGCGGTCAGGTCGCGCGCGGACAGCGCCTGCGCCCACGCCTGGGCGAGACGGATCTGCCCCACGGCGGCGGCGGCTTGCTTCTCCTCCAGCTTCAGACGCTTCTGGGTCAAGCCCAGGGTGCGGCGGGCGAGCGCGATCGCGCCAGAGGAGACGACGATAACGTCGGTCCCACGATCGCGCAGGGCCTGAATATCGGCGGCCACGCTGTCCAGCCACGCGGCGCGCGGGGCGGCCAGCTTCTGATCGACGACCAGGGCGCTGCCGATCTTGATGACGATGCGTTGGGCGGTGGCGATCGTCGGGATGCCAGGGTCGCTGGCCGGCCTCACGCAGCCTCCTCCTGCCTCTCGGTATGGATGGTGTTCTGCAGCACACGCAGCAGTTCGGGCACGCCCTGTCCGGTGACGCCGGAAAGTAGATAGACCGGGCAGCCGGAGGCCTTCCGCAGGGCCGCGAGGCGGGCAGAGGTTTCCCTGGGGGTCATCGCGTCGGCTTTGTTCAGGCCGATGATCTCGGGCTTGTCAGCCAGCCCGCCGCCATAGGCTTCCATTTCGCCGCGCACGGTGCGCCAGGCTTTCACCACATCGCCGGCCGCGCCGTCGATCAGGTGCAGCAGCACCGCGCAGCGTTCGACGTGGCCCAGGAACCGGTCGCCCAGGCCGGCGCCTTCATGCGCGCCCTCGATCAGTCCGGGAATATCGGCCAGCACGAATTCTTCGTTATTCGACAGGCGGATGACGCCCAGTTGCGGGTGCAGCGTGGTAAACGGGTAATCGGCAATCTTCGGCTTGGCGGCGGAGACCACCGACAGGAAGGTGGATTTGCCGGCATTGGGCAGGCCGACCAACCCGGCGTCGGCGATCAGTTTCAGCCGCAGCCAGACCCAGCGTTCCTCGCCCGGCCAACCCTTCGTCGCCTTGCGCGGTGCCCGGTTAGTCGAGGTCTTGAAGTTGGCATTGCCGAAACCGCCGTCGCCGCCACGCAGCAGGACCACCTGCTTGCCCGCGACATCCAGGTCGGCCAGCAGGGTTTCCTGGTCGTCGGCCATGATCTGGGTACCGAGTGGCACTTTGATAACGACGTCGTTCGCCCCGGCGCCGGTGCGATCGGACCCGGCGCCATTGCCGCCCTTCGGTGCGCGGAAATGCTGGGTGTAGCGGAAATCGATCAGCGTATTCAGGTTGTGTTCGGCGACAAAGATAATGTCGCCGCCCTTGCCGCCGTTGCCGCCGTCCGGGCCGCCGAATTCGATGTACTTCTCCCGACGGAAGGCGATCACGCCGTCGCCGCCGTCGCCGGAGCGCAGGTAGATCTTAGCCTGGTCGAGGAATTTCATAATAGGTCACCAAAACAGAACGGGGGCCGGCATGCACCGA
>DAIEHR010000164.1 GCA_027353465.1 Acetobacteraceae bacterium | reverse complement strand
CCTGATGGCGCTGCGCCTGGCGCGCGCCTACACCGGCCGGCCAAAGCTGGTGCGGTTTCGTGGGCACTTCCATGGCTGGCATGACCACATGACCAACGGGTATTCGAATCATTTCGATGGCAGTGCAACCAGCGGCGTTCTTCCGGGTGTCGCTGACAACGTGCTGTTGTGCGATCCCAACGATGTCGCGGGGATTACCCGGATCTTCAACGAGCATAAGGACATCGCGGCGCTTATCCTGGAGCCGACAGGGGCCAATTTCGGCAAGATGCCGATCCTGCCGTCGTTTCTGACCCTGCTGCGCGACCTGACGAAGCAGGCCGGCGCGCTGCTGATTTTCGACGAAGTGGTAACCGGCTTCCGGGTATCCCCCGGCGGCGTGCAAGCGGCAGTGGGGATCACGCCGGACATGACGACCCTGGCGAAGATCGTGTCAGGCGGCATGCCGGGCGGGGCGGTCGTCGGCCGCAAAGACATCATGGACTGGCTGGACTTCGCCGCTGCCAAGGCGGCGGGAACCGAGAAGGTCGCGCATCTGGGCACGTTCAACGCCAACCCGATCTCCGCCGCCGCCGGCATAGCCACGCTGGAAATCGTCAAGTCCACCGATGCCTGCGCCCGGGCGAATGCGTTCGGCGCCGCGGTTCGCACCAAGCTGAACGAAGTGCTGATCGAGGAGAAAATGAATTGGGCCGCGCATGGCACCAACTCCGGGTTTCATATCTTCACGAATCCCGAGGGCGATGACGTCGTGCCCGGCGCGTTCGACGCAGCGGCCTTCATCCCCAAGATGCTGAACAAGCCGCGTGGCGAGGGCGTCACCGCGCAGCTGCGGATGGGTATGCTGGTGAACGGCGTCGATATGAACTCCGGTCCGTCGGCCTGGATCTCCGCGATGCACGGCGAGGAGGAAATGGCAACGACGGTCGAAGCGCTGCGGGCGACCGTGCGGGCGTTGAAGCGGGAAGGGGTTGTCTCGTAGCGAGGAACTACCCCAGGTCCTGATTCATCAGTTTCACGATTTCGGCGCCGATCTTCAGTTCCTTCGCGACGTTGTCCTGTTCCTGCGGCACCCGGTTGCGGAGGGTGGTTCCCCAGGTGCGCGCCGGGTTGGCCGGCGGCGGCGCGCAAGATGTGACCGATCGGGCAGGCGTTACTTATCCCGTAATCCGCGCATCGCCAGATAGTAGCCCAGCACGCCGAAGCCCGCGACGATGCCCAGACTGACCGTGGCGGTGTCCGATACCGGGCCGCGACGGACTGGGTTGGAAATATGCACCTCGATCACCGGGAAGCTCACCTGGCTGATCGCGGCCGTCAGCGCGGGGTAGCCGCGCGAAAATCCCGCCGGATTGACCAGTGCGCCGGCAAAGCCTTCGTCGTTCGCCGCGTACAGCCGGTTGATGACCTCCCCTTCGATGTTGGAGTGGAATATCTCCACTTCGACATCCAGGTCTTTTGCATACTGGAGTATGTGCTCGTTGTATTGATCCAGCGTCATAGTACCGAAAATTTCGGTTTGCGTTTTGCCGCGCATATTCATGCCGGCCCCCTGGACAACGAGGATTTTCATGGCGACGTTTCCCTTGATATCGGATCGGACGAACGGTAGGCGACCGACCGGGGGCTGACAAGCACGGCCAGAATGGGGGACACATGGCAACGACCGAAGACAGCCTGATCGAGGCATTTTGGCGGGAGCGCCAGCATGGCGTCTATTTCCCGCCGGCTTATTACGGCAAACTCAGCATCGACCAGTCCTATGCCATCCAACTTGGGCTGATCGCCAGGCGCTGCGCCGCCGGAGAGAAGCAGATCGGCTGGAAAGTCGGCCTGACTGCCCCCGCGATCCAACAACAGTTCGGCTTTCACGAGCCGGTGTTCGGCTGCGTGCTGGAAAGCCAGCCATCGGGGTATGTTTTCGCAACCAACAGCCTGATCGCACCGGGCTTTGAGAACGAACTCTGTATGCGACTGCGTGTCGATCTGTCCGGAACCGTCAGTTTGGACGAAGCACGCGCGGCGATCGACGTGGTCTATCCGGCGCTGGAGATCATCGAAACCCGCGGCCCGTTCACCGAACAGATCGCGCTGGCATTGGCCGATAACGCCCAGCAAAAGACGGTGATCCTGGGCGAACCCGCGGCGCTGCCAGCCAACCTGGCCGCGATCGAAGCGCGCGTGTCGATCGACGGCACCACCGTAGCGACCGGGACGGGCGACGCCGTGCTCGGCAATCCGTTGAACTCGATCGTATGGCTCGCTGGCAAGTTGGGTGCCTACGGCCGGAGGCTGAAGGCCGGCGAGATCGTCATGACCGGTTCGTTTACCCGCCAGTTTCCGATCGCCCCTGGCAATCGGATCGAAACCGTTTTTTCGGGCATTGGCGCGGTGCGTGCCGGGATGGCGGCCTGACGTCCCCGGGGAAGTGGCTGGCCCGCGCACGGACCAGCCAACTCCCTACTTTCGGATGACGGTTGTCTTGACTTTAACGTCAATCTTCACCATTATCCTAAGTAGAAGTGTGAGATGCTTCTTCATCTCACACTCCTCCGTAAGCCGGCCGGGCCCATTCCCGGCCGGTTTTTTCGTTTTAGGCCGGATAGATGAAGAATCGGTTAATGCCTCCGGGGAAAGTTCGATGCCGGGGAAGTGGCTGGCCCGCGAACGGACCAGCCAACTCCCTACTTTCGGATGACGGTTATCTTGACTTTGACGTCAATCTTCACCACTATCCTCAGTAGAAGTTTGAGATGTTTGGGCATCCCATTCTCCCGAGTAAACCGGCCGGGCCTATTCCCGGCCGGTTTTTTCGTTTTAGTCGAAATGTCTGAACAAGAGGTTAACCCCGCCCCCGAAACCAAGCTGGCGACAACCGGGGTTGCCCCGAGCCGGAAGGCTGCTTACTGGGCATCCCGCAACCATTCAGGACTCTCGCTCCATGGCCACGATCCGCGCGCTTCAACTCCTTGGCGACCGTCAGGTCGAACTGATGGAACGTGACGCGCCGCCCGCCCCCGGACCGGATCAGGTCCAACTGCGTATCCGCGCGGTGGGGCTGAACCATATCGACGTGTGGGGCTTTCGCGGCATGGCCTTCGCTAAGCGCCTGTATCCGCTGACCGTGGGCGCCGAAGCCTCGGCCGAGGTCGTGGCCGTCGGTTCCGATGTCGCCAACGTCAGCCCCGGCGACCGCGTCGTGCCTTATTCCGCGCTGACCTGCGGCACCTGCCCGGCCTGCCTGCGTGGCCGCGACAATCTGTGCGAGAACGTCGGCGGCGTTCGTGGCTTCCATATCGATGGGTTTGCCGAAGACCTGACCAACCATCCGGCCCGCCTGCTGGTCAAAATCCCTGATGGCGTGTCCATGCTGGATGCCGCCTGTGTCTCCGTCGCCTATGGCACGGTGGAGCACATGCTGTTCGATAACGCCCACCTGGAACCGGGGGAAACCGTCCTGGTCCATGCCGGCGGCTCCGGCATCGGCAGCATCGCGATCCGTATCGCCAAATCCATCGGCTGCACCGTCATCACCACGGTCGGTTCCGCCGACAAGGCCGAGAAAGCCAAGGCGCTGGGCGCCGACCACGTCATCAATTACCGCGAAGACCGGTTCGAGGGTGTCGTGCGCAAACTGACGAAGAAGAAAGGCGTCGATGTGGTGTTCGAACACACTGGCGCCGACACCTGGAACGGTTCGTTGCTGTCGATGAAGCGCGGCGGCCGGCTGGTGACGTGCGGTGCGACATCCGGCCCCACCGCCAGCCTGAACCTGATGCAGTTGTTCCAGCAGCAATATCGCATCACCGGCTCATTCGGCGCCCCAATGTCGGCGCTGGCCCGCGCCCTGGACCGGATCGCCAGCGGGGTGAAGCCGGTCATCGATACGGTGTACGGATTGCCCGACTTCCGCGCCGGCGTGGACCGGCTGGAAACGCGGGACGTGTTCGGCAAAATCGTGGTCGAACTCTGAACCGCGTGCGCCGCCAGCTTACACTGTACGGGGATCGAATCCTCGGTCGCCTGGTTAAGTGGGCGATCCGCCTGCTGCGCCGCGCCGACCCCGATCGCACCTCCGACGTCTGCGGCGCCATCGCCCGGCGAATCGGTCCCTGGCTGCCCCAGCACCGGATCGGTCAGGCCAACCTGAGGGCAGCATTCCCCGAAAAGGACGCCGCCTGGATCGAGGCTACCCTGCGCGAGGCATGGGAAAACCTGGGCCGCGTGGCGGGCGAGTACGTTCACATGGCCCGCATATGGGATTACGACCTGAACAACCCCAACGCCGGCCATATCCAGACCGACAGCGTGCCGCTGTTTGACATGATGCGCACAGACGGCAAGCCGGGACTGTGTTTCGCCGCCCATCTTGGGAACTGGGAACTGCCGGCCGTAGCCGCGGCGGCGCATGGACTGCCCTCCGCGGTGGTTTACCGCATGCCGAACAACAAGGCGGTGGCCAAGGAGATTATCCGGATCCGGGCGCCGCTGATGGGTCGAATGATCCGAACCCGGGCGCAGGCAGCGGTGGAAATGGCCGCCGCGCTGTCCGCCGGGGAGCATCTGGGCATGGTCGTCGATCAGCATTTCTCGCGCGGGGTCGATGTCACGTTCTTCGGCCGCCGCTGCAAGGCCAACCCGTCCATCGCCCGGCTCGCCCGCCGGTTCGATTGCCCGGTGGTGGGTGTGCGGGTTGTGCGGCTGCCGGATCATCGCTTCCGGATCGATGGTTTCGGCCCCTATGACCTACCGCGCACCGACGATGGCGAAGTCGATGTCCAGGCGACCACCCAGATGATCACCGACGTAATCGAGGGCTGGGTGCGCGAAAATCCGGGCCAGTATCTGTGGTTCCATCGCCGCTGGCGTTGACATCCTTGCACGCCGCTACCCCGACCTTCGTCCGCCCGGCGGTTAGCTGATATAAGCTCGGGGGACAGCGACCAGGAGCCTGAACTCATGCACATTCGTCTTCTTTGCCCCGCGATCTTGCTGGCTCTGTCCGGCGCGGCGATGGCCCAATCCGCCCCGCCGTCCGAAACCGCGCCGCCGTCCGCACCCGCCGTGGCGCCCGGCGATCGGCCGTCGGATTACCTCCGAGCGGCGCAGAGCGCGCTGGCGGTGGGGCACGATGGACAAGCGGAGGAGGCACTGGAAATGGCCCAAACCCGCATGCTGGACCGCTCCGTGCCGCTCGGTCAGACAGACCGCCCCAGCGATAATCCGACCGTCGGACAGATATCGCAGGCAATGCAGGCGCTGGCCGCGCATGACCGGTTGACCGGAATGCAGGCGATCCAGCAGGCGCTCGCGTCGGCTGTTGCGCAGGGCCAGTAGCCCCGCGGGTCGGCCACGTCCCGTCGGGGAGATTACCGAGCGGTCAGCTCCGGAAAATCCTCCTCGCGGAATTCGCCCTCGCCACGCTGCCCGGCCTTGGCGAGGGCCTCCTCCGCCTGGCGTAGCTCCACCCGGCGGATCTTGCCCGAGATCGTCTTGGGCAGCCCGCCAAAGGTGATGCGCCGGATGCGCTTATAGGGCGCCAAGGTGCCGCGCAGGTGCTGGAAGATCGACAAAGCCGTTTCCCGTGTGGGTTCGAAGTCGGCGGCCAGGGTCACGAACGCCTTGGGCACCGCCATCCGCACCGCGTCGGGTGCGGGCACCACGGCGGCCTCCGCCACCGCCGGATGCTCGATCAGCGCGCTTTCCAGTTCGAACGGGCTGATCCGGTAATCCGACGCTTTGAACACATCATCCGCTCGGCCGACATAGGTGTAGTATCCATCGGAATCGCGAGTCGCCACGTCGCCGGTGCGATAGGCCATATGGTTGCCGGTTTTGATCCCCAGCGGCGAAAATGTCCCGTCGTCCTTCTGGTAGCCGCGCATCAGGCCCACTGGCGCGGGGTCCAGTTCGATGCAGACCTCCGCCTCCTCGGCTTCCTGGCCGTCGGCGTCCAGCAGGGCGATCCGGTAACCCGGGGCTTCGACCCCCATCGAACCGGGCTTCACCAACAGGCCGGGAAACACGCCGATCTGGACCGTGGTTTCGGTCTGGCCGTATCCCTCCCGCGGGGTTTTGTTCCAAACCTGCTGGACATGCTCAATCACCTCGGGATTTAGCGGCTCCCCTGCGGAGCAGACCTCCCGCAGCGAGGTCTGCCACTTGGTCATGTCCTCTTGCACGAACATCCGCCAAACGGTCGGCGGGGCGCAGATCGTGGTGACCTTGTTTTCGACGATCGAGTCCAGCATGCCCGGTGCGTTGAACCGCGGCTGGTTGGCGATGAACACCGTCGCCGCGGCATTCCACGGCGCGAACACGCAGCTATAGGCATGCTTGGCCCAACCCGGCGAGGAGATGTTCAGGTGCATGTCGCCGGGACGCAGGCCGATCCAGTACATCGTGGTCAAATGACCGACCGGGTAGCTTTGATGGCTGTGCTCCACCAGCTTGGGGCGCGAGGTGGTGCCGGAGGTGAAATACAGCAGCAGCGGATCGGTCGCCTTGGTGGGGCCGTCCGCTTCGAACACCGGAGAACCCTCCAGCAGCGTGTCGTAGCGGTGCCAGCCCTCCGGCGCGTCGCCTACGGCGATTCGAGTGACCGACGGATCGAGCCCGTCGAACTTGGCGGCATCGCCCGCGCTGGCGATCAGATGGCGGGTGCGGCCGCGGTCGAACCGGTCTTTCAGATCGGCGGGCGCCAGCAATGTGGTGGCGGGGATCACCACGGCGCCCAGCTTCATGGCGGCCAGCATCGTCTCCCATAGCGGGACGACATTTCCGAGCATCAGCAGGATACGCTCGCCGCGTTTGACGCCCAGCGCGCGCAGCCCGTTGGCAACGCGGTTAGAGGCTTCGGACAGTTCCGCGAAGGTGCGGGTGGCGGCACCCTCGCCCGTGATCTTCAACGCCAGATCGTTGGCATGGTTGACCGCAAGTTCAGCATCGAACCAATCCAGCGCGTAGTTGAAATGCTCCATCTCCGGCCAGCGGAAGTCACGGTGGGCCGTGGCGTAGTCCTCGCGATGGGCGAACAGGAAGTCGCGCGCTGCCTTGAATGCCTGGGTGCTCATTTTTTGTACGTTCCCCGCGTGGCCCGATGCCGGGCATTTTGCCGTTGCACCGGGTTATAGCGAGGATTTCAGGGGCGGGGAACGGCCCGCCCCTTGCGCGGCGATCAATCCCGTTTCTGTCCCGACAGCCAGCGGAATACCACGGAGAAATCCTTCCCGCCGTCGCCCTGATCCACCACCTGCTGATAGAACGACAGCGCCTTCGCGGCCAACGGCGTTGGGGAGCCGGTGGCCTCGGCCGCCGCCTGTGACAGCTTCACGTCCTTCACCATCAGCGCGGCGGCGAAACCGGGCGCATAGTCGCGGTTGGACGGGGCCGCCGGCACCGGGCCAGGGGCTGGGCAGTAGTTCGACAAGGCCCAGGAATTGGCCGTCGCGGTGGAGCAGATCTGGTGCAGTTTCTCCCAGTCCAACCCCAGTTTCTGGGCAAGCAGAAAGCCTTCCGACACACCGACCATGTTGATCGCCAGCATCATGTTGTTGCAGATCTTCACAGCCTGACCCGCGCCCGGACCGCCGGCATGGAAGATGTTCTTGCCCATCGCCTCCAGCACCGCCTTGCCGCGGGTGAACGCCTCCTCCGTTCCGCCGACCATGAAGGTCAGCGTGGCGTTCTGCGCGCCGGCCGTGCCGCCGGAAACCGGAGCATCCAGCATCGCAAGTCCGGCGGTTTCCGCCGTCGCGGTGACGGTGCGGGCGCTGTCCACGTCGATCGTGGAGCAATCGATCAGCAGCGGCTTGGTGTTCTTGACCAGGTCGATCACGCCGCCCTGATGCAGATACACGTCGCGCACATGCTCACCCGCCGGCAGCATGGTGATGACCACGGACGCGCCGGCAATCGCCTCACGCGCGCTGGTGGCGGTCTTGCCGCCAGCAGCGGCCAGCGCTTCCAGGGCCGCCGGGTTCAGGTCGAATCCGGTAACGGTATGGCCGGCTTTCACCAGGTTGGCCGCCATCGGCCCGCCCATGTTGCCCAGCCCGATAAATCCAATTGTCGCCATGATCAGAGCACCTCGAAGATTTCGTAAACCGGACCTTCCGGCGGACGGCTGCCAGACCCGATGCCGATGATTCCATTCAGCCAGGCATATTTCGGTGAGGCAGTCTCAAAATTTACCGCCGTGCGGAAGTAATACAGCGACGGATCGACGAACTCGCCGCCGTTGACCTTCGCCATCACGTCGGCCGGCCCATGCCGCAGCCCGCGATAGGTCAGCCCGATCGCCGCCCCATCGTCGGTTTGCAGCACGATCCGCACGTCCAGCGTGGTCACGCCGTCCGGACGCCCGATAATCCAGTCCGCCCCGCCCGGCAGCACGGTGCCGCGCAACCTCGGTCCCTCGAAAGTGCCGCCGGCCACCAGGCCGACTCGGCGGTTGCCGGCCGGCGTCTCCCCGATCGGCTGCATGCCGTTCACCGCAAGCTTCAACGTCAGCAGATGGGATGTTCGTATCTCGGCCATATTGGTTCCTCTCCCTTGGGCTCCCGGCGGTTTTACGGCCGGGAGGTTCGGCGGGCTAGGGGGCGAAGAACCGCAGGAACCAATCCAGCACCTGCTCCGGCGCTTCCTCGTTCACATAGTGTCCGCTGGGCAGGGCCTCGCCGCGCACATCGTCCGCCCGTTGCGCCCACAGGCCCAGCGGGTCGGCGAAACGCCGCCCGACGCTGCTTCGGGCACCCCACAACACCAGCAGAGGCATCGGTATTCGGCGGCCCAGATCGGCGGTATCCAACTCGCAGTCGATCGTCGCGGCGGCCCGGTAGTCGCCGCACGAGCCGCGGATTGTCTTTTCGTTGAAGCATCGTACGTATTCGTCCCATATCGCCGGCGGAATGTGGTTCAAATCGGCGGTCAGCTTCAGCAGCTTCTTGCGCATGAACCAGTCGGCCGGAACCCCGCCCAGCATCCGTTCCGGAAAATCCGCCGGCTGCGCCATGAACGGCCAGTGCCAGGCGTCGATCGCGCCTTCCTTGTCCATCGCCGCCCACATATCCAGCGTTGGCACGATGTCGATCACACAGGCCTTGATGATCTTATCAGGATGGTCGAGGCACATCCGGTGCGTGGTTCGGCCACCTCGATCGTGTCCCGCAACAAAAAATCGCTCGTAACCCAGCGCCCGCATGACCTCCACCTGATCCCGCGCCATCGCTCGGAACGAATAATTAGAATGATCCGGCGCCTCCGGTGGAGCGGAACTATCGCCATAGCCCCGCAGATCGGCGGCCACGACGTGGAATTGTTCCGCGAGCCGAGGCGCCACCTTGTGCCATGCGACATGAGTCAGCGGATTACCATGCAGCAACAATAACGGCGGCCCGCTGCCGCCATGCCGCAGCCGGATGCGCGCGCCGCTTGTCTCGATGTCCATCATTGTGAAACCGGGCATGATATCCATGGACTGTTTTCCCTCTGCCGCGACCCCTGCCGTCGCACCAAATCATGTCACCCGGGAACGGTTCCCGCCAGCCCCGAGGCAATAAAGACCTCTCCGGCAATGTAATTGGGCTAGGGAAACGGCGAGATCCGAGTGTTGCCATATCGAGCCGATGCGAAACCGCATCAAAGCACAGTTAAACTTCTTGTGAAAATTAATCTTTACATATCCCATCTGCATCGTTCATCAGGGCAACGGTGCGGTGCCGTTCTAACGCATCGTTTTACTATCGGAGTCAAACGCTTTGAAGAATGAACATCATCCTGCCGAGTCCAATACGTACTCCACAGGCGACTTCCGCGCATCCGACGATAATCGGGGTCACCATTCCCGAACGGGCGTAACGCATCGGCCCTCCTCCGGGACGGTTCAATCCGATTCCGATTCGGATTCCGATTCTAGATCGAAATCGAAAAAATCGTCCACCGGCGGTAC
>DAIEHR010000130.1 GCA_027353465.1 Acetobacteraceae bacterium | reverse complement strand
AGGCCGACCGCCATCAGGAAGCGTGCGGCGTCCAGTGCTTCCGGTCCGGCGTTCGGATCGGTCCCTGGTCGGATATTGACAGTTGTAGCTGCGAGAGCCCTGAGCAAGCGCGGGTCCGCCATGGCAGTCCTCCCACCATCTTTCCTGACCCTGGCCAAGCGTAGAGCGTCCGCATGGCGGAGCAGAATTTTCCCGATATTACGCCGACTACCAAAGAATGTATACGCTTTGTTGTCGATGGCGGTCGGAATTCTACAATGCTGCGCTCGCAAAAATCATCGATGCGCATTGTGGGATCTTCGCTCGCAGCGCGCGGCTTCTCTCCGGGCTTCAGCATTGACAACACATCGGCGCCCACTCGGTGCGCTCTCAAGCGATCCAGAATTTCGGGATGATCACGCAGGAAATACTCGACCAAGCGACTGCCCTCGCTCCGCGCGGTCGTGTTGGCGCGGCGACGCAAGACTTTGGCCGCAAGCACGCGCGGGCTTATCTGCGTCGGCTGGATCACGAACTCAATGCGGTCATGGTGCTGGCACTAACCAACCCGCACGGTAGGCGTTTGCGAAAACGTTACGGCAAAGTGCGCAGCCATTTGTTTACCTTCCTCGAACATCCAGATGCGCCGCCCGACAACGACGGCAGCGAACGGGAATTGCGGCCCACAGCCACATACCGCAAGGTCACTGGCGGCTTCCGGTCCCACTGGGGTGCTGATCTATTCGCCGCTTTTCGATCGGTTATCGGCACTGCCGCACGCCGCGGCATGGACGCATATCAGGCAATTCACGCTGTCCTAGACGGGGAAACCGTAATTCAGCCCGGTTGAGCAGTTACATAGTAATAGTATTTATGTTGTACTAAAATATTATGTGAGTATAATTTGCCCTGTGCGGCTGAGCGGAACAGGCCATATCCGGGCACGCAAGATTGGCGACGCGATCCGAGGCCGTCCCACGCCCCGATGGGAGCGCCCCCCGACGGCAACAATTTAGGCAGCGGCCGGCGGACTGCCGCGAAAGGAAGCATCGGCGGTTCCCCGGCACGGTTTGCCGCCCCGCCGGTCCTGGCACGGCTCTTGCTCCACCGTAATCAGACATTTTTGGAGACCCGAAAGCTGTGGGGTTCGTCGGAAAGCGCTTACTCGGCACAATTCCAAGCTTGATCGGGGTTGTGATTGTCACGTTCCTCCTGTCGCACGCCCTGCCGGGCGACCCTGCTGCCTACTTTGCCGGACCGGCAGCCAACGCTGCCTCGATCGCCGGAGTGCGGGCCAAACTTGGCTTGGACCAAAGCCTGCCAGTCCAATTCATGCACTACATCGTGGACCTGGCGCACGGCAATCTGGGTAACGCGCTCACAACCGGCCAGCCGGTTCTGACCGACCTGATCGACCGGTTGCCAGCCTCACTGGAACTCACGTTCTTCGCGCTGGTTTTCGCCGTCGCCTTGGGAATACCGATGGGCGTCTGGGCCGCGACCAAACCCGACTCCCTGGCGGATCACATCTGCCGGGCATCCGTGTCGGTTGCGGCGGCATTCCCGACTTTCTTCGTCGGTTTAATCCTCGTTTACATATTTTATTTCTTGCTCGGTTTGGCCCCCGAACCGGTCGGGCGCCTGAACGAAATACTGTACACCGCGCCGCCTCGCGTGACCGGCGCATACACTATCGACAGCTTGATCGCGGGCGACTGGAACACGTTCCGGGCGTCACTCGCGCAGCTTGTGCTGCCGGCGATTTCGCTGGGACTGTTCGCGCTCGCACCGATCGCGCGGATCACCCGGGCGGCGATGGTGCAATCGCTGGGCAGCGATTTCACCCGCACCGCCCGCGCCGCGGGACTGCCCCGCGGAAAGATACTGGTAACATACGCATTCCGTAACGCATTACTGCCGGTCGCCAACGTTCTCGGCATGGTATTTTCGTTTTTGTTGGGGTCCAATGTCCTGATCGAGCAAGTATTCGGATGGCAAGGCATCGGCGCCTACGCGGTCAGTGCCGTGCTGGCGTCCGACTATGCCGCCGTCCAGGGCTTCGTGCTGATGATGGCGGTATTGTACATCCTGCTGAACCTGATCGTCGATCTGCTGGCAACAGTCATCGATCCGCGCGTCCGTTTCGAGGCCTGAGCGAATGCGCGCCACGACGCTGACCCGGAATATCGGCCACGCGTTCGGTGAAAACCGCTTGACGCTGGTTGCCGTCGCCATCCTGTTGCTGCTGTTGCTGTGCGCCGCGTTCGGTACGGTGCTGGCACCTTACAATCCGCTAATGACCGACGGCACGGCGAAGCTGGTCGCACCCTGCATGGCCCATCCGTTCGGCACCGACGCACTCGGCCGCGACATCCTCAGCCGCGTCGTCGTGGCGGCCCGGCTGGACCTCGGAATGGCGATCTCGGCCGTCGTGCTGTCGTTCGCGGGCGGTCTCGCGCTGGGTTCGGCGGCTGGTTATTTCGGCGGCTGGACCGACCGCGTCATCGGCCGCGTCATGGACACCATCATGGCGTTCCCCCTGTTCGTGCTGGCAATGGGCATCGTCGCCGCGCTGGGCAACAGCGTGCTGAACATCGTCATCGCGACCATGATCATCAACCTGCCGTTCTATTGCCGGTTCGCCCGCGGCGAGGTGAACGTCCGCCGCGAAATGGGTTACATCGAGGCCGCGCGGATGGGCGGCAATCGGGCGCTACAGGTGCTGACGAACCACATCGTGCCGAATATCTTGCCGCCAATGATGGTGCAGGCGTCGCTCAACATGGGGTGGGCGATCCTGAACGCAGCCGGCCTGTCGTTCATCGGCCTCGGCGTGCGTCCGCCGACACCGGAATGGGGCATCATGGTGTCCGAAGGCGCCAGCAACATCATCTCCGGCGAGTGGTGGACCTTCGTGTTTCCTGGCGCCGCGCTGGTGCTTGCCGTGTTCTGCTTCAATCTGCTGGGCGACGGTCTGCGGGACCTGCTCGACCCGAGGCGCCGGATTTGACCGCGCAATTGTCGGTCGAGGATTTTTCCCTGGTGTTTCGCACCCGCCACGGGACCGTCCGGGCGCTGGAGGACGTGTCGCTGTCGGTGGAGCGGGGCGAGATCGTCGGCGTTGTGGGCGAAAGCGGGTCCGGCAAATCTGTCCTTGCCTATGCGGTCATGGGCTTGCAGGACGCGGCGGCGCGAGTCCAGGGGGGGCGGATACGGTTCGCCGGCCTGGATATGCTGACGGCATCCGAGGGTGCGCTTGCTGGGGTGCGCGGGCGCGAACTGGCGATGATTTTCCAAAGCCCCAGAACCGCCTTGAACCCGATCCGCAAGGTGGGCCGCCAGATCGAAGATATCCTGCGCCAGCATGCCAATCTGCCCGGCCGCGATCTGCGCGACCAAGCCATCGCCGCGCTGGCCCGTGTCCGCATCCCCGATCCGCAACGGCGGTATGAAGCCTATCCGTTCGAACTGTCCGGCGGCATGTGCCAGCGCGTCATGATCGCGATGGCGCTCGCCTGCTCGCCGTTTCTGCTGATCGCCGACGAACCCACCACCGGCCTGGATGTAACGACCCAGGCCGTCATCATGGACCTGATCCGTGACATGAGCCGCGAGGCCCGCATGTCCACGCTGCTAATCACGCACGATCTCGGGCTGGCCGGCGAATACTGCGACCGCATCGCGGTGATGCATGCGGGCCACGTGGTCGAAATCGCGCCGGCGGCGGAACTGCTGAGCCGCCCGGCCCATCCCTATACCCAGCAGTTGCTGGCCGCGACACCTACGCCGCGGTCCACGGTGGAAGGCTTGGTGTCGATCCCCGGCCAACTGCCCGACCTGCGCCACGATCTTCCGCCTTGCCGATTCAGCGCCCGCTGTGCCCGCCATTCGCCCATTTGCGACGAGAAGCCCCTGCCATGGACATCGCTGACCCCAACCCATTCGGTGCGCTGCCGGGTACCGCTGTGGGGGTGACGCTGCTGGAGGCGCAAGCCCTGTCGATGCGCTACAAGGTGGCGGGGGGCGGCATGCTGCATGCCGTGGACTCCGTGGATCTGACGATCGGGTCCGGCGAATGCGTCGGTCTGGTCGGCGAATCCGGCTGCGGCAAATCGACCCTTGTGCGTCTGCTCGCGCGCCTCGCCGATCCCACTTCGGGCCGCATTCTGTTGGATGGGCAGGACATCGCCGCCGTCTCGCAGGCACGCTTCGCCGGCATGCCGCAACGCGCGCGCATTCAGGTCGTGTTTCAGGATCCCAGCGAAAGCCTCAATCCGGCGTTTCGCGTGTTCCAGTCGATTGCCGATCCACTGCGCCGCCTGCTTGGTCTGAAAGACCAGACGAAACTGATCGAACGTGTGCGGCGGGCCGCGGAACTTGTCGGCCTGCCGCCGGAACTGATCGAACGCTATCCGCACCAGTTGTCGGGTGGTCAGCGCGCCCGCGTCGGCATCGCGCGCGCAATTGCCCCGGAACCGTCGTTGCTGATCCTGGATGAGCCGACATCGGCGCTGGATGTATCGGTGCAGGCGGTCATTCTGCGCCTGCTGGCCGATCTGCAGGCGCGCCTGGGCATGAGCTATTTGTTCGTGTCGCACGACCTCAACGTCGTACGCCTGCTCTGCTCGCGCATTGTCGTGATGTACCTCGGCCGGGTGGTGGAAATGGCGCCGGCGGAGGCGTTGTTCACCGGTGCGCGCCATCCCTACACGCAGGCGCTGCTCGGGGCGATCCCCGACCCCGCGAAGCGCGGCGAAATCCGCTCGCGGCTCGACGGTAGTCCGCGCAGCCCGATCGACCCCGACCCGAACGCCTGCCGCTTCCACGGCCGTTGCCCAAAGGGCACCGAACGCTGCGCGACGGAAATGCCGCGGCTGACGCCGGCCGGCCAGGGCCATGTCGTGGCCTGCCATTTCGCCTGAACGAGAGGAGACCCAACCCGTGAGTACGGATAACGAAATTTGCCGCATGGATGCGGTAACGCTGGCGGGACATATCCGCGGCAAGGATATCTCCGCGATCGAGGCGACGGAGGCGGTGCTGCGCCGGATGGACGTGCTGGAACCGCATCTGCACGCCTTTTGTACCCCGACGCCGGAGGTCGCGCGTGCCGCCGCCCGTGCCGTCGATGCTAAGATCGCCGCCGGCGAAGACGCCGGGGTGCTAGGCGGCGTACCGATCGGCATCAAGGATCTGGTAGCGACCAAGGACATCCTCACGGTCATGGGATCGCCCTTGTATCGCGATTTCGTTCCGGACGAGGACGATATTGTCGTGGAACGACTGAAGGCCGCCGGCGCCGTCATCGTGGGCAAGACCAACGTGCCGGAATTCGGCTACAGCGGCGTCGGGCACAATCCGGTCTTCCCGACCACGCGCAATCCGTGGAATACCGATTTGACGCCGGGCGGCTCCAGCGCCGGGTCGGGCGCATCGGTCGCCGCGGGCATGGCGCCGTTCGCCATAGGCAGCGATGGCGGCGGTTCGGTACGCATTCCGGCCGCGCTGTGCGGGCTTTACGGCATCAAGCCGTCGATGGGCCGCGTGGCGTTGTATCCGGGTTGCCGCGACGAACGCTATCCCGGTGTGTCGAGCTGGGAGTCGCTGGAACATATCGGCCCGTTGAGCCGTACGGTCGCCGATTCCGCGCTGATGCTGAGCGTGATCGCCGGGCCGGATCCGCGCGACCGATACTCGATTCCAGCCGCTGATTACGACTTCGTGGAAGCCACCAACGGCGACATCCGGGGCTTGCGCGTCGCCTATAGCGAGGACTGGGGCTACGCCGCCGTCGATCCCGAGGTTCGCCGCGTCGTCTCGGAAGCCGTTGCCGCGTTCGAAACCGACCTCGGCTGTTCCGTGGAACGCGCCGATCCTGGCTTTGCCGACGAATCCGGCACGTTCTGGGCACTGGTCGCCGCGGACACCGATCTGACCGGCATGCGGCTGATGATGAAGGGCCGCGAGCGCGAGATGTCCCCGCACCTGGTGGATTTGTTGCATCGGCCATGGACGGCGGAGGACTTCACCGACGCCCGCATCGGCCGCCAGCGCCTCTGCAACGCGATGTGGCGGTTCATGGCCAATTACGATCTGCTGCTGACCCCGACCCTGGCCGTGCCCGCGTTCCCGGTTCACATGCAGGGCCCGGAGATCATCGAAGGCCGCATGGGACGCCCGGCCGATTGGCTGTGCTTCACCTTCCCCGCCAACATGACCGGCCAGCCCGCCGCCACCATTCCCGCCGGATTCACCCGCGATGGGCTGCCGGTCGGTTTGCAGATCATCGGCCGTCATCTCGACGACCGCACCGTGCTGCGTGCCTCCGGCGCCTTCGAGCGCGCCCGGCCGTGGGCACATAAATGGCCGGCGCTGCTCGGCCGCCTCGGCCTCTAACCCCTTCCGCGAAAAAGGAGATTGTATGACGACCAAGCGAACATGCTGGGCAGCGGTCCCGCTGATGGCGGCGTTTTTGGGGGCAGTCCCCGCGCTCGCGGAGACACCGAAAGATACGCTCGTGATCGTGTCGGAAATGGGTCCGAACGGACTCGATACGATGGTGCCGACCGCCAACGACAACAGCCGCATGGTGGTGTGGCAGGCCTATGACCGTCTGGTCAGCCATGGCGAAAAGTCCTTGGCCGATGGCACGGTTTCCTACGACGCCAAGGTCGTTACGCCGGAACTGGCGGAAAGCTGGGATGTCAGCGACGACAAGAAGACGTTCATATTTCATTTGCGCAAGAACGCCACCTTTCACGACGGCACGCCGGTCACCGCCAAGGACGTGAAGTGGTCGTTCGATCGCGCCATCGCGGCCGGCGGCTTCCCTGCGGTGCAGATGGCGGCGGGTTCGTTCACCAACTCTAACCAGTTCACCGCGGTCGATGACTACACATTCAAAATCACCTTCGACAAGCCGAACAAGCTCAGCATGCCCGATCTGGCGGTGCCGGTTCCGGTGATCCTGAATTCCGAGCTAGCCAAGAAACATGCCACCGCTGCCGATCCATGGGCGTTTGACTGGGTGTCGCACAACGATTGCGGCGGCGGCGCGTTCAAGATCGACTCCTGGACACCCGGTCAGCAGTTGGTGTTCAGCCGCTTCGACGGCTGGAAATCCGGCCCGCTGCCCAAGTTGCGCCGCGTGATCTTCCGTCAGATCGCATCGGCGGGCACCCGCCGCGCGCTGCTGGAAAAAGGCGATGTCGATATTTCGGTGGGCCTGCCGCCGAAGGACTACGCGGAGCTTGCCAAGGCAGCCAAGATCAAGGTTATCGGCGTTCCAGTGCAGAACGATCTAGTCTTTGTCGATATGAACGTAAAAATGCCGCCGTTCGACAACCCCAAGGTGCGGGAGGCGATCGCCTACGCCATCCCGTATAAGGAAATCCTGTCCACCGCGCTATATGGCCGAGCGACACCGATGTACGACGGCGATCCGTCGAAGCCGTATGCCCCCACTTGGCCGGTACCGATCAAGCACGGTACCGATCTGGCAAAGGCCAAGGCGATGCTGGCTGAAGCGGGCTTTCCCAACGGCTTTAAGACCACGTTGTCGTTCGACCTGAGTCAGGCAACGACCGCCGAACCCACCGCCATCCTGATTCAGGAAGCGCTTGGTAAAATCGGCGTGACTCTGACGCTGGAAAAAGTGCCCGGTAGCAGCTGGTTCGCGCAGATGGCGAGCAAGACCATGCCGATGGTGATCGGTGAGTTCTACGGGTGGTTGGATTATCCAGATTACTTCTTTTTCTGGAACTTCGACGGCGCCAATAATTCGGTGTTCGACACCGCCAACTATGTCAATCCGGCGCTCGACACGATTATCGACACCGCGCGCTTTGCTCCGACCGATGAAATCTACACGCAAAGCCTACAAAAAATGGTCGATATCGTGATGACCGATCTGCCGCGCATACCGCTTTACCGCCGCTATGCAGATTACGCGATGCAGCCGGACGTCGAGGGCTTCGAATACTGGTTTCATACTCATCCGGACTTCCGGAAGCTGTACAAGGATTAACCTCAAACACCGATCGATACCAACGATCCCTGATATTGCGCGCCAGTGAGGCGGCGCGCGGAAAAAACTCATGCCGGTCGCCGTAGCGGGAAAAATTCGCTACGGCGATGACGGAGGGTCCCTGGATCGGCCAGGCGCACTCAATAAAGCCGCGGAATCGTATCAGCTCTAGCTGCACCGTGGATCCGAGGTATTATGGAGCCACCGTCCCAATGCGGACTCTAACCGGACTGGCCGGGCATCCTCATTCCGATATGGATCGAAATTTTCCAAATCCCCTGCTGCTGATCAGCATTTCTGTGAACCGCTGCATCAGCGGCACTAGTACAGCGTTTCCGTAAAGCGACTCCTATCACGCGGCTTCACTGATCTTGTTGGTCCAGGTGTGAACAACGGGTTCGGCGTTGATGTCGTTGAGATAGGCGAGAATGCGCGCCTTGAGTTCAGCCTTCGATGCGACACGAATGTGGCGAAGCATCGAGCGCGCCATCTTCGAAAAGAAGCCTTCCACCAGATTGAGCTATGAGGCGTCTGTCGGCGTAAACACGAAGATGAAGCGGCTCTCGGGCCGTGTAGGCCTGAACGAACGAAACGCCCCTCCTGGTACGCATACCCAGACATATCAAGAACGAATGGACGGGCTCTGCATCAGCTCGATTGCCTCGCCCACAAACACGCCGGTTTCTTCCGTCCGTCCGTCCTTCCGCGACAGCCACCCCAGATTATTGGCCGGGATCTTGTTTGGCTCCCCTCGCCACGATCACCAGTGCATCGTCCGGCAACGGTCGTTGAAACTGAAGGGCCACGGGGACAGGCGCTTGCATCCAGGTGTCGATTTCCTCCGGCGTTCGCAGAATCACCGGCATCGCCTTCGGGTGATAGCTCCCGACAATGGCATTGGGTTCAGTGGTCAGAAACGCAAACAGGTCGTTGGTCGTCTCCCCCTCCCGCACCTTTCGCACTGACGTCCAGTGCGTCCATAGGCCGGCGAAGCACGCAAGCGGTCGGCTTTCATCGATCGCGAACCAAATCGGCGGCCGGCTCCCGTTCGGAAGGACTTCATTCTCTGAGAAGCTTGTGAACGGCACGACGCAGCGATTCTCAGGGCCAAGCCACCGTCGCCAGTGGGGCGAGGCGGTGTTGCGGACATTGGTCACGCCGGGGTCGCTGTTGCGTCCCTTCAACGCGAAGGCCGGAGACGGCATTCCCCATCGGGCCATAGTCAGTTCCCGCCCTGCCACGGTGTTCCGCACGATCGGGGCCGGGTAGTCCGGGAAGATGCCTGGCAGCGGTGGCAGGTTGCCTGCCCGGTCGTGCATGGCCCGTGTCAGTTCGTGGATCGCCTGCTGGCCCTTGGTAACCGCATAGAGGTTGCACATGGTGGAGCAGATTGAACCGCCGGAGACCTCCGGCAAAGGGGCTATTTGGTCCGTGGGATGTGAGCTGTGGACGTCGGCGCCGCACCCGCCGGGCGCTTCATCGCCACATACCCCGACCGCTCCAGGTGCCGCACGAGCCGTTCGGCCGTGATTTCGGCCATCAGGCTATCCGCGCTGCGGGTTCCCTTCTTGCCCTCGAATTGCAGCCGAACGACAGGCTTTCGGCGATCTCGTCCGCGGTGGCGGCGCGAAGCTGGGATGTGTCGGTCATGATGGAATGGTAGTTGGCAGCTTCGAACATCCCGGCCGGGACAAGAAAGCAAGTTCGCCGATTGATCCTCCGGCAGCTTCCCACCCCAAGCGGTTGTAGCCTCATTCGGGTATACTCCAGGGAGACGTCGCGGTGAGACACCGGATCACGTCTTATTAGGGTCGGTTTTGGGCTATTGATACAGATGGCGGCGCGGGTCTAGACTCCAACGAGACAAACCCGGACCCTCTCATGCCACTTTATGGCTACGCCCGCGTGTCCAGCATTGACCAGGATCTGCGTCTGCAGCGCGCGACCCTGAAGGCCGCCGGCTGTGAGGTCATCCGCGCTGAAAAAGCCAGCGGCAGCCGGCGCGACGGACGCACCGAGCTGCGGGTGCTGATGGACCTTGTACAGCCGGGCGACACGCTGGTCGTCACCCGCATCGACCGCCTGGCGCGCTCGATGAAGGACCTGCAGGACATCGTGCATGAACTGAAGGCGCGAGGCGTGGTGCTGCGCGCGACGGAGCAGCCGATCGACACCTGCACCGCCGCCGGCAAGGCATTCCTCGACATGCTGGGGGTGTTTGCCGAGTTTGAGTCCAACCTGCGACGCGAACGCCAGCTTGAGGGCATCGCCGCGGCCAAGGCCCGCGGGGTCTATAAAGGCCGCAAGCCGCGGATCGACCTGGCGAGCATTCAGGCGCTGCGCGATCAGGAGAAGCTGGGACCAAGCGCGATTGCCAAGCGTCTCGGCATCGGCCGCGCCAGCGTCTACCGCCTGCTCGGCAAAGCGGCGGCCTAGGAGGCGACATGCCGATCCGTCCAGAATTCCGCGCCCTCTATCCACCGAACTGGCGTGAGCTCAGCGCGCGCGTGCGGTTCGAACGCGCCGGCGGCCGCTGCCAGGGATGTGCGCGCCCGCATCTGGCCCATGTCCGCTGCCTGCCGGACGGCCGCTGGTTCGATGAGACCGCACGGACGTGGCGCGACTGGCGCGGCCGACCCGCACGCTGGCCCGACCTGATCGACACCGTCCATGTTCGCCTGACCCGCGTCGTGCTCGCCGCGGCGCATTTGGACAACGATCCCGCCAACAACCGGCTTACCAACCTGAAGGGGCTCTGCCAGCGCTGTCATATGCTGCATGACCGGCCGCATCACCTGGCCCAGCGCTGGCTCACCTACCGCCGCCGTTGGGCGATCGGCGATCTTTTCCTCGGTCAGTATGGCCTTCAGCCCTATCCGACGGTCATCGCCACACCAGCCTCGACGCCCGGCTGACCGCCCCGGGGCGCACAGCCCCAGACGAACAGCGATGGGGCAGGCGCGAAGCGGCTACTTCTTGCGGGCAGACGGTCGCTTCAGCGGGATCGCCGGTACGGGTAAGGGCGTGTAGCCAGCGATGGTGCGGGCATGCACCCGCGCCTGGGCATTGTCGGTGATGCCGGGAAACAGCCGGCGCAGTTCGATGGCAGCCGCGAACTCGCCCGCTTGATCGAAGGCAGCGCGGATCGCCGCGGCGTCAGATTCGGTGACGACGAACATGGTGCCGAGCATGGGCGATACCGCCGGTATCAGGCAAGCAATAGGAGGGAGCGGATCGGGCCCGGGGTTGGGCCCTCATGGCACCGGCGGGATCGTTTAAAACAGCGACGCAGAGCGGGGTTATGCCGTTCCTGGATGGCGACCCGAACGCTGTATTTGCACCGCGGCATGGGCTTGATCCGCATCTGGCGATCCGCTTGCCATTCAACACACTTCCAACTCCCGTTATACGAGGGGCAGGCCGTTGTTGCTTTTTCGTCATATCATGAATCTGAATCCAGACGGGATCTTAGCTCGCTGGTGTCAGTAGGTTCAAAAGCAGGGCCTACCTTAAAAACCTCTATAAAGAGTGGGCAGTTTATGGATTTGCGGGATCTTGGCATGACGGCGGTTACATCTCTGTATCGGAATGAATACAGGGCAGAGGTAGCGATCCTGCTGGCTATGGAACGCGAGAAATGCAGCCTGCTCGAACTGGCCGAACAGCTTGGCCATCTCGGCCATTGGCGGGTCAATTTGTCCGATGGCGCCCTGACCTGGTCCACCGTGGTCTATCATATCCACGGGGTGACGCCCGATTGCTATACGCCAGACGTGAATACGGCGATTGGCTTCTATCATCCCGACGACCGTGGCGTTGTCGCCAGCACGCTTGCCGTGGCCGCGCGGGACGGAACGCCGTTTGAATTTTCACTCCGGTTAGTTCGGGCGGATGGCGAGCTCCGTTATGTGAAAAGCCGCGGCCTGACACTGTCCAATCCAGACGGTATACCCACGGCGATCTTCGGGGTGTTCCTCGATGTCACCGAACAACAACAAGCGAACCTGAAGCTTGAACAGATCGCGTATATTGATGCCCTGACCTTGCTCGCGAACCGGCGTCAGTTCGACGAAATGCTAGAGCGTGAGTGGCGCCGAGCGATACGCGAGCAAACGGCATTGTCATTGATTATGCTGGACATCGATCGCTTCAAAAGCTTCAACGACCAATACGGTCATCCCGCCGGCGATCATTGTCTGCGCACTGTGGCTGGGGCTGTTACCCGTGTTGTGAAACGACCCGGTGACTTGGCGGCACGGTATGGCGGAGAGGAGTTCGCGGTGATCTTGCCGCTGACCGAGGCTGCGGGTGCGGAGACGGTTGCCCATGCCGTGCGGGCAGCGGTCGCGGCCCTGGAGCTAACCCATGCGGGCAATGCCTCATGTGGTGGGATAGTGACGGTCAGCCTGGGTGTCGCTACGGCTTATCCTCAACCTGGCGGGTCACCGGCTGCGTGGCTTGACCTCGTCGCGGAAGCGGATGCGCTGATGTATGAGGCCAAGCGAACCGGTCGAAACAAAGTCGTGTC
>DAIEHR010000123.1 GCA_027353465.1 Acetobacteraceae bacterium | reverse complement strand
GTACCGGGATGTGCCTGGACGCCAGCGAGTCCAGGATCGCGGTCAGGTTGGCCTCCATGTCCTTGGGGTCCAGTCCGCGCAACCCGTCATTCGCGCCCAATTCCACGATAGCGGCATCCGCGCCGTCCGCCAGCGTCCAGTCCAGGCGGGCCCGGCCCCCGGCACTGGTGTCGCCCGAGACCGCCCCATCGACGATGAGAACGTCGTGGCCGTGCGCCTTCAGCGCCGCCTGCAATTGGAACTCGAAACCGTCTTCATGCGGCAGGCCGTAGCCGGCAGTCAGCGAATCCCCCAAAACCAGCAGCCGCGGCGGCGCCCCCAGGGCCGGGGCGGTCACCGCCAATATCAGTGCCAGCCCCACGGAAGCCGTTTGTCCCGGACGACTCCATCGGGCACCTTCGCCGCCTCTGACGGCGCGTCCGGTCGCACGGCGGCACCGCATCGCCAAAACCGCTGCCAGGACACGCCAGCCCTTTCGCCACCGTGCGGCGTGCCAATATACAGGGGATATGGATCTCATTCGCCGCTCTCCGACTCCCGACAAGCCGCTGGTGCGGGTCAGGGACCTGTTTCTGACCGTGCCGTCCGCCGCCGGACCGGTCAACATATTGCGTGGTGTTGACCTGGACATTGCCAAGGGGGAGGCCGTGGGTCTGGTCGGCCCCTCGGGATCGGGGAAAACCAGCCTGCTCATGATTCTGGCCGGACTGGAACGCGCCACTTCCGGCAGTGTTTCGCTGGATGGCCAGGAGATCACCCGGCTGAATGAGGACGCCCTTGCCAAACTGCGGCGCGACCGGGTGGGGATCGTCTTCCAGGCGTTCCATCTGATCCCGACGATGACGGCGCTGGAGAATGTCGCCATCCCGCTGGAACTGGCCGGCGTGCGCGATGCCGGCGACCGAGCGCGCGCCGCCTTGGACGCTGTTGGGCTAGGGCATCGCCTGACGCACTTGCCCAGTCAGCTATCCGGCGGGGAGCAGCAGCGGACCGCCCTTGCGCGCGCCTTCGCTCCTGAACCGGCGCTGCTGCTGGCGGACGAGCCCACCGGCAACCTGGACCATGCCACCGGAGACGTGGTCATCGATCTGCTATTCACCCTGCGTCGCCGAACCGGCACCACGCTGCTGCTGATCACCCACGACCGAACACTCGCGGGTCGGTGTGACCGGCAAGTACATATGTCGGATGGCAGGATGGAGGAGGTCGTCCCCGCCTGAACCGGGCTGGCGCACTAGGAACTCCGCGACTATTCAGCCATCGGTCAGACAAGCTGGGGTAAAAGCATGGGGCAACTGGTCTGGATCGCGTCCTATCCGAAGTCAGGCAATACCTGGATGCGGGCGTTCCTGCACAACTACATCCGTCGGACCCAGGCGCCCTACGACATCAACAAGCTGACAGACCTTACCGCGTCGGACATCAACGCGGAGCGGTATCAACGGTACGATCCTCGGCCGGCGTCGCAATACTCTATCGCGGACGTGCAGCGCATGCGCCCGCTGGTGCATCGGGACCTGACTGGCCTGGACAGCACGCTGGTGTTCGTGAAGACCCATAACGCCCGGCTGACGGTCGCCGGCGTCCCGTTGATCACACCCGCGGTGACGGCCGGCGCCTTATACCTCGTGCGCGATCCGCGTGACGTCGCCGTGTCCTACAGCCGGCATTTGGGCCGTTCGATCGACGACACCATCGCCTTCATGGCCAACCCCGAGGCCGCGACCGGTGGTACCGACGCCAAGGTCTATGAACGGCTGGGCACCTGGTCCGACCATGTGCGGTCGTGGACGAGCCCGCCGAATCCGCGGGTGCGCGTGGTGCGGTATGAGACGTTGCTGGAAACCCCCGAATCTACATTCGGGCAGCAGATCTACTGGCTTGGCGACGACCCCCAGCCGGATCGTCTGGCCCGCGCGGTTCAGTTCAGCTCCTTCCAGGAACTACACGCGCAGGAACAGGCGAAGGGCTTCACCGAACGGGTCGCCGGCTCCACCGCCCCATTCTTCGGCACTGGCCGCTCGGGCACCTGGCGAACCGAACTGACACCGGCTCAGCAAGCCAGGATCGAGCGCGACCACGGGGCGACGATGCAGGCATTTGGCTACCGATAGCGCCGGGTTGGCGATCCCGTGGGAGATCAGCCATGCGTGCGATGCATCTCGGAGGGCTACCCAGTAGTAGAAATTTCATTCTACAATTTCCGACCCATCCGAGAAGACTTTCCATATGATCCATGCACGCCTCGCCAAAGCCTGCTCCAGTCGCGTCCACTACGCGTGGGTGACGTTGGGAGTCGTGTTTCTAGCGATGCTGGCCGGGGTTGGCGTGCGCGCCGCGCCGGGAGTGATGATCCTGCCGCTGCAACAGGCGTTCGGCTGGGATGTATCAACGATCTCTGGCGCCGTTTCGCTGAACATTATCCTGCTGGGGGCGACCGGGCCGTTCCTGACCGGTTTGATGCAGGTCATCGGCCTGAAGCGCACCATGATCGGTTGCCTGACGATTCTGATGGCCGGCACCGCGCTGTCCACCTTCATGACCCAGCCCTGGCAGTTGTTCCTGACCTGGGGGCTGATGGTGGGCATCGGGTCCGGCGCCGGCGCCGTCGGCTTCGCCGGGGCGGTCGCCAATCGCTGGTTCATCCGTCGCGCCGGCTTGGCGATGGGCCTGCTGACATCGGCCAACGCCGCCGGACAATTGATCTTCCTGCCGCTGCTGGCGCTTCTTGTGCAGCATTACGGCTGGCAAGGCGTCTCCATCGCGCTGACGGCGGCGATCGCGGTGGTGATACCGGTGGTCATGCTGCTGCTACCGGAATCGCCCGCCGCGATCGGACTGCCCGCGTTTGGTGGCAGAACCATCGAACCGATCGCCCCCTTCAAGGATGGCAACCCCTTCGCCGTGGCGTTCGGCGCCTTGGGCCGAGCATCGAAGTCGATGGATTTCTGGCTGCTGTGCCTGACGTTCGGGATATGCGGCTTCTCGACCAACGGGCTGATCAACACCCACCTGATCGCCTATTGCGCCGATAACGGCATCAGCCAGATGAACGGTGCCTCCATCCTGGCGGTGATCGGCGCTTTCAGCCTGATCGGCTCCACCGCATCGGGCTGGTTGTGCGACCGATACAGCCCCCGCGTGCTGCTGTTCTGGTATTACGGGTTGCGCGGCCTGTCGCTGGTCATCATGCCCTTTACCAGCTTCGACCCGATCAGCTTGGCGGTTTTCTCGGTCTTCTATGGCCTGGACTGGGTTGCCACCGGGCCGGCAACCTTCGCGCTGGCGAACGAGATCTTCGGCCGCCGCGATGCCCCGGTGATCGTGTCCTGGATTTTCGCCGCGCATCAAGTCGGCGGTGCGCTGGCCGCCTTCGGTGCCGGAGAGGTCAGAACGCTGTCTGGCAGTTATCTGATGGCGTTCATCGCCAGTGGCCTGGCCTGCCTGATGGCCTCCATGCTGGTATTGCGGGTCACACAGCGCAATCAGCTGGCGCTGGCTGACTGAGTAGCGGTTCCGCGCAATACCTAGGCAGAAATCCACCTGAAGTTGTAATCCCCGCCTCGCCGCAATCGTCTCTATGGAGACAGTCGCGGCAAGGAGGGGAAATCGCACTTCGACGTCAAGCGCCAAGGTTCCACAGGCACGATCCGTGTCGGCATCTCGGGATGGGCCTGTGGACCGTGGCGGGGTGCCTTTTATCCCAGAGGCCTGCCGCATGAGGCGGAGCTTGGTTTCGCCGCCGCCCAGTTCCGCGCCATCGAGATCAACGGGACGTTCTACGGCACGCAGCGCCCGGAGATGTTCGATAGCTGGGTACGCCAGGTGCCGACCGAGTTCGTGTTCGCGGTCAGGGGGCCGCGCCAGATCACCCATATTCTGCGGTTGAAGGAACCTCGCATCCCCCTGGCGAACTTCATGGCATCGGGCCTGCTGCGGCTTGGCATCCATCTTGGTCCGATTCTTTGGCAGTTTCCGGCCAACTTCCGTTTTGACTTCAGGCAGATCGAGGTCTTTCTAAGGATGCTGCCGCATGACACCGACGCGGCGGCTGCGCTTGCTCGGGAACATGATGGCGCGGTCCGGGTTCCCGGCGTCTTGCGGCCGGAAAGCCGTCGCGTCCTGCGGCATGCGTTCGAAGTTCGGCACGACAGCTTTCGTTGTCAGGAATTCATCAGCCTGTTGCGTGCCTATGATGTCGCCGTGGTCTGCGCGGATACGGTTGACTGGCCAAAGCTGATGGATCTGACATCCGACTTCGTCTATTGCCGCCTGCACGGAGACCGGAGCCGCTACCCTGGCGGTTACGATAATGCCGCTCTTGACCGCTGGGCCAGCCATATCAACCTCTGGGCGCGCGGCGTGGAACCGCTGGATGCGGAGCGGGTGGGCGGCAGAGCGCGGCCGAAGCGGCGGGACGTATTCGTCTTTTTCGATAATGACAATAAGGTGCGGGCCCCGGCCAATGCGATGGAGTTGATCCGGCGCTTGCGCTCGTGACCCGAACCTCGCGGTCCTGTAACCTGCGGGACAGAATCGACAGGAAGACGCCATGGAAGCCTTAGCCCGACCCGCTGCCACCATCATTCTGTTGCGCGACGGCACAGATGGCATCGAGGTCTTCATGGTAGTTCGGCACCAGGCCATCGCATTCGCGGGGGGCGCCCTGGTGTTTCCTGGTGGGCGGGTCGAGGAATCCGATCACGAACTCGCCGCCAGCCGCGATGCCTGCCCGAACCCCGAGGGCCTGGACGCTGCCGCTCTCGCGTTCCGGGTCGCCGCGATCCGGGAGACGTTCGAGGAATGCGGGGTCCTGTTTGCCCGCGCCGTGGGTTCGCCGGACGTGATCGACGCCCCGACGTTGAAGCGTCTGGAGGACCAGCACCGAGCCGCCCTCAATGCCGGGTCGATCGGGTTCGATGCGGTGCTGGGGTCCGAGGGCTTGCTGCCCGCGCCAGACCTGCTGGTGCACTTCGCGCATTGGATCACCCCAACCTCCCAGCCTAAGCGCTATGATACCCAGTTCTTTCTGGCCGAGGCGCCGGCTGCCCATCTGGCGGTTCATGATGGGGGGGAGGCAGTCGAGTCCCTATGGATCACCCCGGCCCGCGCCCTGGCTGATACCGAGGCGGGGATCTACAAACTGGTATTCGCCACGGCGAAGAACCTGGAGAAGCTGGGGCGGTCGAAGACCGCGGCTGAGGCGATCGCAGCGGCGCGGGCTTCCACCGTCGTGACGGTCCAGCCAAAGGGTATCAAGCTGGAGGACGGCAGGCGCCTGATGCGCATTCCCGAGGAAGCCGGTTACGGCGGCAGCGAGTTTATCGTTGACTATATGCCGGCATCCAGCTGACGGTCAGGCGACCATACGAACCGGGGCGCGGGCTTCAAACGCCTCCGCGAAGCGCGCGCAGACCTCCAGCGCGTCGGTTTCATCGACGTCGTCCACGCGTAGGTAAAGCTGGTCGGTCAGACGTTCATAAAGACCCACCCCGTTACGGGAGAAGAACCGCGTGCCGGAGACCGGTTGCCACATGTCCGTCATCGTCATCCCTCCTGGTCGTCGTCCCTTCGGTCCTGGCCTATTAGAGGCTTCCGGGGACCCTCAATTGCCCGTCGTTTCGGCCGATCATGGGATTTTGTCAATATCGGGTAGGTTAACAATAGCGCCTTTCTTAGAGAGTAGAGTTGTGGACAGTTTTAGGTGCGCCGCAACATGAAATCATCGGACGCTGACTGGATTCACCCGGCACCCAATACAAGATCTGACGCTGAACCGGGCCAATCCGGGGATCGGCGAGATGACGAATCAGCCGGTTACATGCCGGTCATAATGTAAGACGGCTGTCGTTATCATGCCGCGATCAACGCAAGAAACCGCTGTCCACGACGCGGTCATTGTGACAATCGATGTCTTCGGCCCCAGCTCTGTTTCAATTTCGATGAGTTGTTACAGAAGCAGACGGCCATCACAAATCAGGGAGGTTGGCGGCTGACCTTGGATGGACCCCTGTTATGCCAGGCTGACCGACTGACGCCTCCTCAAATCCGCTCTGCCGCAGTGCGGCCAGCATATGCGCCGGCGGTGGGGCGGTGGCATCGACGGGCGGGTCGAGCGGCAGATGAATGGACCTGGCCAGCAGGTGCAGGCCGCCGCCGGCGGTTCCGTATCGCTCGTCGCCCAGGATCGGGGTGCCAAGTAGCCGGCAGTGAACGCGGATCTGGTGGGTGCGTCCGGTGCGGGGGCGCAGTTCCAGCCAAGTGCGGCCCGGGGTTCGGCCCAGCACGCGCCAATCGGTGACCGCGCTCTGTCCGCCTTGGCGATCCACCGTCATCCGCCAGCCTGCCGAGGCGGAGGTTGTTCGCAAGAGGGGGGCGTCGATCGTCCCGGCTTCGCCCGCGACCTCACCTTGAACCACCGCCCAATAGGTCTTGCGTGTGCGCCCGGCGGCAAACAACGCCTGGGCCTCCAGCAGTGCCGCCCGGCGTAGCGCGACAACCAGGCAGCCGGCGGTGTCGGCATCCAGCCGATGGACGAGCCATGGGCCGTCTTTCCGGCGGGACAGGAGGGGAAACCAATCCTCGACGCTGCGGCCACCGGATGGGCCGGCGTGGACAGGCAGCCCCTGCGGCTTGTCGAGCACCACAAAGCGCTGGTCCTTGAACAGAATGGCGGGCAGGGGCGGCGGCATGATGCCACGCTAATGGTCATATGCGGCTGCGCTGGACAAGACGCGGCCTTTGGCTGTTGGGCCGGTTTCGACTAAGGAATGGGTGATACCATCGGGAGCCGCCAGTCAATGAAAACCCTCCGCCGCGAATCATTCGGCTTCTGATCGCACGACCGCCCGATGAACGACTACCGAACCCTGCTGCGCGCACCGCGTTTCCGCGCGTTCTGGTTGGCTTTGCTGGCCGCCAACCTTGGCAGCTGGTGCGTGATTGCCACGCTGCCGATCCTGGTGGCGGAGCGGTATGGCGCCGGCATGGTGCTGGTCCTGAGCCTTGGTCTGCGGATCGTTCCGAAGGTGCTGTTGGCGCCGCTGGCGGGTGGACTGCTACGGCGCTTCGGCCCCGCCCGGGTAGCCAGTTCGGCGATGGTGGCAATGGCGTTGCTGACGGCCGGGCTGCCCTGGTGTGACAATCTGATCCTGTTCCAGGCGGTGATCGGGGCCATCGGGACGATCGACCTGTTCATCAATCCGGGCCTTTTGGCGCTGCGAGGCGCCGTCACCCCGGCGGGGCTGTCGATGGCCGGTAACACCATGTTCTCGGTCGCCGACAGGGCCGCGAAGGTGGCGGGGCCGGCGCTGGGCGGCTTGCTGGTACTGGCGGGCTTTGCACCGGGCTTCGCGGTGTTCGCGGCGATGACAGCCCTGGCGGCGATCCCGATCGCTCGGTTTTCGGCGTTCGGGGAAACGGGCGCCGGTCGGGGCCAGTCCGGCAGCCTGCTTGGTTTTGCGCGGATCATTCGCGGCGACCGGCGGATCGTTGGGCTGCTTGTGGCCTCCGTCACCTATATGGTCATGCTGGGTGGGCTGCGGCCGTTTCTGTTCTGGGCCAACCGCGACTGGTTTGGGGCGTCCGACACCGCCTGGACCGGGCTTCTGGTCGCCCAAGGGGCGGGGGCGCTGATCGGCGCCGTTGTGTCCGCCCTGTTCGTGGGGCGGCTCTTGCTGGGTATGAGCGCCTATAGGCTGACACTTCTGACCGGAATCATGGAGGGTGCGATCCATCTGCTGCTGTTGTTCGCGCATAGCAGCGTTCAGGCGATGGTGATCCTGGCATTGGCGGGAATACCGGAGATCATCTCCACCTCCGCCTGGTTCACCGCGATGCAGGAGCGTCTGGCTCCGGCGCGGCAGGCACTGTTCTTTACCTTCGCGGCGCCGATGTGGGATCTGTTCTTCGCGCTGGGGATCGCCTCGGCCGGGCTGCATGCTCAGGGGTTGCTGTCGCTGTCCGGCTACTGGGCGATGGTGTCGCTGATCGCGACCGTGCCGCTGATCCCGTTGCTGGGGTGGGGCGGGGCCGCGTCGGGAGCGGGTTGGCCGAGAGATCCAGTGTAGGCGCGGCTTGCGGTGCTGTTAGGGGGAAGGCGTGGATGGTGGGCCTGCTCGTGACTGGCGAAGCCTGGAACGACCCCGGCGCTGAGGCGGCTGACAACGCGGCCGCGGGACGGATCAGGTGGTTGAGGATGGAATGTCGGGACGGCAGAGCGGCCTAAGCGGAGAGACCTGATGGCCTTGGTGAGGCTATCGTCTGTCGAAGGAAGGCTTTGCCCATGTGTGGTGGACGCTGACCTGAAGAGCTACTTCGATATCATCCCGCACGACAGGCTGATGGCGCTGGTGGAAGGTTCGATCAGCGACAGCCGTGTGCTGAGTATGTTCGATGGCTTTTTGCGGCAGGAGATCATGTCGGACGTAGCACGCAGGCAGCCGACGGCGGGGACGCCTGACGCCGATGCGGGCCCCTGTCCGCCAACACGGCCTCCACCAACCGTGCGTTATCCCGCCGGCGCGAACAGATCCTCGATATCCGCCTCGGTCAGGTTCAGCGCGCCGCCATGTTCGGCGTCCATGACGCTGGCGACGATGGCGCGCTTTTTGTCCTTCAGGACTTCCATCTTCTCCTCGATTGTGCCCAGCGTCACCAGCCGGTGAACGAACACCTTCTTCGTCTGCCCAATGCGATGTGCCCGGTCGGTCGCCTGATCCTCGACTGCCGGGTTCCACCATGGATCGTAATGAATTACCGTATCGGCGGTGGTCAGGTTCAAGCCCACACCGCCCGCCTTCAGGCTGATCAGGAACAACGGCACGTCTCCCGCCTGGAATCTCCTCACCGGGGTGGAGCGGTCCTTCGTGTCCCCGGTCAGCTTGACGAACGCGACCCCGTCTTCCTCCAGCCGTTCCTGGATCAGCGCCAGCATTTCGGTGAACTGGGAGAACAGCAGAACCCGCCGGCCCTCGGCGAACATGATCGCCAGCATCTCCATCAACCGGTCCAGCTTCGCCGACCCGGCCCTGGATTTGGCCACCGTCTTCAGCTTCAGCAGCCGCGGGTCGCAGCAGGCCTGCCGCATCTTCAGTAACGCATCCAGGATGATGATTCCAGACCGTGCGAGGCCCTTAGCGGCGATCGCGGCCTGCACCTTGGCATGCATCGACAGCCGGATAGCCTCGTACACCGCCCGCTGGTTGGTCTCCATCTCCACCGGCTCGACGATCTCGGTCTTCGGCGGCAGTTCGGTAACGACCTCCTCCTTGGTCCGCCGCAGCATGAACGGGCGGATACGGCGGGTCAGCAGGGCCTGCTGCTCGACGTCGCCGTGCTTTTCGATCGGCGTGCGATAGCGGGACTTGAACGATTTCTGACCGCCCAGGAAACCCGGGGCGAGGAAGTCGAACAGCGACCACAACTCGCCCAGATGGTTCTGCAACGGGGTGCCCGACAGGCACAGACGCTGTCGGGCTTTCAGCCGCAACGCCTGGCGCGTGGTCTCCGCGTTGGGGTTCTTGATCGACTGCGCCTCATACAGGATGACCATGTGCCATTCCTGGGCCAGCAGCACATCGGCATCGCGGGTCAGCAGCGGGTAGGTGGACAGCACCACATCATTGTCCGCGATCGCCTTGAAGCTGGCCTTCCGGGCCGCACCGTGCAG
>DAIEHR010000118.1 GCA_027353465.1 Acetobacteraceae bacterium | reverse complement strand
GCGATCAGGGCGGGCTGGTCGCCGTAGGCGAGGCTGTACACCACCCCGGCGGCCTCTGCCTCTTTCGCCAGCAGCGGGCCGGCCAGGACATCGGCCTCCACATTCACCATGACGATGTGCTTGCCTTCGCGGATGGCGCGGCGCGCGTGCCCAATCCCGGCCGGGGCGTGGCCGGTGGCTTCCACCACGACCTCGACCTCTGGAAACGCGATCATCGCGCCGGCATCATCGACGAAGCGGGTGGCAGCGATGTGTTCCTCGGTCCAGCCGACATTCCGGCATGCCTGGCGGGCTCGGTCTGGCGACAGATCGGCGATGGCGGCGACTTCAAGACCGGGCGTGGTCGGCACCTGCGAGAGAAACATGGAGCCGAACTTGCCGGCGCCGATCAATCCGACGCGCACGGGGTGCCCGTTGGCGGCGCGGCGTTGCAGCAGGCGATACAAATTCATATTGGTCGTCCCATCCCGGTTTGTTGGATCCCTTCTACAAGGGGATGGCGGCCATGCGAACTCCCGGCCGGTGGATTTACGACCCGCGATGCCAGATGCCGCGCCCGGCCGCGCGCGCCTCGGATTCCAAACCGAGCAGATCGGCCGTTTCCGCATGTGCCCAGCCATCGCGCACCAACGTGGTTCCAAGGGAGGTGCCACCGGCGAGACAAGTTCCCACTGGGCGTCCCTGGCCATCGTGTCCGCCGATCGTGCAGGTCACCGCCTGACCGCGCACCATGGCAGACACCGCATTTGCCGCCGCCGAACCGCAATCCAGCTCCGCCTGTCCGTCGCCGTGGCAGACCGATCCCCGGACAGGCGCGGCGATCCCCGCCAGCCGGACGATGTATTCGCCGACCCGCAGCGTATCACCATCCACCACGGCTATCCGGTCAGCGCTGGCGGTGATGTGGCTGTTGGCCGGGGCCCTGGCGGGAGCTTCCGATGACTCGAAGAACCAGGACGCAGCGATCAGCATCGTCGCTGCCCCGCCGGCGGCCGCGAGCCACACGCTGAGCGATGGCAACGGCGTACCCGGGCGTGCGTTCGGACGGAAAATCCGCCGCTTATGGTTCAAGGACAAGGGCATACCCCGATTGATCGGCCGGCAAGGTAAACAGGCCAGCCAAGTTTAGGGTGATTCGCCGAATCCGTGGGCCCGAGGTCAAGCCCAATATGCAGTCTGGCGGCGGAATTTTTCAAACGCCTGGATAATACGCGGACGGAACCTTCCAGTTCGGGCCGCCAGGAACCCAACGATCGCGCCCACGGCGTAGGCATGGCGTCCGGAAGGGCCGCCGAGTTCCTGTAGCAGTTGGGTAGCCACCGACCCGTCGTTCAGCACCCCCAGGCGCTGCTGCAAGACGGACAGGCGGCGGATGAAACGCTGCGTAGCCTTTTCGGAATAAAGCGTCGCAAACATCTCGGCGGCATATCGCGCCCGTTTGGCGCGCAGGCGAACGCCGTGCAGACCTGGGATATCCAGGTCTTCCATCCGCTTGCCTTGCCCGATGAGCTTCTTCCACCGGTGCTGCAGGACCGCTTCGCTGAACGCGGGCAGCGACGCTGTTTCGGTCTCTTTGTCCACCTGCCAGGTCCCGGCGGCCGCGAACCAGGCGAGTTCAATGGTCAATATCGTGAACGCATTGCTTCTCAGATACGCCGCCAGAGCGCTTCTGTGTTCCTTTCGGCATCGAACCGCGGCAGCGGCCAGGCGCTCCAGCTTCTCGTCGCCGGGCAGGGCTTCGCGGATCGCGGGCAGGGTTTCTTCGACGAAAACATCCCAGTCGCGGGTGGGGCCTAGTTGGTGCCCTAGAGTGCGAAGCCCGGTGTTGATGGTGGCCAGCGCCGATGCCTCTACGACCGAACGGAAGACAGACAAGGCCGAACGCGCCCTGCGGACCGCCACGTGCATCTGATGCACCGCCTCGACGCCCAATTTTCCAGCCTGATTGGCATGCGGCGCATCTGCCAGGATCGCATCAGTCAGGTGGCCGACGATGTGGGACAGCGCCTCGGGGACGCTGGTCATTCCGACGGGCAGAACCGCCGCGCCACGATGGCGCGGCTCGGCCGGACGACCGGTGGCCAAGGCGATCCCCTCGGCCGCCAGCGACGAAAGCGGTATCGAAGCCTTGATGGCATCAGCGATCAGCAGCGCGGCGGAGCGAACCGCATCCGGGTCGCCGTTGAGCTGGATTCGGCCAACCGGACGGTCCGCGGCCACGGTACGCAGGATACCCTTAATGACGGTCAGGGTGACCGATGTGTCGCCAAAGCGGTGGACACTGGCGGTGCGCCGGCCTTCGAACGCAGCCAGCGGCGCGAGCGGTGCGGGCAGGGTGGACAGATCGGGTGCTTCGGCCACGACTGGTGCTGGTTGCGCGGGCAGCCATGTGGCGGGTCCGGGCATGATGCGTTCCAGGCGCCATTGCCCCCGTTGTTCGGACACGATCAGGCCGTCGGCGGCCAGCGCGTGTTCGGGGCTGTCGTGCCAGACAATTTTCAGGGCCTGGCTGCGGGGCCTGCCGTCGCGGCTACCTGTCAGCGCCTTCAATCGTGCCAGGGCAGTGACCGCCTCGGCATCAGCGGTCAGTTCAAATTCCATCAGGACTGGCCGGCCGCTTCCAGCATGCGGGGCGTCAGAAACCGGACAAGCCGGCAGCTGCCTTCCCGCAGGTCCCACCACGAACCGGGAACGACGAACTCGGCCAATGCGCCAGTCGGGAACCCTTCGGCCAGGAAGCGGGAGGCGTCCGAAACGCCGCCAGGACCGGCAAGACTCAGTGCGAGGTCGTGAAGGCCCGGATTATGCCCGATCAGCAGAACGCTGCGCACAGTCTCGGCGACGCCATGCAAGGCAGCGGCAAGTTGCATCGGATTGGCCAGATAAAGGCTGTCCATCGGTTCGATCAGCGGGGTGTCGTCCCACGGTTCCAGCGCCTCCAGTGTTTCCATCGTGCGCCGGGCGGTGGATACCAGGACCACATCGGGCGCAAGCCCAAGGTCGCGCATCGCTTGGCGCATAAGCGCCGCGGATCGTCGCCCGCGCGCGTTGAGCGGACGGTCCCGGTCGGGCAGCGAGGCGTCGTCCCAGGTGGATTTCGCGTGCCGCAAGAGCATGAGCTGGCGCATGGTGATTCCTATCCTGCCACGGGTCGCTCGTCTTGTCCTCCCCTGCTGTGTTCAAAGCTGACAAACCGGTCCCATGTCATGGCCGGCGAGTAGAAGGGTAGGAAGATGGCGATCCGGGTGTTGCGCGTTGTCTTGGGCGACCAGTTGACCAACGGACTATCCGCGCTCGTCGATTTGGACCCGCGACACGATATGGTGCTGATGGCGGAAGTGATGGGGGAATGCACCTACGTTCCGCATCACCAGAAGAAGGTGGTGTTGGTGCTGTCCGCCATGCGGCATTTCGCCGAGACTCTGCGCGCGCGGGGCGTCCAGGTGCGCTACGTGCGGCTGGATGATCCGGCAAACACCCAAACCCTGGCCAGTGAGGTCCGCCGAGCGGTGGTGGAAGTGAGGCCCCTTCGGGTTGTCGTGACGGAACCGGGCGAATATCGGGTTCTGACGAGCATGCGGGAGTGGTGCGAGGGGGTCGAAATCCTGCCCGACTCGCGGTTTATTTGCTCGATCGCGGACTTCCGGCTCTGGGCAAGCCAGCGGAATGGTCTCCGGATGGAATTCTTCTATCGCGATATGCGCCGTCGCACCGGCCTGCTGATGACCGCGTCCGGCGAGCCTGAAGGCGGAAGCTGGAATTTTGATGCCGAGAACCGTAAGCGCCTGCCTGCTGATCTGCCGATACCGGATCGTGTCAGGTTTCCGCCGGACAGCACCACGCAGGAGGTTATGGAACTGGTCAGCAACCGGGTCACGGATGGCTTCGCCGACGTCGATGGATTCGATTTTCCTGTTACCCAGAATCAGGCTCGGGCTGCATTGGCGGATTTCATCGCCCACCGGTTGCCCGGCTTCGGCGACTGGCAGGATGCGATGCAAACGGGTCAGCCGACCTTGTTCCATGCGGTGATCTCGCCAGCGTTGAACGTCGGTCTGCTCGATCCACTGGAAACCTGCCAACTGGTTGAGGCCGCGTGGCGCGACGGCAGGGTGAAGCTGAACGCGGCCGAGGGCTTCGTCCGTCAGGTCATCGGTTGGCGCGAATTCGTCCGCGGGATCTACTGGCTCAAGATGCCCGAATACGGCGCATTGAACGTGCTCGGCGCGGAGCGGCCGCTGCCAGGGTTTTTCTGGAACGGCAACACCGACATGGCCTGCATCAAGGCCGTGGTGCGGCAGACGCGGCGCGACGCCTATGCGCATCACATCCAACGCCTGATGGTCGTGGGCAATTTCGCGCTGCTGGCGGGGCTGCATCCGGACGATGTGGATGAATGGTACCTGGCGGTCTATGCCGATGCCTATCAGTGGGTGGAAATGCCCAATACACGCGGGATGGCACTGTTCGCCGATGGCGGGATTGTCGGATCGAAGCCCTACGCGGCGTCCGGCGCATACATCAACCGCATGAGTGACTACTGCCGCGGCTGCGTTTTCGACGTGAAGCAGGCAACCGGCCCGACGGCCTGCCCGTTCAATTTTCTCTACTGGGATTTCATCGCGCGCCATGCGGCGCGTTTCGCCTCGAACGTACGGATGGCCATGCCGTTACGCAATCTGGAACGCATGGATCCGGTTCGGCGCGACACGATCCGGACGCAGGCAGCTTCCTTTCTTAAGGCATTGCAATAGTTCCCCGGGAACCAACGACCCCCTGACGCTTTTAAGTCATGCGCCTGGTGAGCCGATCTGTTCGCCGGGCACCGCTTGTATTGGGAAAGGTCTCAACCAATGGCTGATAGCACCAAGAATCCGACGATGACCACGGCGTTCGGTCGCCCCGTCGAGGACAACCAGCATTCCCTGACCGCCGGCCCGCGCGGGCCCATCCTGACGCAGGATTACCACCTGACCGAGAAGATGGCCCACTTCAACCGGGAACGGGTGCCAGAGCGCGTGGTTCACGCCAAGGGCTACGGCGCGTATGGGACGCTGCGCATAACCAAGGACATTACCCAGTATTCTTGCGCCAAGATATTCAGTTCGGTTGGCAAGGCGACAGAGATGTTCGCGCGGTTCTCCACCGTGGGCGGGGAGGCCGGGTCGGCTGACACGGCCCGCGATCCGCGCGGTTTCGCCATGAAGTTCTATACCGAGGATGGCAACTGGGATCTGGTCGGCAACAACACCCCGATCTTCTTCATCCGCGACCCGCTGAAGTTCAGCGACTTCATCCGCACCCAGAAGCGCGACCCCGGCACCCATCTGAAGCCGCATTACCGCCGCTGGGACTACTGGAGCCTGTCGCCCGAGGCGCTGCACCAGGTGATGTTCCTGTACAGCGATCGCGGCACGCCGGTGTCCGCCCGGTTCATGAACGGCTACGGCAGCCATACCTACAGCCTGTGGAACGCCAAGGGCGAACGCTTTTGGGTCAAGTTCCACGTCAAGACCAAGCAGGGTAACAAGACATTCGACGATGCCGCGGCGGCGAAGATGACGGGCGACGACCCCGATTACTCGGCGCGTGACCTGATCGAGGCGATCAAGGCGGGGAATTTCCCCAAGTGGACATTCGCCATCCAGGTGATGCCGGAAGCGGACGCCGAAACCTACAAGTGGAACCCGTTCGACCTGACCAAGGTCTGGCCGCACGGCGATTATCCGCTGATCGAGGTCGGCGAGATGGAGCTGAACCGTCTGCCGGAGAATTACTTCGCCGAGGTGGAGCAGGCCGCGTTCGAACCGTCGAACATCGTGCCGGGCATTGGTTTCAGCCCCGACAAGGTGCTGCAGAACCGGATTTTGTCCTACGCCGACGCACATCGATATCGCATCGGGGTGAATTACGACCACATTCCGGTCAATCAGGCCAAGGCGGCGAAAGTCCACACCTATCACCGCGACGGGAACATGGTGACCGGATCGAACGGCGGCCGGTCAGTTGATTATGAGCCGAATTCATTCGGCGGACCGGTCGAGGACCGGACTGTCATGGAACCGCCACTGAAGATCGACGGCAACGGCGCCCGGTATTCAACTTTCCCCGGCGATGACATGGATCTCTACGGACAGCCACGGATGTTCTGGGAGAAGGTTCTGGACGCCACCGGCAAGGCGCACCTAGTGAACAATATCGTTGCCAGCATGACCGAACCGGCGATGGGCCTGCGGGACGAGGCCAAGCGGCGTGAAATCCAGCAGCGGATGCTGAAGCACTGGTACGCCATCCATAAGGATTTCGGTTCGGCGGTCGAGAAGGGGATCGGCGGCCGAAACGCCAAGATGGCGGCGGATTAGGTGGGATGGCCTCGATCCGGTCAGGATCGGGGCCATTTTTTTCCAAATGTTGGCATCTGCCGGAGCGGCGCATGCGCATCGCCGATGGTCGAATGACGGAACTGTCTTCCCTCCGGCGGCCGATCCGTCATTTTGGTGGCTGTTGTAATACTGCTATCAAGCAACAAAAAATCCGGATCAGGAACAAATCTATAGGGTAAATAAATTCCCGCCCCAGATCATGTCGTTGGCACTGTGATTCCTCAACTTGCCGATAGGCATTCGCTATTTCTGGTTCATACAATTGACAGCCTGCCTCCTGGGATTTCTAGTTCGGCGCGATGCCTGGGAAGCCGCGAAAAGACAAAAAACGTGGCGCGGTAGCATCGGAGGAAATCTCATGTTGTTCAAGTTGATACGCGCGACATCCGCGCTTGTTCTTGGATTGGCCGGATGCTTGATGGCTGTGAATGTCGCGTCGGCTCAAGCGCCTTCGGTCGCCTCGCCGCCGCTGGCGGGCCCCCCTTCGCCGGAACAGGTACAACCCTGGGGACTGCCGCCGCCACCGCCAGGTATTGGACCCGTTTCCCTGTTCGCGGATATCCACGACCAGCCGCAGGGAAAATTTCTGGAGGGAGGCGCCTTCGATAACGACGGCAATTTCTGGTTCGTAGCGATTGGCAGCGGATGGGTGTCCTATTTGACCCCCGCGGGGAAGCTCGTTCCTGGATTTAACTGCAACCCATCCGGGGATATCGGCCCGGCATGTGAACCGCAGGGCACGCGTTGGCATGAAGGCAAGCTCTACGTGACGACCCGCCATCTGGGCATTCTTGTCTATGATCCGGCGACGAAGAAGGTCAGTTCGCTCGTTTCAACCTTCCATAACGAGCTGTTCAAGGGCCCGAATGACCTGGACTTCGATGCCGAGGGCAATTTGTATTTCACCGATCAGTGGGGCACGGGACCGGGACCGGACGCGGCGGATAAGGCGGGTGCGGTTTACCAGTATTCTAAGGACGGAATCCTTCGGCGGATCATCTCCACCGGCAGCTTTCCCAACGGCATCGCCGTTTCGCCAGATGACGGCACGCTGGCTGTCGCCGACTATGCCTCGAATCGGATGCTCTACTATTCCTTCCTGAACGGCCCGAATCCGGCTTGCGCCCAATGTGCCAAGGACCCGTCGCACACGACGTTCTTCTTCGCCACGGCCGGAAGCTATAACCCGGGCAACGGCGGTCCCGACGGTATCCACTACGACGTGCATGGCAATCTGTGGGCGGCATGTGGCATCGGTGGCATCATCGAATATGATCCGCGTGGCTTTATCATCGGTTATGTGCCGTTACCGAATGGCGATTCCTCGGCCACGAACTTCGCGTTCGGCGGCGAGAATAACCAGTACATCTATATGGAAGGTGCGGTCAGCGGAACCATCTACAAATTCAAGGCGCCCTACCCGGGGCTGATCGGGCCGGGCGGCGTTCGGATGTCGGCTGCGCACTGATCCGCGATGATGGCTTTGGTGGAACGTATGGCCCTTGAACCGGACCTGCGTTCCACCAACCCGCCCGGGGGCCTATCGCCGAAACACCGGGGGCTTTGTGGCCAGTCGGGAAAAGCTGACCAGGCTGCCGGCGGCCGAGAATAGGGCCGCCAGCGTCAAGGCCAGTGACGGCCCGCTGTGCATCGAGATCCCGAAGCAAAGCGCCACGAGCGCCGCACCCAGCGCCTGGCCAACCAGGCGGGAGGTCGCGACAATACCGCTGGCCCCGCCGCTGCGTTCGGGCGGCGCGCTGGACATGATCGCACGGAGGTTCGGCGACTGGAAAAACCCGAATCCGGCACCGCAGATCATCATCCGCCAGACGATGGCAACGGTTCCTGGCTGGGCCGGCAACGATGCGATCAGCGCCAATCCTACGCCCAGGGTTGCCAGCCCGATCCCGCCAAGCATCGCGGGCGGATAACGGTCGGACAACGGGCCGGCAATCGGCGCGGCCAACCCGGTCATCACTGGCCAGGGGGTAAGCAGCAATCCGGTCTGGACCGCGGTCAGGCCCAGTGTCGTCTGGAAATAGAACGGCAGGGATACGAATGCCAGACCCTGGGCCGAAAAGGAGCATAGCGCGGTCAGCGACGACAGCGCAAAGATCGGCCGCCGGTAAAGATCCACTGGCAGCATAGGCGCCGGCAGGCCAAGCTGACGGCGAATCAACGCAGCGCCCGAAACGACAGCGACCGCCAGTGCCGCCACGGTGACGCCGATATCCGCTCGGTGCGCCGCCTCGCCAATGCCGAAGATCAGGAAGCCAAAGGTCGTGGCGTTCAAAGCGGCGCTGCCGAAATCGAAGGTATGCGAAGCGCGCCGCGTATCCGGCAGCACCCGTATCGCCAGGATCGCCGCGGCCAGCCCCAGCGGCACGTTGATCGCGAACAGCCATTGCCAGGGGCCGACCGACAGAATGCCCGCGGCAACGGTTGGCCCGATCGCGGTGGATACGGCGACGATCAGCGCATTGTTCCCGACACCCCGCCCCAACATGCGAGAGGGATAGATGAAGCGAATCAGCGCGGTGTTGACGCTCATGATGCCGCTGGCGCCGAACCCCTGGATGATGCGGGCGGCGGTCAACGTCGGCAGCGACCAACTGAGCGCGCAGAGCAGCGAGGCCAGGGTAAAGACCGCCAGGCCCCAGACATAAACCCGGCGGTAGCCGATGATCTCCCCCAACGAGGCGAACGGCAGCAGCGAGACGACCAACGCCAACTGGTAGGCGTTCACCACCCAGACTGAATCAGCCGGCGTGGCGTTCAGATCCGTCGCGATGGTCGGCAGCGCGGTATTGGCGATCGAGGTGTCCAGCGAGGACAGGCCAACGGCGATCATCAACGTCGCGACGGCCGAAATCAGGCGCGCGCCGCTTAGTCCATCGGCCGGAATCGGAGTGCTCATCAGGTCTCATTTTCAAGGCAATATTCCTCATACCACTAGTTGGGCGGTTGGCATGGGGTGTGTGGCTTCTGGCTGGGTTGCATGATGCGCGCGTACCCCCTCGCTTTGTGGGGTCTGGCGCACCATATCCCGGGCATGACAACCGCGAAGCACACAAGAATGGCGCGTTCCCATTTCCTGATTGCCGGCGTTGCCGCACTGGCGCTGGCCCTTTCGCCCGGCTTGGCGCAGGCCCGCGCCGGTGGCGGCAGTTCGTTCGGCAGCCGTGGCTCCATGACGTGGTCAGCCCCGCCGGCCACGCGGACGGCGCCCTATTCGGCCGCGCCGATGCAACGCAGCATGACACCGCAGAGCACCCCGTACAGCGGTTCGCCGATGTATCAGGGCCAACGCTCGTCCGGGTTTATGTCGGGCCTGATGGGTGGTCTGATCGGCGCCGGAATCGCCGGTATGCTGTTCGGCCACGGCTTCATGGGCGGTGGGTTTTTTGGCTTCCTGGGGATGCTGCTACAGATATTCCTGATCGTTGCCATCGTCCGGTTTGTGTTCCGTCTTGTAACCGGTGCGCGCTCCCCCGCTATGGCGGGCGGCCCGAACATCTTCAGCCGCGGCGGCATGCCGAACGCGGGCCCTGGCCCGATGCCGGGCGGGGCGCCTCCCAGAGCGTCCGGCGCGCCGCCGATCGCCATCGCGCCGGCCGATTACCAGCAGTTTGAGCAATTGCTGCAAGGCATCCAGGCGGCCTGGAGCGCACATGACCTGAACGGTCTGCAAGCCATGGCCACGCCGGAGATGGTCACCTACTTCGCCGAGCAGCTCTCTGAACAGGTCAGCCGCGGCGTCCGCAACACCGTCACCGATGTAAGCCTCGTCTCTGGCGATCTGGCCCAGGCGTGGACCGAGCAGGGACGGGATTATGCTACGGTGGCGATGCGGTTTTCGATGATTGACGTGACCAAGGATGGCACCGGACGCGTTGTTGACGGTAGCGCGACGGAGCATGTGACGGCGACCGAAATCTGGACCTTTGTCCGGTCCCGCGGCGGCCACTGGATATTGTCGGCGATCCAGCAGGCGCGATAGGTCGCCTTCGCGCTGCGTCTTGACCGCCGGGGTTCCGTTCAGGTTGGAAAGCGTCCACACGGCAGCATTGGTTATGCCGGGTGGACGCCGCCATGGATATCGCGCACCGACCCATTGGTCTGCCGGTAATCTGGTCCGATGGGAACTTTGCCGTAGCCGCCCGGAATATCCAGCACGTAAGTCGGCCACGCCAATCCGGTGACTCGCCCGCGCAGACCTTCCAGTAGCGCACGCCCTTCCTCGATGGGCACGCGGAACCGGGCGGTGCCGGGCGCGGGATCCAACTGATGCAGGTAATACGGCTTCACCCGTGCCGCGAGCATCGCCCTGAACAGCGCCTCCAGCGCCTCCGTATTGTCGTTCACCCCGCGCAGCAGCACCGACTGCCCCAGCACCGGAATGCCGCGTGTTCGCACCCGGCGCAGTGCCGCCCTGGCGGCGGGTGAGAACTCCCGGGCATGGTTGGCATGCACGACCAGCCACATCGACCGGTCCGTGTCCATCGCCGCCGCCAGTTCGTCCGACAGCCGTTCGGGGTCGGCCACCGGCACGCGGGTGTGGATACGGATGGTCTGGATATGCGGTATGGCGGACAAGGTGCCGATGATCCCCCGCAGCCGCCGGGGCGACAGCATCAGCGGATCGCCGCCGGTCAGGATAACTTCGGTTACCGCCGGATGTGCGGCGAACCAGGCATAGGCAACGGCGAGTTCGGTGTCGGTCAGTACGCCGCCATCGGGGCCGACATGTTCACGCCGAAAGCAGAACCGGCAATAAACCGGGCACACCAGCAACGGCTTCAGCAGCGCCCGGTCCGGGTATCGATGCACCACACCCTTCACTGGCGACAACGCATCGTCGCCAATCGGGTCCGCGCTTTCGAACGGGGCGGTGATCAGTTCCGAAGGATCGGGGATGAATTGCCGGCCGATCGGATCGTCGGGCGACTGGATCAAAGCCCGCATCGCGGGGGATAGCGCGACCGCGTACCGAGCCTCGGTCGCGGCCGCCCCGTCGTATGCGGCCTGCGTGATCAGCCCCGCCGCCAGTAGCGCCGCGGCGTCGCGAAGCGTCAGGTTTTCACGAAGGCGCAGCCCAGAGCTGCCATCGGCTGGAACGCCTGGTCCTGCGGTATCGTCGCCAGCAGCTTGAATTGATCCCATTCGCCCTTCGACTCGGCCGGAGACTTCGTCTCCCACACATAATTCGCATGCACATGCTTGCCGTCGGCCCGCACGATGCCGGTTCCATACAACGGATCGGACACGGGTAAAGCCTTCATCTGCTCCACCGCGGCGCGTCCTCTGGCTTTGGCCTTGTCCGGACCCATCGCCGCCACGGCCTTAAGATAGTGCCACACCGCGGAGTAGCAGCCGGCATGGAAGTAGTTCGGATACGCCTTGTGATAGCGCGGCGCGAACCGGGCGGCGAATGCTCGGGTGCCCTCGTTCATGTCCCAGTAGAACGGCATCGCACCGATGATTCCAGCGGCCGATTCCAAACCCACGGAGCGGGATATGTAATCCTGATAGACCAGGGCCGCGATCTTGATGCCCGACTGGGGCAGGCCGAACTCGTGCGCCTGCTTGATGCAGTTGGCGGTGTCGTCCCCGGCATTGGCCAGACACAGCACCTTCGCCTTGCTGGCCTGGGCCTGCAGGATATAGGCGGAAAAGTCGGTGGTGCCGGGAAACGGATACGCGGCCATACCGGCGACCTTGCCGCCCATCTGTTCCACGATGGTCGCGGTATCCTGCGTCATGACATGGCCGGAAATGTAGTCCGGCTTGATGAAGAACCAACTGTCGCCGCCAGCCTGCACCAGGCCGCGGGTGATGGCATTGGAATTGGACCACAGATCGTAGGTCCACTGGATCTGGTTCGGCGTGCAGTATTTTCCGGTTAGCGCGGGGACACCGGCGGCGGTGAAGACCACCACCTTGTCCTTATCCTTGGCCACCTGACCAACGGCGATCGCCACGGCGGATTGCGGGATGTCGAAGATCGCGTCCACGCCCTCCTGATCGTACCACGACCGGGCAATGGAGGCGCCGACATCAGGCTTCAACAGCATGTCCCCTTGGATCACCTCCACCGAAATGGCTGGATTGGCTTTCATGAAGTCTTCCGCCGCCATCTGCGCGCCCAGGAAGTCGCCCGGACCGGAGGCCTCGGCATATTGGCCCGACATATCGGACAGCACGCCGATCTTGATGCTGGACGCGGCATGGGCGGTACGGATGGCGGGCATCGACAGGGCAGCGACCCCGCTCAGCAGGGTTCGGCGGCGGATTTTCATAGACGTCTCCTATTTCTCTTAAAGTCAGACTGGCGGCGGGCGCCGTTGTTTATGGTCGCATCCCAAACGCCGATGGCCCCGGCGTGCGCAGTGGCGCCGCCAGATTGGCGAAATCGCACAGCAGCTTGCGCGTGTCCCTGGGGTCGATCACCTCGTCCACCCAGAACGCTTCCGCTGTGCGGTATGGCGAGCGCAGCTTGTTCAGCCTTGTCTCGATTTCTGCTAGTTTGACGGCGGGGTCCGGAGCGGCGTCGATTTCCGCGCGATAAGCGGCCTCGATCCCGCCCTCCAGCGGCAGGGACCCCCAGCTTGCCGATGGCCAGGCATAGCGCAGGCACAGATGGCCGACCGGCTGGTGGCCCAGGCCGCCGACGCCGTAGCAGTTGCGCACGATGACGCTGCACCACGGCACGGTGGTCTGGTTGATCGCCGACAGCGCGCGCACGCCCCAGCGGATCACCGCGCTGCTCTCGGCGCGCAGGCCGACCTGGAAGCCGGGGCAATCGACCAGATGCACGATCGGCAGGTGGAAGGTCTGCGCCATATCGACGAAGCGGATGATCTTGCTGCA
>DAIEHR010000107.1 GCA_027353465.1 Acetobacteraceae bacterium | reverse complement strand
CGGCGTGCCAGGGCGGCCCAGATGCAGGGACGACCGCAGGGGCCGGAAGGGTCGCTGGGTAAGCTGGCATCCAGTCATGTCGCCCGGGCCGCCGCTCGGGTTCACACCCTGATCAGCGGCGCGGATGCGATGCTGAGCGGGGAGGACGGGCCAATGAACGGGCTGATCGCGGAGATTCTGGTCAGCGTCCCCGCCGGATCGATCGCCGGCGGGACGGACGAGATCCAGCGGAACATTATCTCCGAACGCGTGCTGGGGATGCCGAAGGAGCCTAGGACGGATAATGACCGGCCGTTCCGCGATGTGCCGAAGAATTTGGTGATGTGAGAGGGCATCGCCAGGTATAGGTAACGCCATGGCAGCAGCCGACGACATGATTGCAAGCCTGCGGGCCGCCCTGCCCGGTTTGCGCCAGCAATGGCCGATCCGTTCGCTTGCACTGTTCGGCTCGCGCGTCCGCGACGACGCGACGCCGAACAGCGACCTCGATGTGCTCGTGGAGTTTTCCGCACCGATCCCGCTTTCGTCGTTCCTTGGGTTGGAGGAAAGACTCGGTGCGATCACCGGATTTCGGGTCGATCTCATTTCGGCGGCCGCGTTAAAACCATATATCGGCGAGCGGGTGCGGGCTGAGGCGATTGCCCTGTGACGGCGGAACGCGATTATCGCGACTTCCTGAACGACATGGTTTTGGCCTGCCGGTCGATCATCCGCTTCGCGGACGGAATGAGCCTCGATGACTATCTGGCCGACGAGAAGACACGATACGCGGTGATGCGGGGTTACGAGATTTTGGGCGAAGCGGTGAGACACTTGCCTGATAGATTGAAGTCGGAGAATTCCGCAATTCCTTGGGCAACCATGGCGGCGGTGCGGAACCGCATCGTGCATGGTTATTTCGGAATCGACGATTCCATTTTATTCACGACCATCGAGCAAGACCTGAAATCATTGCTGCCTCGCATTGAGGCGTTGGTGCGCGCCCATGGAGTCGTGCTGTAGGCGAAGCTGAGAACGGAGGAAACAATGGGCCCGAAACTGGTCGATCACCTGCTCTACGAACCCGAACCATCCGGCATCGCCTGGATCAAATTCAACCGGCCGGAGCGTCTGAACGCACTCGTTGGCATGGCGGAGGAAAACGGCACCGTCGCCAAGGTTGGGGAATACATGCGGGCGGCGGACGACGACCCCACCATCCGCGTTATCGTCCTGACCGGGGTCGGCCGAGCGTTCTGCGCGGGGGCTAATCTGGGTGCCAGCAAAGTGGACGCTGGGGAAAACTTTCCGGGCAACCGCGGCCCGCATGAAGGGATGGAGGGCACACGCCAGCATTTCTTCCACGGCTTCACGCAGCTTCATCTCGACATCGCCAAAATCCGCAAGCCCACCATCGCGATGATCAACGGCCCGGCGGTCGGGTCTGGCATGGATATGGCGCTGCACTGCGACATTCGGATCGGGTGCGAGCACACTCGTTTCATCGGATATCATAACGCGGGGCAGATCATCGAGAACGGCGGATCGTATTACCTGCCAAAGTTGGTCGGGCTGGGGCGGGCGCTGGAATTCGCCTACACTGGCGAGCTGAACGCCGAACGCGCCTATCAATGGGGCATGCTCAACAATCTGGTTCCATCCGAAAACCTTGAGGCCGTGACACGCGAACTTTGCGAACGCATCATCGCCCGGCCGCCGCTGGTTCAGTGGATCAGCAAGCGCATTATGCGCACGTCGCTGGACACGACCATGGAGGCAACGATGGTGCTGACCTCCAATGCCAGTCCGATTTTGCAACATTCAGACGATGCCAAGGAAGCGCGCAAGGCGTTCGTGGAAAAACGCCGGCCGGCGTTCAAGGGCGGCTGATTATCTGGCGGCGATCCGCTCCGCCAGATAGGCGGCATCCTCGCCGACGCCGGACATGAACGACGACTTGGTTTTGTGCAGAAACGGCAGCCCCAGGAAGTAAACGCCCGGAACATCGGTGACACCGCGCCGATGGATCGGAGCACCGGCCGGGGTGAAAATATCAAGATCGACCCAGCCGAAATCGTAGCGGTATCCGGTCGCCCAGATCACCGTTTCGATCCCGGCGACGCGCAAGTCCACCGAAAGCGTCGGTTCGGCAACCGGCGCTGATTCCGAAACCGCAACGGCCTCCCGCGGCAACGCCAGCCCGGCGCGGGCAACATGGGCATCCGCGGCGGCGATGAATCCGGCAAAGCTGTCATCACCGGCCGCCAGGGTCTGCTCCAGGTCCGGTGCGAACGAAACGATACCATCCCGGGCGTCCTGAAGCCGCCCAAGAAGAACCATGCCGTGAGCAGCATAGCGGCGAAGGTCGATCGTTTGGCCGCCATACGCGCCACTGATCAGCAATGGCGGCTTGCGGGCCGCCTCCTCATCGGCAATCGCGTCGTCCATGCCGAGTTCGGTGATCCACCAGATGATGTCCCGGTCGCGATAGCGGCGCGGCACCCGGCGATGGGGGCCAACGGACAGAAACACGGTTCGGCCGGCGCGCATCAGTTCCTCGGCGATCTGGCATCCCGACGCCCCCGCCCCGACCACCAGCACACCACCGGTCGGCGCTTGCCCGGGGTTGCGGTAGTCGCTCGCGGACATTTGGACCACTCGCCCCAGCCCCGCCGCCGCCGGCGGAATCGCCGGACGTTGGTACGGGCCGGTCGCGATCACCACATTCCGGGCTTGGATGGCCGAACCGCCGGTTTCCAGGCTGAACCCGTCCGGCGCGCGGCGCAGGGCGCGGACCTCTACCCCGGTTCGAACTGGCGCTTGGATGAAGGCGGCATAGGCCTCAATGAAGCGCACCACATCGTCGCGCGGCGCATAGCTGTCCGGGTCGTCACCGGCATAGGGGAAATCCGGCAGCCGCATCGACCAATTTGGAAATTGAAACCGCAACGAATCCCACCGCTCGGTGCGCCACCTCTCGGCGATTCGATGCCGTTCCAGCACGATGTGCGGCCGCTTCAGACGGGTCAGACAGTGGCTGATTGTCAGGCCAGCCTGACCGCCGCCGATGATGACGGTTTCGATCCGTTCGGTGAGCATCGCGGTTGGGTTACGCGGCAACCGCGGCGTGGACCAGCGGCAGCAGGTGGCGGCCGTAATCGGTGGCGTCCTCCAGCGGGTCGAAGCCGCGAATCAGGAACGTGGTGACGCCCAGCGCGTGGTACTCTAGCAGCGATTCCGCCACCTGCTCCGGCGTGCCGACCAGGGACGTGGTGTTCGATCCGGCCCCGACGGCGGCGGCGACCTCGGTCCAGAGGCGCGTGTCGCGGACCTTGCCCCCGGCGGCGGCCTCCATCAGGCGCTTGGAACCGATGCTCTCGGGCTTGGGGTTGACCCGGCCAACACTGTCGCCGCGCAGATCGCGGATGCGTTCGATGATCCGGTCGGCGCGATGCCAGGCGGCTTCCTCGGTCGCGGCCAGGACGGGACGCATCGACAGGCTGAACCGCAGTGTTTCCGGCCGGCGCCCGGCGCGAACGCAGGCGGCACGGACACGGGCGATGGTTTCGCGCGCCTGATCCAGCGTCTCGCCCCAGAAGGCGTAGATATCGGCATGCTTGGCGGCGAACTCGATGGCGATGTCGGACGATCCGCCGAAATAGATCGGGATATGCGGCTTTTGCAGCGGCCTCACCCGAGCGAATGCATTTTCTACTTGGTAATAGGGGCCTTGGTGAGTGAATGGCGCTTCGGCGGTCCATGTCTGGCGTAGCAGACCCACGTATTCGTCGGTTCGGCGGTAGCGTTCCTCATGGCTCAGGAAATCGCCGTCCCGGCGCTGCTCTACGCTGTCGCCGCCCGAGATGATGTGGATGCCGCCGCGTCCGCCGGAAAACACATCGAACGTGGCGAACAGCCGGGCGGCGTAGGTGGGCGCGATGAACCCCGGCCGATGGGCGATCATGAAACCCAGCGTCTTGGTGTGCTGGGCGGCATGGGTGGCGACCAAAACGGCATCGGCGTCGGACGAATTATGCGCGATCAGGACGCGGTCGAAGCCCGCATCCTCATGCGCCCGGGCGAAGCGGGCGATGTAATCGGGATCGATCACCGGGCCTTGAGCGGGGTGGATTTCCGACTTCGCTTCTGATGCGATTATGCCGATGAATTCGATGGTCATGGGACCCTCCTGCCGGATGGTTTATCGTGCCTGGGTGACACGGTCCATCCGGCGGCCGAAAGCGATCAGGCGTGGATCATGGGGCATCCGCCTTCGTTGATCGGGCGGAATGCACGTTCCATCGGGATAGTGTCTTTCAGTTGCACCAGATCCCAGGTTTCCTTCGATTGGGCCGGCGATTTCGCCTCGAACAGATACATGGCATGGATCACCCTGCCATCCTCGCGAATGATGCTTTTGCCATAGATCACGTCCTCAACGGGGATTTTGCGCATTTGCGCCAACGTGGCACGCCCGCTGACCTTGGCTTGCGCGGGACCCATCGCCGCGACGGCCTTCAGATAATGGGTGACCGCCGAATACTGCCCGGCCTGCGCCGAATTCGGCATCGCGCCGACCTTGGATTGCGCCTGGAAGCGCCGCCCGAACCCGCGGGTGCCGTCGTTCAGATCCCAGTAATACGGTTCGGCGAGGCGCACCCCCTGGGCGGATTTGAGACCGATGCTCAGGATGTCATTCAGCAGCAGCCCGACGCCGACGACGCTTTGGCCACCCTGCATAATGCCGAATTCGGCGGCCTGCTTCACGCAGTTCACCGCATCGACACCGCCATTGGCCAGCCCGATAACCTTGGCCCCGCTGGCCTTCGCCGATAGCAGGAACGAGGAAAAATCGGTCGTGCCCGGGAACGGATAGCGCGCCGATCCGGCTACTTTGCCGCCAGCCGCATTCACGAACGAAGCCGCGTCATGCTCCAACTGCTGACCGTAGGCATAGTCGGCAGTGATGAAGAACCAGGTGTTACCGCCCTGTCTCACCGCGCTGTCCACGATCGCATGCGGGATGCCCCAGGTATCGTAGGCCCAATGCAGGTGGTTCGGCCCGCAGCGCGCCCCCGTCAGAATGGAGGAGGCCGCACCGGTGAAGATCGCCAGTTTGTCCTTGGCCTTCGCCATCTCCCCAACCGCGATCGCGGCGGAGGACATCGGCAGGTCGGTCAACAGATCCACACCCTGGTTGTCAAACCAGTCCCCGGCGATCGACAGCGCCACATCGGGCTTCAGCAACATATCGGCCGACACCAGTTCCACCTTGATCTCCGGATGGGTCTTGGCGAAATCATCGATCGCGAGTTGCGCGCCCAGCACGCTGCCCGGGCCGGTAATGGCGGCGTACGTGCCGCTCATGTCCGTCAGTACGCCGATACGGATGGGCTGGCCCGACGCTGCCCTGGATCGGCGCGGGATACCTGCTGCCGCGGCGACGGCAAGGCTTCCACCGATTGCCGCGCGGCGGCCGAAAATCTGTTTCATATTTCCCTCCCGCGGCACATAGCGTTGTTTCATTCGGGGTGTGCCGCTTTGACCAAAGTCTGTCCGGTATCGGCGCAACTGGCAAATCCCCTTCGCGGGGGTGCGCGGATACGGGTGATCGCGAAAGCAATAGTATGTCGGCAAGTCTTGTCTTAGCCTGCCTCAACACAATGAAAGCCGGAAATACCGGCGGATCGGGGAGTATGCGAAGATGAAGCGTTCCGAGGTCTCTCGCCGAACAATCTTGCAAACCGCCGCGGGTGGCGCGGTCGCGGCCGGCTTGCCGGGAACGGTTCGCGGCGCGGCGCCGGCCGAGTCGATCAAAATCGGCATGCCGGTGGCGCTGTCTGGCCCGAGCGGTGGCATCGGGGCGCAAATGCGCCGGGCCTGCGAGTTCTGGGCCAAAGGCATCAACGCCAAGGGCGGTCTGCTCGGGCGGCCGGTCGAGCTTCTGATCGAGGACACCGCCGGAAATCCATCCACCGCCGTTCGCAAGGCGCAGGAAATGGTCGAACGGAACGGTGTCCGCATTCTGACGGCGATCGTTGCCTCGAACGAGGCGCTGGCGACGGTACCGAAACTCGCTGAATGGGACACGATTTTCATCTCGGGCGACAACGGCGACGGAAGGCTGACCGGCGAATCGCTGGTGCCGAATTTCTTCCGCCCGAACGTCTCGGGACCGATGGGGACGCGGGCCGTAGCACTTTACCTGCGGGACTCGCCGATGAAGACTTTCTTCGGGCTGGGGATGGATTACGCCTGGGGCCACAATTCGATGGAAGTTTTCGAGAATGAGGCCAAGCGCTCCGGCAAAACCTTCGTCGGAGCGATCTTTTCGCCCCAGGGCACGAAAGATTTTTCTACCTACATCATGAAAATTCGGCAGTCCGGCGCGGATGGCGTCTATCTGGTCCTCGCAGGGGATGACAACAACGCGTTTCTGGGACAGGCCAAGCAGTATCGGCTGGGCGAAAAGATGCAGTTGCTGACAGAGATCGTCGATCAAATGAGCATCCAGGCAACCGGCGATGCGGCGATCGGCCTGATCGGCTCCTCCCGCTATCCGTTCCGCTACGATAACCCGGCGAACAAGGCCTTCGTCGCCGCATGGCAAGCCGAATACGGCAAAAATCCAGACCTGTTCGAGGGCGATCAGTATCAGTCCTGCGTCGTGCTGCAGGCGGCCATTGAAAAGGCCGGCGGCATCGAAGCCGCGAAGCTGCGGACGGCGTTGGAGGGGCTAACCGTAAATAGTATCAAAGGTCGCGTGACCATGCGGGCCTGCGACCATCAGGGCGAACAGCAGGGCTTCATCGTGAAGGTCGTCCGGCGCGAGGGGATGGATCATCCAGAGCCCGAGGTGATCGCCACATATCCCGGAAGCCGTGTGACACCCCCATGCAACAAGATGGTTTTCGACGACTGAACGAACCGTTTGAGGCTGGGGGAAGTCGGCAAGACGATGCACGTAGGATCATCGCGCCCCACCCAGTCCGGTTCGGCGACGGACCAGGCCCAGCAGATACCGGGCGGTCAGCGGCAGCAGGCCAAGGACAGCGAACGCAAACAACATCCGCGGGGTCAGTATTCCGGACAGCGACTGAAGCTGCCCCAGTTGCGAACCGGCATTCACATAGGCAATGGTCGCCGGCAGCATACCGATTTGGCTTACCCAATAGAACGTAAACGGGCGCAAATTCGTCAGGCCCATCAATAAATCGACCAGGAAAAACGGGATCATCGGCACCAGACGCAACGCAAAAAGATAGAACGCACCCTCGGTCTCCACACCGCGCGCAACCACGCTCCACAAACGGGCAAAGCGCCGTCGCACGATGTCGCGAAACAGCAGGCGGCTCAGTAGAAATGCCAGTGTCGCACCAATACTGGATGCAAACGAGACCAAAACCGCGCCCTCGACCAGGCCGAAGACGGCACCGGCCGCGATTGCCAGAACCTCCGCCCCGGGCAGCGCCAGGGCGGCAAACCCGATGAAGCCGATCACGAAAATCGCGGCCGTCCGGACTGGGTGCTCCGCCTGATAGCCGAACAGTTCGCGCCGATGCGCTTCCACCGAGGCCAGGGAAATGAACGGCCGCGCCCAAAAAGCGAAAATCGTCAGCAGACCCACGAACAACACTATCAGCGCCGGTCGTGCCCATCGCTGTGGCTTCATGCGGTACAGTCCGAATGCCGCTCAACGCGCCCCGACCTGGACGATCCCCCGCCGACGCCGCGAATTGACATTCCTGGACCCTGCTGTAGCGGACCGATCATCAGCCGCATCCGGTCAATGGCTATACCAGCGCTATTGCATCGGGTGCTAACATTTCTGAGGGATACAGCGGCGTGCAACCGCCAGGGGAAACAACGGCGCCAAAGCCCTGCTGATCAATCAAGCGCTAGACGAGCGGTGATGCTGTCCGACTGCGTGGGGACGGTATCCTCCCGGCCCAAGATGCTGCACCGACCTGGATGTCGTGTTACATCCGATCCTAAATCAACGCATTGACTGAACAGTTGATGGGATTACCAACTGCACGCGTCCGCAATTCCGCGGCGATTGGTCCTGA
>DAIEHR010000106.1 GCA_027353465.1 Acetobacteraceae bacterium | reverse complement strand
CGGATCGGCATGTCGATCCCGTGCCGGCGCGCCAGTTCGGCCAGATAATTCCGGTTGCGCGGCTGGGCGTTCGGGTCCTTCGGAGTCCAGGGAAGCTCGATACCGCGCTTCTGCGCCGCGGAGACGGTATGCTGCGCCTCTCCCCCGCACACCGCCGCGACCACGCTTTCCCCGCGCGCGATCCGTCCGGCGGCTTCGTGCAGGAAACGAACCGGTGTTTCCCCGCCGACCGGACCGTAGTTGCGGTGGGCCGGTGCGATGCCCAGCGTTTCGCACAGCGATGCCGGCAGATCCGCGTAAGGCCAGCAGACCGAGTTCACGACGTCGATCGCATCGATCCGGCTGACCAGCGAGGCGCCCGCATCGGCCTCGGCGCGCCGGAGCGCCTCGGCCATCAACGCCATGGGTTCCATCCCCAGGGCCGGGTCGGCGGGCCGGTCCTTGACTTCGCCGATGCCGACGATAACCGGGATGCGATCGGCGTTCATGTCAGCGCTTTCCGGCTTTGGCACGTTCCTTATCGAAATCAATCGCGTTGCTGGCGGACGCACTCAGCATCGACGACTTGGTGACCGACAATGCCGCCGCCGCCGCCTCGTTCTCGTTGATCTTGGCCATCACGGCCTCACGCGCCCGGTTGAAATACTCGCGGTTGTTGGCGACGAAGTCGCGCGATTTGTAGAGTTCCTTCATGTAGCCGTTGATCTGCGGCACGACATAGCGCGCCACCATGTCCCAGCTTCGCATGGTGTTTTCCGGGTTCGCCCAATCATGCACGAAGCCGACCACGGTGCCGAACCCGCCGCTGACGTCGATCACCGACTTGATGCGCTCCACCAGATCGTCCGGCGTGCCGATCGTCGCGGCGGCGTTGTCGGAGAAAGCGGTCATATCGACCGCCTCGTCCCCGGTCTTGAACGGCTTGGCGCCCGGCCGCTGCAACGTCGCGGTGATGTATTCGTTGTGGTGCCGCAGCAGCCCATCGCGCGCCTCCGCCCGGGCCTTTTCGCGCGTTTCGGCGATGTGCCAGCTCAGCAGCACGCGCCAGTTCTTGCGATCCACGGTGGTGCCGTGCTTGGCGGCGGCGGCCTCGGCGAAGCCCCATTGCGTCGGCAGGGCTTGCAGCCCCTCGCTGGACATCGACCCGATGGAGATGATGCCGATCCCGTGCTTGCCCGCCAAAGTCATGCCCGAGGGGCTGATCTGCGACGCGACGACGAACGGCATATCCTCCTGCAACGGCAGCAATTGCAGCGCCGCGTCGTTCATGTTGAACCATTCGGACTTTGCTGTGACGCGTTCGCCTTTGAACAGCCGGCGAATGATGGTGATGGCTTCGTCCTGGCGGTCGCGCAGCACCATCGGGTCGATTCCCAGCGTATGCGCATCGGATGCCAGCGCCCCCGGCCCCGAACCGAATATCGCCCGCCCGCCGGTCATGTAGTCCAACTGCACCATCCGTTGCGCCACATTGAACGGGTGGTGATACGGCAGCGATACCACGCCGGTGCCGAGTTTGATTCGCTTGGTCCGCTCCCCGGCCGCCGCCAGGAACATCTCCGGCGAGGCGATCATTTCCCAGCCGCTGGAATGATGCTCGCCGCACCAGAATTCGTCGAAGCCCAACCGGTCGATGTGTTCGACGAAGTCCAGGTCGCGGCGGAATTGCAGCATCGGATGCTCGCCGATCGGGTGATGCGGGGCGAGGAAGGCACCAAAACCAAGGCGGGACATCGGGAAGTCTCCTGAACGTGTTTGCTTGCCGGGGACGGTAAGGGGCTGGATGGCACCCGGCAAGGGTCAGACGATCTCACCCGTAATCTCGCGGGTCAGTTTCTGCCGCATGGCCTCGGTAAAGTCGGCATAATCGCGGCAGGTGACAGCGAATGCGCCAGGCCCGCCAATGACCTCGTTCGTGTAGGACGTCACCAGGTCCGGCTCCTCATGCAGGATGCACAGACCGTTGATGGTGATGTCCGCGGCGGCCATGCGGTCGCGGATCGGGCCGGGGGCGATGCCCTCGTTCGATCTGCCGTCGCCGATCACGTTGACGATGCCGCGCTTCGGGATCGCCGGGACGTGGGCCAGCAGCGTCAGCGAAGCCAGCAACGCCTCACCGATCGCGGTCGATCCGGCTTTCACGGTGCGCGGCATGTTCTCGACCTCGTCGGCGAAGGCGCGCAAATCCGCCTCCGACCCAATGCGCGTCCAATTGGTCAGGATGTCCTGCTGGCCCGCCCCGGACCACAGCAGCACCGACAGCACACTTTTGCCGACCAGTCCTTCGACCACCGTCTTGTCCCGTAGGGCCGCGGCCATACCGCCGGCGATCAGCCCGAATTCTTCATAGGTGACGCTGGCCGACCCATCGACGGCGAGCACCATCGCCAGTTCGACGTGATCCATGACGGGTTTACTTCCGTTGTTCGATGTTCGGCAGCAGGGCAGTCAGCAAACCGATCAGCGGCAGGAATGAACACACCCGATAGTCGGTTTCGATCCCCGTTACGTCAGCGATCCGGCCCAATGCCGCGGCGCCAAGGCCGCCCAGGCCGAACGAGAACCCGAACATCATGCCAGCCACCAGCCCGATCCGGCCCGGCAGCAATTCCTGTGCATACACGATGATCGCCGAGAACGCCGACGCCAGGATCAGGCCGATCACCACGCTCAGGATGCCGGTCCACATCAGATCGGCGTAGGGCAGCATCAGCGCGAATGGAAACGCCCCCAGGATGGAAAACCAGATGACCGGCTTGCGTCCGAAACGATCGCCGATCGGCCCGCCGGCAAAGGTGCCGACCGCGACAGCACCCAGGAACGCAAAGAGCATGTATTGCGCGTTCTGCACCGACAGTTGGAACTTCTGGATCAGATAGAACGTGTAGTACGAACTCAGGCTGGCTGTATAGACGTTCTTGGAGAACAGCAGCACCAGGATCACCGCGATCGCGCCTATCACCTTGCCCCGCGGCAGTGGCGACGCGGGGATCGCCACCGGAACCCGCCGGCCGCGCCGGGCGGCCATGGCGGGGTGGCGTGCATACCACAGGCTGACATTCGTCAATACGATGATCGCCAGCAGCGCGGCGGCGGAAAAATACGCGATGCTGCTTTGCCCGTGCGGCACGACGACAAACGCGGCGAGCAGCGGGCCGATCGCTGAACCGGAGCTGCCGCCAAGCTGGAACAACGACTGGGCAAAGCCATAGCGCCCGCCCGACGCCATGCGTGCCACCCGCGAAGACTCAGGGTGAAACACCGACGATCCCATCCCAACCATCGCCGCCGCGATCAATATTATGTGATAGGAGTGGGCGACCGACAGCAGCAGCAGGCCCGCGAGGCTGATGCCCATCGCCACCGGAAGCGAAAACGGCGTCGGCCGCTTATCAGTTGCCATCCCGACAACCGGCTGCAGCATCGAAGCGGTCAACTGAAACGCCAGCGTGATCAGACCGATCTGCCCGAAGTCAAGATTGTAAGACTGCTTCAGGATCGGATAGATCGCCGGCACCAGCGATTGGTTCATGTCGTTCAGCAGATGACAGAAACTCAGTGACACCAGGATAGCCAGAGTCGTGTTGGTCTCGCTGGCGGGTGCGGGCATCGCGACGGCGGTGTTCTGGCTCACGGGGCGTTTCCCTCGGGGTGCGAGCATTCGTCCTAACGCACTGCGCGAAGGTGTCGATATTTTCACCTATGCGTGTTGCGTGGATCAGCCATCTCGACAGTCGAAAAGGGAGCACGAAAATCGCTAAGTTTCGCCGTAATCGCGGACCAAGGTCACTGTGTCGCGTTGATGCGTCTGAGGATCGGCGCGGTCTAGTGACTGGAGGTCAGGATGCCTGTTTCCCGAAAAGATGTGCGTGGCGGTCGGGCTTTTGCTTTCCCTTTATTCGGGATTGCGATCCTGCTGCTGTCGTATTGGGTATTATCTGACTGGCACCAGATGCCACGAATCATCGAGTCCGCCCTGTCGGCGGTCCATGTCCGGATCTAGTGTCTTGTGGCGCAACAAACGAATCGTCTGAAGCAAGCCTCCGGCCTCTCATCGTCATGGCGGGCCTGCGCGCGCCACGACGGGCTCCACCGGGGTGCGTCCATCGGAGCGGCTATTTCGCCACAGTCCCTAAGCCGCGGCTTGGCATTGTAGTTCGGATACGCCGCGAAATAATCGAGGCTTTACCTTCGCCGCATATCCTTGGCACAGCTCAAACCGCTGAGCGGAAAGCATATTGGTAGTTGCCTTTACCGCCACGGCCCGATGACCGGCCGTGGCGGTAAGGCGTCAATGTCTGTTAGTCCCGGCGTTGATCAGGCGCCGCGCTGGCGCAGGTCCTCGTTGCAGGCCGGGTCGAACGCCCGAGCCAGATCGCCGCGGTTCATGCCGATATCCATCAATTCGCGGTCGGACATCGAAGCGAGTTCGCTCATGGCTTCGCTGTTGCGGCGCCACATGATGAAGGCGGCGACCTGACGGGACAACCACGCGGCCAGGCCACCCTTGCGGACGGTTTGCGGCGCCGTGGTGCGCAGGTTCGGCTCTTCCCATTTCGCTTCGATATAGCTCAAGCTGGGAAGCTGGAAGGAAAACTGGGAGTCAGCGGTGTGAACGCTCATGGCTATTATCCGTACAAACCCGGGTGCTACGCGACGTCGGGTGGCGAGGCGCCCCCGGGGTTATGATGCGGTGCAACATAGGCCATGTGACGGTTGGATTAAGGAACAAAAATACCCAAACTGCCATGCGTTGGACGCATGGTTCGGCGAAAGCTATGATCCGACGCGGAAAATGACCGATCAGAAGGCGCGACAATGCATGCATCACCATTAGCCGCCCTACGGCAGGAACTTATCAGCCAGGGATTGGACGGATTCATCGTCCCCAGGGCGGATGAGCATCTGGGCGAGTATGTGCCCGCGGCCGCCGAACGTCTGGCGTGGTTGACCGGGTTTACCGGCAGCGCTGGGATGGCCGTGGTCTTGGCGGACACCGCCGCGGTCTTCACCGATGGCCGTTATGTCCTGCAACTCGCCGAACAGACCGACGCGGCCCAATGGCGCCAGTTGCACATCACCGAGGAACCTCCGCCAACATGGCTGGCCCAGAACGCCCCTAAGACCGCCCGCATCGGCTACGATCCGCTGTTAATCAGCCAGGATGGCCTGTCCCGCTACACCGATGCCGGCCTGGACATGGTCGCGGTGGAGCGCAACCCGATCGACGCTGTCTGGACGGACCGCCCGGCGCCACCCAATGCCGCCGCCGAACCTCATCCCCTGGACTACGCGGGCCAAACGTCCGAGGTGAAGCGCGCCGACGTCGCCCAATTGCTGCGCGACGCGAAGCAGGACGCGGCGGTGCTGACCGACCCGGCTTCGATCGCCTGGCTGCTGAACATTCGCGGCGCGGACGTGCCCTTCACACCGTTCGCCCTATCCTTTGCGATCGTGCATGCCAGCGGCGAGACCGACCTGTTCATCGACCCCGCGAAAATCACGCCGGAGACGCGCGTCTGGTTGGGCAACGGCGTTTCCATCCGGGATCGTGCCGCCCTGTTGCCGGCGCTGCGTGCGCTGAAGGAAAAGACTGTCCGGGTCGATTCCACCGGCTCCCCGGTCTGGTTCGCCCAGCAACTATCGAAAGCCGGCGCGGTGGTCGCCTCCGGCAGCGACCCCTGCCTGTTGCCGAAAGCCTGCAAGAACGAAGGCGAGCAAAAAGGCGCACGCGCCGCCCATCTGCGGGACGCCGCCGCGATCTGCCGCTTTCTGCACTGGCTGTCGGTCGAGGCACCCACCGGCCAACAGACCGAAATGTCCGCCGCGCAAGCGCTGCTGAGCTTCCGCCAGCAGATCGACGGCTTTCGCGGCGAAAGCTTCCCAGCGATCTCCGGCGCCGGGGAGCATGGCGCCATCATCCACTACCGCGTGACCGGCGAAACCAATCGTTCGATCAATCCGAACGAGGTCTATCTGATAGACTCCGGCGCCCAATACCCCGACGGGACGACCGATATCACCCGCACCGTCTGGACCGGCCCCGGCGATCCGCCGGACAGCCTGCGCGACCGCGTCACCCGAGTCATGCAAGGCCATATCGCCCTGGCCACCGCCATCTTCCCCAAGGGCGTCGGTGGTGCCCATCTCGACTCCCTCGCTCGGTTTGCCCTGTGGCAGGCGGGGCTGGACTACGACCATGGCACCGGTCATGGCGTCGGCAGCTACCTGTCGGTGCATGAAGGCCCGGTCAGCATCTCACGTCTCGCCCGGCCGGTTCCGATCGCCGCCGGCATGATCCTGTCGAACGAACCCGGATATTATCTGCCCGGTCACTACGGCATCCGGCTGGAGAACCTGCTGCTGGTCCAGCCCGCGGCCCTGCCAGACGCCGTCAAGCCGTTCCTGTGCTTCGAGACCCTGACTCTGGCGCCATTCGACCGCCGGCTGCTGAATCCGGCCATGATGACCCGCGCGGAACGCGACTGGCTGGACCGCTATCACGCCATGGTTCTGGATCAGGTCGGGCCGGCGCTCGGGCAGGCCGAATGGGACTGGCTCGCAGCTTCCTGCGCCCCCCTCGGATAACGCTGGCACTGTTCTTGCGTCGTCAGGATGGCTGACCTCGCAGGAGCCGCCTGAATGTTGACCCGCCGTACTCTTCTCGCCGCCACTCTCGCCGCGCCGGCCATCCTGCCGCGTGCCTCGGTGGGGCAGGGCCTGACCAAGGTGAAAATCGGCTCCGCCTTCACCACCACGACCAACGCCGCCTTCCTGATGCCCAAGCATCTGAAGCCGATGGGAATCGATGCCGAGGTGATTTCGTTCCCCAGCCTCGTGCAAAGGATGCAAGCGGTGGCATCGGGTGATGTCGATGTAGGCAATGGCGGCCTGTCCGGCACCATGCAGATCGACACCAAGGGCTTCCCCATGAACGTCCTGGCCAATGGCTGCGACGGTGGCTGGATGCTGATCGCCAACAAGTCGATCGGGACATTCGCCGACCTGAAGGGCAAGAAGATCGCGGTGCAGAACGGCTCGATCGGGCTGGTGTCGCTGAAATACAAGCTGAAGCAGGAAGGTCTGGCCGACAGCGTGGAACTGCTGTTCATGGACAACCAGGATCAGCCGATACCCCTGATGCGCGGGGACGTCGCCGCGATGTGTTGTTTCGAGCCCTATGCCACGCTGGCAACGATGAACGGCTGGGGCAAGCCGCTATGGGTGCCGTACGACACGCCGATGGGCAAAACCAATCTGGGTTTCGTCGCCAGCGCCGGCTTCGTCGCCAAGAACCCGGACCTGACCCGCAAGATCGTCGCGGCCCACGTGGCGGCGACCAAGGAACTGATCGATGACCCGTCCATCGCGGTCCGGACCACCATGGACCAGTTCAAAATGAGCAAAGAGGTCGCCGAAGCCTCGACCAAGAATCTGTTCTTCTCCACCGAGTCCGGTCCCGCCTTCCAGTCCGGGCTAAAGGCGCTGGCCGGCATGATGGTCGAGAACAGGATGCTGGATAGGGAACCGGACTGGTCGAAGTTCATAAACACCAGCTTCCTGCCGGCCTGAGGTTCCAGAATGGCCACTTCAGCACTGGAAAGCGTAGCGGTGCCCGGCATCGCGGCAAAACGACGCCAATCGGTCGGCGCATCGCGGTTTGCACCGAAGCGGTTGTTGGGTCTGCTGCCCCTGGTGGTCGTATTGGTCGCGTGGCAGATCGCCACCCTGGCCGAAATCTATCCGCCCGTTCTGTTGCCCAGCCCGGAGCGGGTGGCGATGGCGTTCGTGGTTGATTACCAGGATATTCTGTTCAACGCGTTCGCCAGCGTGACCAGGGTCATTATCGGGGTATCGATTGCGTTCTGCGTGGCGGTGCCCGCCGGCCTGATGATCGGCCGGTATCGCACGCTGGATATGCTGTCGGACTGGACGATCCAGATCTTTCGTTCGGTGCCGCCGATTTCGCTGATCCCGATGGCACTGCTGTTTTTCGGCATCGGCGACAAGCCGGCGATCGTGCTGATCTTCCTCGCTGCCCTGTGGCCGCTGCTGATCAACACCATCTTCGGTGTGCGAGGCATAGAGCGCACGCTGATTACAGTGGCCAAGGCGGCACGCGCCAGCGAGTGGCTGATCTTCAGGGACATTATTCTGCCGGCGGCGATGCCCGCCGTGTTCACCGGCTTGCGACTGGGTATCGGCGGCGGCTGGCTGACAGTGGTGACCGCGGAAATGATCGCGGTGAAATCGGGGCTGGGGTACATGATCCTGAATGCGCAACTGACGTTCCGCAGCGAACTGATTGTCGCAGGCATCGTCATTATCGGCGCCATCGGCCTGCTGGCGGATCAAGGCATCCGAAGCCTGCGAGCCCATGTCTGCCGCTGGCAAGACGGCCTGACGGCGGCCGCCGAATGACCGGCTTCATCGAATGCCGCAATGTCGGCAAGACCTATGAAAGCGCGTCGGGCGCGGTCGAGGCCCTACGCGGTATCAACCTGGACTGCGCCCCCGGTGAGTTCGTCTGTCTGCTCGGTCTCTCCGGCTGTGGCAAATCGACGCTGCTGCAGATCATCGCCGGGCTGGAAACCGCCTCGGACGGCGCGGTGGTGATCGGCGGGCACGAACTGGATGGGCCGTCGCCGCTGACCAGCGTTGTATTCCAGGACCACGGACTGTTCCCCTGGATGACGGTGCGCAAGAACGTCGCCTTCAACATGAAGGCGGCCGGCGTCAAACCGGTGGAACGGGCGGCCCGAACCGATGAACTGCTGGAAATGACCAGACTGACCGCCGTTGCCGACCGGTACCCGCACGAATTATCCGGCGGCATGCGCCAACGCGTCGGCATCGCCAGGGCTCTGACCACCCGGCCCAAGGCGCTGCTGATGGACGAACCCTTCGGCGCGCTGGACGCCCAGACGCGCGGGCACCTCCAGGAGGAACTGCTGCGCATCTGGGAAACCCAGCGCACAACCGTGTTGTTCGTCACCCACGGGATTGATGAGGCGGTGTTTCTCGCGGATCGGATCGTGGTGTTCTCGCCACGTCCCGGCCGGATATCGGCGGTGGTTGAGGTCGATTTGCCCCGCCCGCGCGATCCCGAAAGCCCCGGCTTCATGGCGTTGTCGCGCTCGCTGCGGCATAAGCTGGTGCCAGACCTTCAAGGGGCGCCGCTGGGATGAGAATTCTGTTCGCCAACCCGAACACCTCCGTTTCGGTCACCGACCGGATCGCCGCTGTTGCCAGGGCCGCCGCAAGTCCCGGCACGGAAATCGTCGCGGTGACCGGGCAGACCGGCGTGCCCTATATCGCAACCCGAGCCGAGGCGGTGATCGGCGGCCGGGTCGCGTTGGAACTGCTGGCTGAACATGCACCTGGCTGCGATGTGGCGGTGATCGCCGCCTTCGCCGATCCCGGCATCGGTGGTGCGAAGGAACTGCTGTCGATCCCGGTGATCGGCATGGCAGAGGCAGCCATGCTGACCGCGTGCATGCTGGGGCGCCGGTTCTCCATCGTGACCTTCGCAACGGCGATGGGGCCCTGGTACCGCGAATGCGTCGATTACAACGGGCTGTCCGGCCGGCTGGCGAGTATTCGCTGCGTCAGCGGCGGTTTTCGCGACATTCATTCGGTGCAGGAAGAGAAAGAGGCCGCGCTGATCGAAGCCTGTTGCCTGGCGGCGGAGCAGGATGAGGCCGACGTGGTGATCCTGGGTGGCGCCCCATTGGCGGGGCTGGCCGGGAAGGTGGCGGACCGGATTCCGGTGCCGCTGGTCGATGGCGTCGCCGCTGCCGTGCGGCAGGCGGAGGTTCTCGGCGGTTTAGCCGTTCGCAAGGCCACCGCGGGGACGTTCCGGCGCCCGGATGCGAAGGCGATCACCGGGGTGCCACCAGCCCTGGAGGCGCTGTTTTCGCGGCGGTGACTGGCATCCGGCCAGCGTCCGCGCTACGCACTGGATCATGCCTCGGATCCACATCCTGGGAGCATCCGGCTCCGGCACATCCACCTTGGGCGCCGCCCTCGCGCGGAGGCTTGGGGTGCCGCATGCTGACTCCGATGGGATCTACTGGTTGCCCACCGATCCGCCGTTTACCACGCCGCGCCCCGCTGAGGATCGCCAGACGATGCTGGAGCGTCGGCTTCCCGCCACCGGCCACTGGGTATTCTCCGGCGCCGCGACGAAATGGGCGGCATCGTTGGAAACGCATTACACGTTGGTGGTGTTCCTGCGGTTGGACCCCTGTATCCGGATGCGCCGGTTGCGCCAGCGGGAGGCGGCGCGCTGGGGTGCCCGCATTCAGCCCGGCGGCGACATGGAAGTGATCCACGCCGCCTTCATCGCCTTGGCCGATTCATACGATACCGCCGGATCGCTGCGGCGTGGCCTTGTGACGCACGAGGCCTGGCTGGCCGACCAGCCGGCACCGGTGCTGCGCCTGGACTCCGCCCGGCCGGTTGACGAGCTGGTCAAAGCAGTTATGCAAGTGCTTTCGCCTGCGCGGATCGTGTCGTAAGCGCCGTGGCGAAATAACGCCTCCGGTGGACGCAGTCCCGCCGTCGGCCCAAGCAGCACCCAACACCCTGTCGAAGCCAAAACCGGCACCGGACGAACGCGCCCCGCGATGACAGGGCCTCGAATCCAATTTTAGCTGACCTGTTCGCGGAGTAGGCGGTCGAGGTAGTCTGGTGTCCATGCGGCGAGTTTGCGGCGCAGTTTGACGGATTTGGTATCCTTGGCGGCGCGAATGAGATTGAGGGCGAAGTG
>DAIEHR010000105.1 GCA_027353465.1 Acetobacteraceae bacterium | reverse complement strand
TTCACCAGCCCTTTCTCGACCGCTGGGAAATGATAGGCGGTGGCCCAGTCCTTGGCGATATTCTCTTCCCGGAAGTCGATCTGCCCGGCTTTGAAGGCTTCCAGCGCCATCGTCCCATCCCGAAAATACTCAGTCCGCAGCTTGTCGAAATTGGCCAGCCCGCGCATCACCGGCAGGTCCTTCGACCAGACATCGGGCACGCGCTCCATCGTCAGCGTGCGGCCGAACTCGAATTTTCCGACGCGATAAGGGCCGGAACCCAGCGGCGGGTCGGTCAGCGGCTTGTCGAATTCCCGCCCTGCCCACCAATGCTTCGGCAAGACCGGCATCTGGCCCAGGATCAGCGGCAACTCCCGATTCGTATCGTTCTTAAAATGGAAAACCACCCGGCGAGGTCCTTCCACGGTCACTGACGCCACGTCGGCGTAGTATTGCCGGTAGAACGGGCGTCCCTTGTCCCGCAGCGTCTCGAACGTCCAGGCGACATCCTCTGCCGTGACGGGCGTTCCGTCGTTGAACTTTGCCTCGGGCCGCAGTTCGAACGCCACGCCCATGTGGTCTGCCGGCAGCTCGATCGTCTGTGCCAGCAGGCCGTATTCGGTTTCGGCCTCGTCGGCGTTGATCTTCATCAGCGAGTCCCACACCCGCGTCACGTCCGCCGCGGGCGACCCCCGAACGATGAACGGGTTGAAACTATCGAACGTGCCGATGCCGCCGAGGACCGCTTCTCCGCCCTTGGGGGCGTCGGGGTTGACGAAGGGGAAGAACTTGAAGTCCGGCGGGAGCGACGGCTTACCCAGCATCGATACGGCATAGGTGCGCGTTGGCGCCCCGGCCGCCTCGCCAGCTTGCGACGCAGCCGGTGCCGCTTCGGCGTTGCCCGCCGTGACGGTTCCGAACAGCCAGACTGCCATGACGAATGCCCGGCCTGTGCCCATTCCGCAACTCCCGTTTGTCGGCTCATAGTGACGCCGCTCTTGTAGTCAGCGGGGCGATCCACCGCCAGCGCCCAATGGTGTCCAAAAAATGCGCAAGGCTCCGCCGAGCCCCGGTTCACGCTGCCTTTGGATGATGAATGTCACTTCTGGGAGGTTTGACCAGCAACGGCCGATATCCGCCGCTTATTGGGGGTCTCGGTCGCAGTAATCGTGGGATCGGCGGCGGCTGATACCAGCAAAAGAGAACGCACGTGGGCGGCTGTCGGCACAACATCGTGCCGCGCCGCCCCCGCGGACGGTCACTGAAGCAACGAATCCACCGGGATCAACAGCGGGGGAAGGCTGGTTTCGCCGAGGCCCTCCAGCAATTCGATTTCGATGATGCGTACCAGGGCATTCAGAGGCAGCGTGTTCGGCTGCAAGGCGAAAGGTTCTTCCAACTCGTCGCCCAGGGCATCGAGGCCGAAGAATGCATAGGCCAGGATGGCGGCGACCAACGGGGCCGCGGCGCCCGCCGAACTGACCAACGCGAAAGGCACCAACAGGCAAAACAGCCATGCGGTGCGGTGCAGCAGCAGCGTGTAGGCGAACGGCGTGGGTGTCGTCTTGATCCGTTCGCACGCGGCCTGAATCGCACACAGGCTGGCGACACGGGCCTCCAGGGTGGCGAAGCTGACCTCGCCGATGTCCCCGCGTCGCAAACTATCGCCGAAATCCGCCGTCATCGTTCGCAGAATACTGTCCGGCGGGTTGGCGCGGGTGCCCAGCGACCGCGCCTCGTCCGCCGGAAGCCATGGCCCCGCTGCCTCGGCTGTATCCAAGCCCCGCAGCCGCGCCGCCAGGGCGTGGGCAAAACCGATGGTACGCCGGGTCACTCGTTGCACGACCGCTCCATCGGCCGGCAAAAGGGCTGAAACCTCGCGCGCAAGGCAACGCGCCTCAGTGACAAGCTGTCCCCATTGCTTCCGCGCCTCCCACCAGCGATCGTAACAGGCGCTGTTGCGGAACCCCAGGAAGATCGAGAGTCCAAGGCCCAGCAGTGTGAACGGCGTCGCCGGCAACTCCGGCAGCAGGCCCGGACGAAAATGATGGGCGGCGGTGATGGCCGCCGATACCGCGGCGATCACCAGGATACGGAGCGCGATGCGCGGAACGATAGACCCACGCAGAGTGAAAAGCAGGCCCAAGGCGCTTGGGCGGGAACGAACGATCATACCGCCGGTCATAGCACCGGCATACAGCGGGGGTGAATGGGCCGCCGACGCAACTTGCGGGTCCTGTCCCCGCCTTCGGGTCTGTGACGCAGCACACAGCGCCGGCCATCGCTAGGTGTCAGGTCGAGCGCGGGGAAATTATTCGGTCGGCGGGATGGCTTCGGCCGCCATGGCCAGACGGGCTAAAGCCGGAAGCGAGTGCATGCCGGTCTTTTGCATGATGGCCGCCCGATGATTTTCCACGGTACGCTGGCTGATGCCAAGGTCGGCGGCTATGTTTTTGCTGGGATGACCGGCCAGAACCATTTCCATCACCTGCCGCTGCCGAACCGTCAGGCCGGTCAGGAGGTTCGCTGCGTCCTGCTGCCAGGACGCCAATTTTCCGGAATCGTGTGCCTGATCCAATGCCCGGTCCACACCCGCCAGCAGGTCGGCGCGGCCGATCGGCTTTTCGATGAAGTCCACCGCCCCTGCCTTCATCGCCTGGACCGCGATCTGCACGTCGCCGCTGCCGGTGATCATGATCGCGGGCAGGGATTGCCCGTCCTCCCGCAGGTGCTTGAGCAATGCCAGCCCGCCCATCCCGGGCATATAGGCATCGACGATCAGGCAGGCCTCCTGCCCCGGCCGATGGGCGGCCAGAAAACTCTCGCATGTCGCGAAGTCCGCGACCGTCCGCCCGTCGTCTTCCAGCACGTCGCGGATCGCATCCCGAACCGCCTTATCGTCGTCGACAACGAAAATGACGGGCGGGATATCTGTGGCAGCACGGGGCGCACGAACCGGAACCGCGGCGTCCGGCGCCGGCAATAACCGTTGCACCGCCGCATCCAGATCCGGCAGCTTCACCGGTTTGGCCAGATGGCTGCAATCGGCCATCGCTATGGCGCTGACCGCCTCGGCTGAAATATCGCCCGTTATGATGATCGACGGGACCGCCCGACGCACAAGCTCGCGCAGCAGCGTGACGGCGCGGATGCCATCCATGTCATGCGGCAGATTGTAATCCGTAAGAATCAGGTCGGGTCCCATGACGCCGCGTTTCACCAGATCAAGCGCCACGATTCCATCTGGTGCCATGGTGACATCGTGTCCCTCATCGGTCAGGAAGGTATTCAGCAGATCGCGAATGTCCGGATTGTCCTCGATCAGCAGGATCGCGCCGGTATGCCGCTGACCCACAGCCGGCTCCCCGGCGCTGTTGGATACCTGATTCCGGCCCGGATGAACCTTGCCGTTGGGTGAGCGAGCCACCTCCACCGAAAACACCGACCCCTTGTTCGGCTTAGACCGCACAGTGACCGGATGGCCCAGCAGCACGCCCAGACGGTGCACGATCGACAGGCCGAGCCCCAGGCCGCGGCTACGCTCCCGCGCCGGGTTGTCAACTTGATGATATTCCTCGAAGATCGCCTGAAGTTCATTCTCGGCGATGCCAATACCGGTATCCCAGATTTCGATCGTCAGCCTTTCGCCATGCCGGCGGCATCCCAGCAGGACCGTGCCGCGCATCGTGTATTTCAACGCGTTGGCGATCAGGTTGCGGACCATCTGTTCCAACAGGCGCGGGTCGCTGTGAACCGACAGGCGGCATGGCATGACCTTGAGCGTCAGACCCTTGGCCTGGGCGTGATAGGAGAATTCGTCGCGCAACTGGTTTAACAGATCGGCGATCGGAAAGTCGGTCATCTCGGCGTGGACGGTCCCGGTTTCGATTTGATTGATGTCCAGCAGGGCGTTCAACATGCCGGTCATGGCGCCCAAGGTCTGGTCTAACCGGCCGACCAGCGCGCGGGCTTTGTCGCTTTCGACATGCCTCGCCAGCAATCCCTGCACCAGGGCAAGCGTCTGCAGTGGTTGGCGCAAGTCGTGGCTGGCCGCCGCCAGGAAGCGGGATTTCGCCGCATTCGCTTGTTCCGCGTGGCGCTTGGCGACTCCCAACTCGTCTGCAACCCTGCGCCGCTCGGTGATGTCGGCGAAGGTAATGACGACACCC
>DAIEHR010000091.1 GCA_027353465.1 Acetobacteraceae bacterium | reverse complement strand
GGCGAGCTGGGCACGATCGGGGCGACTCCGGCGGTGGTGAACGCGGTGGCGGATGCGCTGGCGCGGGCCGGCCGGGCGGAGCAGGCGGCTGGGTTGCAGATGCCGTTGACGCCGGCCGTGGTTTGGGCGGCTTTGCGGTAGAGGGGTGGCTTTCGGGGGAGGGGCGTTCCTTCGACGTGATGGCCGGGCGTAGTCCCGGCCATCCGAGCATGAACCGTCGATGCGTGGACACCCGCGATACGCACCGCCGTGAGGGGCATCCCGAATTGAATCCGCGGTAGGATACGATTCGGGATATGCGCCTCGGTTGACGCACGGTCCGTGCGGTCTGCCATGACGATGAGAGGCCAGCGGTCTCCGCCAGGCGGCTCGCGTATTTTGCCGCCAAAGTAAGGATTTTTTGCCGCGGATAAGGCAGAATGCACGCAGATATCGGTGCTTCGGCGGTGAGCAAGGGCGTGGATTCGGACGATGGACTATGAACGGAGTCGCTTATCGGCGTTCACCCTTTCTTATCCGCGGCAGAAAATCCTTGCCTTCGTCAATCCATCGCCGACTGCCGCCGGGTCAGCATCTTCCATAAAATAGCCCTGGCGGGCGCGAGAGGCGCATATAGGGGCGTGGCCCAACCCCCGTGGTCGTCTTTTCGAGATCGACGGCCCAGAAGTCCATCCGGTCAGTCCGGTGCCTGGTCAGGCGGGTCTTGTGGACGATGCCGTCCTTGGACTTGGTCACTGTGTCGGAATTTTTTACGCTTTCCGGCCGGATGTAGCGAGCCAGAGTTGCAAGTATTTGAATTAATGAGAAATTTAGTTCGGTACAATATTTGCCCTAGCGCAATTGGTCTACCCGGAGGAGCCCAAGCCATGACACCATCTTTTGTACGCGCCGCCTTCGTTGTCGGCGCATTACTCCTGACAGGAGTCGCACCTGCCGCCGCGGCCGTCACCTTCTCCGGCGCATCGGTCATGGGCGTCAGTGCTGGCGGGGTCGGTGCGGGCTACGCCGATGGCGAAAACTCCACCGGCCTGATCACCAACGGCGTCAATCAGGTCGTCAATACCGCCTATGCCGCGACAGGGACCCTTGCCGCCAATCCGTCCTTCCTGAATACAGCGGTTACCACCGATCTGGCCTTTTCGATGGGAGGCGTGGGCACCTACAATTTCACCCTATATCCCACCGACTTGGGGTCTTCGGTCAGGGCGCTGAACCTCTTTTTCGACGGGGGAGCCAACCCTGGCATTTCCGCCTATGAGTCGTTTGGTTCGACCAGCTTCGCCGCGACCGGGTCCGCCAACCTTGTACCGTTGTCCTCCAACAGTGCTGGAACCGTCACCGGCAGCGGCACGCTCGCCTATGATAACGGCTCCGACACCGTAACCCTCACGGCGCTGGATTTTCAAAGCGGGATCACTGTCAACGGCTACACTCTCGGCGCGCAGACGCTGACCGCGGGCGGCACGACCACGAATATCGGTGCCGCCACGTTCACCCTGGTCGTCACCGCCGATTCAGGCGCCAATGTGCCGGAACCGACATCGGTGGCACTTTTGGGCGCTGGGCTGATGGCCTTTGGCTTCATCCGCCGCTCAAAACAGATCCGTATATAGGCGGACTTGCTGGAACATAACCTCTGACCTACTGCCTTTCATGGCGGCGATAGTGGCGTACGGCGGCTTCGACAAAGCTGATGGTGTGGAAGACGACCTGGCCCCTGTCCACGGGGCGCGGCAAGCGTGGTGACGCGCCGAGGCGTGCGTCCATTGAAGCCGCCATATCGCCGCGTATCCTAACCGGCGCCGATCAGGTCGCGCACCGTTCTCAGATCCGCCACCAGTGCCGCGTATTCCCGATCCTTCGCTGCCCGGTCGGGCAGCCGCAGAATATACGACGGGTGAACCGTGACGAAAGCGGTCGTCCCGTCCGCCATCGGGATCGGCCGCCCCCGTTCCCGGCCGATCGTCACCGCCCGCCCCAGCACCGCTCGGGCGGCCGAGGCACCCATCGCTACCGTCAGACGCGGGCGAATATGCGTCCGCTCCACATCCAGCCAAAACCCGCAGGCCTGGATTTCCGGCACCTCGGGAGTCTGGTGGATGCGCCGCCGACCGCGCGCGACGAACTTGAAGTGCTTAACGGCGTTGGTCACATACATCATCCGCCGGTCGATCCCGGCTTCCTCCATTGCTCGGTCCATCATCTGCCCGGCCGGGCCCACGAATGGACGGCCGATCGTGTCCTCCTGATCGCCGGGCTGTTCGCCGATGAACATCGCCGGAGCATCCGCCGGTCCCTCGCCAAAAACCGTTTGGGTCGCTGGCTGATACAACGGGCAGCGGTGGCATGATCCGGCCTCCCTGCCGGCAAGCTGCAAGCCCGGATCGGGCTTCACAGTCAGCACGACCGGACCGATCGCCGGCCGGTCGGGCGGTCGAGGCGCCTCGTCCAGAGCCTCGGCTTCCGAGACGGACACATCGGCGCTGGCCTGGTCCAGCACCAGGTCCCGATGTGTTTCCCACCATGCCTGCAGCGCCTCATCGTCCGCGGCGTGCCGCAGCCCGTCGCCGAACAGGAGCGAAGAACCGTCCCAATGCGCCGACCCGTCCGGCGTCACGATCGACAGCTTCAGGTCCGGGTAGCGGCGCGCGAGCAATCTGGCGTTGGCCGGCAGAACGAAATGCGCCGGTTCGAACCAGCCCAGATAGCGCACGCCGCCGTCCTCGGTGACCGGCAGGTACCGCAGACCGGTGCGCATGCGGTGCGCGTCCGCCCGAACCGCCAGCGCCATCCGCCGCACCATGGACAGATCCGGGTCGGTGTCGTCCTCCAGCACTTTCTCGCCGGCCCCGATGCGCCGGACCAGGCTGTACAGCAGGCCGAATCGCTCCGGCTCACGCGCCTGGATCGCAACCGAGGCCAACGAGATCAGCGCGCGCGGAACGTGGAACGTGCCAGTTGTCTCGGGCAGGGGATCCGCTTCGCCGCCCACCGCCCGCGCTACCACCCACTTCACCGCCCCGGGTTCGACGCGGGCCTGGACCAACGCACGCGTCGCCTGACGCCACCCGTCCCAGTCGGTTTCGCTCCGCAGCACGATCCGTCGCATGGCGCATAGCAAACCCGATGACGCGGTGCTTTCCAAGCCCGCCCTTTCAGCTATGTTGGCCGGCCTATGTTTCGATCATTGTGGTATTCAGCCTGGGGCTTGCTGGTCACGGCAAACCTGTTCTGGGCAGGGAACATCGTGCTGGCACGCGGCCTTGCTGGCCATGTGCCGCCGATTGCGCTGGCCTATTGGCGGTGGACCGGTGCGTTCCTGATTGCCGTGGGCTTCGCGTGGCCGCGCCTGAAGGCCGATCTGCCTATCCTGCTGCGGCACTGGAAGGCGATGCTGGTGCTGTCCGCCACCGGCATCGCGACATACAATACGATGTCCTATATCGGGCTGAACAGCACCACGGCGCTGAACGTGCTGCTGCTGCAATCCGCCACGCCGCTGATCATCATCGTCTGGGCCTATCTGCTGTTCCGCGAAACCCCCACCGCCCGTCAAGCGCTGGGTGTCTGCGTCTCCCTGCTGGGTGTCGGGGTCATCGCCGCCCATGGGTCGCTGGACGTCCTGGCCCATCTGCGCCTGAACCGCGGCGACCTGTGGGTGCTGTTTGCCCTGATGATTTATGGGTTCTATTGCGTGGCGCTGCGGAAACGCCCGGCCGTGCATCCCCTGAGTTTCCTGGTCGCCGCGATGGGGATCGGGTCGCTGATGATGTTGCCGTTCATGATCGCCGAATACGCCACCGGGGCCAGGATCGAGGGCGGCATGCCGTCGTACTTGGGTATCGCCTATACGGCGGTGCTGCCATCGTTCGTGGCCTACCTGTTCTTTAACCGTGGGGTCGAACTGATTGGGCCCGGCCCAGCGGGGCAGTCGATGCATCTGATGCCGCTGTTCGGCAGCGTGTTGGCGGTTGTTTTCCTGAACGAGCGCTTTCAGCTCTATCATGCCGCCGGGTTCGCCTTCATCGCCGCGGGTATTCTTCTGGCGACGATCCGATCCGTTCGCCGCAACAGTCTGCTGTCAAAATCAAATGTCACGTGATCGTGCGTTGATCGCCTAGGCGCGGTCGGCGACCTCTGACCCCTGGTTCGGGGGTTTGAATGCAACGGTCGGCGTTGGTTAGCGGTGTGCTGGTTGCCGTGCTGGCCTGTTCGGGTGCGTGGGCAGACGAAGCCCCGCCACCGAGCGCGGCCCCGGTACCGAGTGCGGCGGCGCCACCGAGTGCGGCCCCGGTACCAAGCGCGGCCCCGCCATTAAGCGCGGTGCAGTCCATGGCGCCAGAGGATGCCGAAGCAGTCCTGGGACAGCGTGTCACCGATGTGGAGGGCGCGGAGATCGGCCGCCTCGTTGACATCCTGGTGGACGCCAACGGCCAACCACAGGCCGCGGTCATCGATTTCGGCGGTTTCATGGGGGTCGGCAACCGCAAGATCGCGGTGCATTGGAGCGCGTTGCGGTTCACCCCTGGCGATCCCAAGCGCAAGATCGCCGTTGAAATGACGCCGGACCAGATCAAGGCGGCGCCGGAGTTTCGTAACCCCAACAAGGCGGCGGCGGTCGTGACGCCGGCCGATCCCAACGCCTCATCGCCCTGATGCGAGGTATTCGTTTCCCGAGGATCGGCGCCAATCGGGCGCTGGATCTGGTGAATTTCTTCGTGGCGGACGTGCAGACAGGATTTGGCCCGTTCGTCGCGGTTTATCTGACGACCCATAAATGGACCCAGGTGGAGATCGGCTTTGCCCTGACGCTGGGCACGATGACCTCTCTGGTCAGCCAACTGCCGGCGGGCGCATTGGTCGATTCGATGCGGAATAAGCGGGCGGCGGCCTCCGGCGCACTGATCGGCATCATCGCCGCCGCCTTGCTGTTGGCGTTGCAGCCGGAACAATTGCCGGTTCTGGTTGCCCAAATGCTGCACGGCTTTGCCAGTTGCGTGATCACTCCGGCGATCGCCGCGATCAGCCTGCGGATGGCCGGCTATGCCGCGCTGGGGGAGCGGTTGGGACGTAATGCCCGGTTCTCGTCCATTGGCAATGGTATGGCCGCCGCGGTCATGGGCGCGACGGGGGCGTATCTCTCCTCGCGATTTGTCTTCTTCCTGACCGCCGCATTGTGCGTGCCGGCCCTGGTCGCCCTCTGGTCGATCGGGCCAGGGGTCCATGCGCGGGGGCAGACCACCATCGGCGTGATGGACTGGTCGGGCCTGAAGCGTCTGCTGGGTGACCGGCGGCTGCTGATCTTCGCGGCCTGCGTGATGCTGTTCCATCTGTCGAATGCCGCGATGCTGCCGCTGGCCGGGGCGGCGGTTACGATGCGGGCTGGGCATCTCGCCAACATCATCATCGCGGCCTGTATCGTTGTGCCCCAGGCTGTCGTCGCGCTGTTCTCGCCCTGGGTAGGACGCGCGGCGGAGCGGATGGGGCGTAAGAAGCTGCTGCTGTTGGGGTGGGGCGCCCTGCCGCTGCGTGGCTTGCTGCTGGCCGTTCTGCCCGGGTCCTGGCTGTTGATCGCGGGGCAGGCGGTCAGTGGCATCAGTGCCGCGGTTTTCGGCGTGCTGCTGCCGTTATTGGCCGCTGACCTGACGGTCGGGACCTCGCATTTCAACCTGTGCATGGGGATGTTGGGCCTGGCGATGTATGTCGGCGCCGCGGCCAGTACTACGGTCTCGGGTGGGGTCGCTGACGCAGCCGGCATGAATGCGGCGTTTCTGATGCTGGCGGGCGTGGGTCTGGTCGGATTTCTGGCGGTGTGGCTGGCCATGCCCGAGACACGGCCAGCCCCGGCGACGATCAGTCCCGCAGTTCCGGGATGACCCACAGTGGGTTGTCACCCCGGATGACTCGCTGGCAGTTATCGAAGGCGTTGCGGAACCTGGTGTATTGGTTATCCCAGGTCGGTCCTGCGAAATGGGCGGTCAGCACCACGTTTTGCAACGCAAACAGTGGATTGTTGGGCGGTGGTGGTTCCTGGTCGAACACGTCCAGGCCGGCGCCGGCGATGGTGCCGCTCTGCAATGCCTCGATCATCGCCGGCTCGTCCACCACCGGGCCGCGACAGGTGTTGATCAGATAGGCCGTGGGCTTCATCGCCTTGAACTGGGCCGCGCCCATCATGTGCCGGGTTTGCTTGCTCAGTGGCACATGGAGCGAAACGATGTCGGAGGTACGAAGAACCTCATCGAACAGGGCGAAACGGACGTTCATGTCGTCGGCCTGCTCCTCCGTCAGGCGTCTGGTGTCGTAGTACTGGACGTCCATGCCGAAGGCCTGTGCCAGGCGGGCGGTCTTCTTGCCGATCGTCCCCAGGCCGATGATGCCCAGCGTGCGGCCCTTCAACTCATACAGTTTGACGTCATCGACGTTGTTGCCGCGCCAACGGCCGGCGGCGACATTGGTGTGCTGCCAGACGATCCGGCGGCAGACCGCCAGCATCAGTAGAATGGCGTGTTCCGAGACGGCGGTGGAATTCGCGCCGCCGTTATTGCAGATCGGCACGCCGGCCCGGCGGGCGGCGCCGATATCGCAGCGGTCGTAACCGGCGGACAGAAGCTGCACTAATTTCAGATTTGGCGCGGATTGGTAGAACGCATCGTCCATCGTGCCATCGCCAAAGCCGACCAGGCAGACGGCATCGGCCAGCGCGGCCGTGAATTCCGGCGTGCCGTGGCGGGCGACGACCGCCTCCAGGCTGGGCGGCAGCATTTCCCTGGCGATGCCGATCTCATTCAGCGGATTGTCGGCGATGATGATCTTGGTCACTTGTTTCCCCCGCAATTTGGTTCGGGCAGATCGTAGCCCGGTTTGGCGCCCGCGCCAAAATCCAGGCGAGTGGCGAATAGCCTAAAATATAGTCATTTTAGGGCGGTGGCCGACGCCGCTTGCAATGACGGTTTTGTGGGCAAATGGATAATTTACACCATTATGAGGCAATCCATCGTGATGATCTGATCGCATCATCGCCACTACGGGGGCTTGGCACGCTGGTTGCATTCCACCTATATGCCTCCGCAAGACGGGGAAACCGAACCAACAACAGGCACAGGAAAATCCACTGATGTCACTGGACGAACCCACAATCTCCCGCCGCGGCCTTGGACGCCTCGGCGTGGCCGCCGCGACCCTCGCCGCGGTCGGTGCCGTCAAGGCAGCAACCTCTCCGGCCGCGGCACAGGCGACCGGCGGCACCATCAAGGTCGGCATTCTGCACTCCCTGTCCGGCACCATGGCGATCAGCGAAACCACGCTGAAGGACGTCATGCTGATGCTCATCGAGCAGCAGAACAAAAAGGGCGGTCTGCTCGGTAAGAAACTGGAAGGCGTCGTGGTCGATCCGGCTTCGAACTGGCCGCTGTTCGCCGAAAAGGCGCGGCAGTTGATCTCGGTGGACAAGTGCGCCGCGACGTTCGGCTGCTGGACCTCGGTGTCGCGCAAGTCCGTTCTGCCGGTGTTCGAGGAATTGAACAGCATCCTGTTCTATCCGGTTCAATACGAAGGTCAGGAATGCAGCCGTAACGTGTTTTACACTGGCGCGGCGCCTAACCAGCAGGCGATCCCGGCGGTTGATTACCTGATGTCGGAAGGCAAGGTGAAGCGCTGGGTTCTTGCTGGCACCGACTATGTGTATCCGCGCACGACGAATCAGATACTGGAAGCCTACCTGAAGTCCAAGGGCGTCGCCGCCGACGACATCATGATCAACTATACGCCATTCGGTCATTCCGATTGGCAGAATATCGTGGCCTCGATCAAGAAGTTTGGCTCCGCCGGCAAGAAGACCGCCGTGGTATCCACCATCAACGGCGATGCCAATGTGCCGTTCTACAAGGAACTCGGCAATCAAGGCGTCAAGGCGACCGACATTCCGGTCGTTGCGTTTTCGGTTGGTGAGGAAGAACTGGCCGGCATCGACACCAAGCCGCTGCTGGGTCACCTCGCGGCGTGGAACTACTTCGAGAGCGTCGATACCAAGGAGAACAAGGCCTTCATCAAGGAGTGGAAGGCGTTCACCAAGAATCCGAAGCGCACCACCAACGACCCGATGGAAGCGCATTACATCGGCTTCAACATGTGGGTGAAGGGCGTCGAGAAAGCCGGCACTACCGATTCCGATGCCGTTATCGACGCGATGATCGGCGTTTCGGTCCCGAACCTATCGGGTGGATACTCGGCGATGATGCCGAACCATCACATCACCAAGCCGGTGCTGATCGGCGAAATCCAGGCGAACGGGCAGTTCAATACTGTGTCCGAAACGCCGGGCCTGGTGGTGGCGCAGGAATGGTCGCCATATGTCGAAGACACCAAGGACCTGATTGGCGACTGGCGTGCGCCATTGAGATGCGGTGCGTTCAACGTGAAGACCGGCACGTGCACCGCGGGTAAGAAGGCTTAACCGCCTGATTGCCAGAAAGGGGGCGGCCGTAACCTCCCGGCCGCCCCCGTTTCGTATGTAAGGAAAGGCTCGCGATGCATCGTATAGTCGCAGTGCTGGCGCTGATTATTCTGATGCAAGGCATGTCGGTTTGCCGAGCGGACGGGATTGATGATGCGTATGAGGAGTTGGCGGCGTCGGCGGGTTCGATCTCGGCGGCCGGTTTCAACTCCGTGCGTCAGGGTATCGAACAGCTTGCCGTGTCGGGCGATCCGCGCGCCGCGGTGGTGATCGGCGCACTGCAGGATGGCCTGCTGTTCGCGAATGACGACCATGCATTGTTCATTCAGCAGGCGGACGGCAGCTATGTCGATGCCCGTACGGGCAAGCCGGCCCCGGATGTGACCGACGACGATTTGAAGGCGGTCCGGATCAACAACGCGGTTCGCAGCGCGATCGAGGCGGCGCTGGGTAGCCTGCAACTGTTCGCGCCGGATGCGCCGACCCGGCTGAAGGCGGCCTCGGCGGTGTTCACCTCGCATGACCCCGCCGCATTGCCCGCTCTGACCCGGGCTTTGGCGAAGGAAACCAATCCCGAGGTGAAGCAGCGGATGGAGCAGGCGAAGGCCGCTGCCATTCTGTATGATCCGGGCGCAAGCCAGCCAGACCGTCTTGTTGCTGTCGCGACCTTGCGCGCTCGGGGCGATCAGGACGCGCGCAGCCTGCTTTCGACGTTGGCCGGGCAGACCGGTCCGGTGGCGGATGCCGCCGCCACGGCGGTGGTCGCGATCGATCGGGTGCTGCAGATATGGAGCGTGGCGCAGAGCGTCTATTACGGCGTCAGCCTGGGATCGGTGCTGCTGCTGGCGGCGGCGGGCCTTGCGATCACCTTCGGCGTCATGGGCGTGATCAACATGGCGCATGGTGAGATGGTGATGATCGGCGCCTATGTGACCTTCGTGGTGCAGCAACTGATGCACATCTACGTGCCCTCGCTGTATCAGATCAGCCTGCTGATCGCGGTGCCGATGGCGTTCCTGGTTTCCGGCGCGGTTGGCGTGGCGGTCGAGCGCAGCCTGATCCGCTGGCTGTATGGGCGCCCGTTGGAGACTCTGCTGGCGACCTGGGGCCTGTCGTTGGTCCTGCAGCAGGTGGTCCGGTCGTTGTTCGGGGCGAATAACCGCGACGTCGATACGCCCGGCTGGATGAGCGGGGCGACACAGCTTGGCGGCCTGACCCTGACCTGGAACCGCATGTATATCATTCTGTTCGCGTTCCTGGTTGTTGCCGCGCTGATGGCGGCGCTGCGCTACACATCGCTGGGGTTGCGGATGCGGGCGGTAACGCAGAACCGCCGGATGGCCGCGGCGATGGGAATTAAGACTCCCTGGATCGATGCCATGACGTTCGGGCTTGGGTCGGGCGTGGCGGGCATCGCCGGCGTGGCTTTGTCGCAGATCGACAATGTGTCGCCCAATCTTGGCCAGGGCTACATCATCGATAGTTTCATGGTGGTAGTGTTCGGCGGTGTCGGCAATCTGTGGGGCACCACTCTCGGGGCGCTGACCCTGGGGATCGTCAACAAGTTCCTGGAGCCGATCGCGGGCGCGGTGCTGGGCAAGATCGTCGTGCTGATCTTGTTGATCCTGTTCGTTCAGCGCAATCCGCGCGGGATGTTCCCGCTGAAGGGTCGAGCGGTGGAGTCATGAAACTCGATCGTAGTTCCTATTTGACGCTGAGCTTTGTGCTGGGCATCGCATTGGTTCTGGCGCTGCTGAACCAGATGACGGCGGTGGGTTCGGCGCTGCATGTGCCGACCTATATCCTGTCGCTGGCGGGCAAGTATCTGTGCTTCGCGATGCTGGCCTTGGCGGTGGATCTGGTCTGGGGGTTTGCCGGCATCCTGTCGCTGGGACATGCAGCGTTCTTCGCGCTCGGCGGTTACGCGATGGGCATGTACCTGATGCGCCAGATCGGCACGCGCGGGGTTTACGGCAACCCGAACCTGCCGGATTTCATGGTGTTCCTGGGCTGGAAAGAACTGCCCTGGTATTGGTACGGGTTCGATTGGTTCGGCTTTGCGATGCTGATGGCGGTTGTTGTGCCGGGCGTGCTGGCGGCGGTGTTCGGGTGGCTGGCGTTCCGCTCCCGGGTGACCGGCGTTTACCTGTCCATCATCACGCAGGCGCTGACCTATGCGTTGCTGCTGGCGTTCTTCCGTAACGACATGGGGTTTGGCGGCAATAACGGGATGACCGACTTCAAGGACATCCTGGGGTTCAACGTGCAGGCGGATTCGACCCGTTCGGCGTTGCTGGTTATCTCCGCGCTACTGCTGTGCGGGCAGTTTCTGCTGGCTCGGTTTGTTGTGGACTCCCGGTTCGGCAAGATGCTGATCGCGGTGCGCGACACTGAAAGCCGCACGCGGTTCCTGGGATACAGGCCGGAATCCTATAAGCTGGTGGTTTGGGTGTTGTCGGCGGTCATGGCTGGGATCGGCGGGGCGATGTATGTGCCTCAGGTGGGTATCATCAACCCCAGCGAGTTCGCGCCGGGCAATTCCATCGAAGCGGTGATCTGGGTCGCGGTCGGTGGCCGGGGCACGCTGGTGGGTGCCATCCTTGGGGCGATCCTGGTCAACTTCGGCAAGACCTGGTTCACCGGGGCGCTGCCGGAAGTCTGGCTGTACGCTCTGGGGGCGATGTTCATATTCGTGACGCTGTTCCTGCCACGCGGGGTCATGGGGCTGTTCCGCGCTCGCACAGCCAAGGAGCCGGAACCCGAAGCCCCTGAAATTGCCGCCGCGCATGAGGTGACGGGATGATCGAACGCGATACCCTGCTGTATCTGGACGGCGTCACGGTCAGCTTCGACGGGTTTCGGGCGCTGAACGCACTGTCCTTGCGGCTGAACGAAGGTGAGATGCGCGCCGTGATCG
>DAIEHR010000066.1 GCA_027353465.1 Acetobacteraceae bacterium | reverse complement strand
GGGAAATGGTCGGTGCCGGTGACCAGGATCAAGTCCTTCGGCTGGCCCGCCAATTCCCACAGCCGGATCGACTGTTCGGTCGGCGTAACCGTATCGTCGGCACCGTGCAGGAACAGCACCGGACGCGGGCTGAGCCAGTGGATCACCTCCTCGGCCTTGAACTCGAACATGCTGCGCGCGGTGTCCGACGACACCTCCATCTGCGCCGATGGCGACAGGTTCCTGCGTAGATGTTCCTGCATCGGAACCACGTCGAAGCGCGGAACCATCAGTGCCTCGCCGGTCTTTTCCTTGTGGCGCCGCGTGGTGTCGAGCATGGCGGCAAACTTGTCCCATGCCTCCGGCGAGGCGTGCTGACCGCGGAACTTCCGCTCCCCATGACCCCACCCGCAGGAGGAGATCACGGCGGCAAACCGCTGATCGACCGCACCGGCATAGCACGCGATGGCGGCACCAAAGCTGTGGCCGATCACCGCGATGCGGCTGGCATCGATACGCGGATGGCCGGCCAGCCAGGTCAGCGCGTTCTTCGCATCCGCGACCTGGTCGTGGCACAGGATGTATCCGCGTTTGCCGCCGCTCTTGCCGCAACCGCGAAAGTCGAACCGCATCGCGGCATAGCCCCAGCCGGCCAGCAAACGAGCCATTTTCTCGGCATGGCTGTTGTCCTTGGAGCCGGCGAAGCCGTGCAGCACGATAAACGCCGGCAGCTTGTCGCCGCCCGCCGGCAGATGCAGGTCGCCTGCGAGTTCGATACCGTCGGACAGGAAAACCACTTGGTGTTCCGTGGGTGGCGACTGGGTCATCGGTAGGTCCTTTATGGGCGGAGCAACGGGTGCGGCTACGCCCGAACCCCCAGACCCCGCATGAAGTTATCCCGTATCCGCGCCGGATCCCGCTCTGTCGTGTCCACCGGCTTCTGGTTGTCGATCCGGCAGCCGATCAGCCACGGCCCGTCTTCCTTCAACGCCCGCCCGATCAACTCCACGAACGCGTCCTCATCCGCCGCCCAGGCGCTCTGCGCGATGCCCGAGGCCCGGGCGATCCCGACGATATCCGCGCCCTGGCCGGTCACGGTCGGCTGACCGCCGGTGATTTGGTAAGCGCCGTTATCCATGATCACGATGCACAGATTCTTCGGCCCCCGAGCGGCGACCGTGGAGAGGGAACCGAGTTGCATCAGCACCGACCCGTCACCCTCCAGCGCGAACACCTTGCGCCGCGGCTGCGCGATGGCCACGCCCAGGGCGATTGGCACCGCCAATCCCATGCTGCCCAGCATGTAGAAGTTCTGCTGGCGCCGGCCGCTGGGCGACTCGGATGCCGCCCACAGATCGAAGTTCGTGTATCCGATGCCGCCGATCACGGCCTCATCGTTGTGCAGCAGTCCAACCATCCGCTTGGTGATATCGTAACGGTTCATCACCTTCGCCTGGTCCCGGTTCGCCGGGTGGTTCGCTAAATCGGCCATGATAACCCCCGTTACTTCGCGAAGACTTTGCCGCCGGTCAGCAGCGGCGACAGGATGAAACAGCATGGCGCCATGGTGGCGAATGCCTGCACCAGCGCGCGATCGACGATGAACTCCGCCTCGTCCAGCCGGGTCATGGTGTGGGTTTCAATGTTCAGCGCGTCCAGCACCGGGCGCATCGTCCGCGCCACCAGTTGCTGACCGATGTTGAACTCGCCCAGTGTGCCGCGCTCCGAGACCATCATCAGTGTCGGGATGCTGAACGGCACCGACAGGGATGCGATCACGTTCGGCAGCGTCGCGAAGCCCGAGGTCTGCATCAGCAGGATGCTCCGCAGCCCGCCCATGTAAGCGCCGGCATTGATCCCCAGCGCCTCCTCCTCCCGCGTGCAGGCGAAGGCGGTGAAGAAAGGATCGGCCTCGATCGCCGCGATCAGCGGGCGCAGGACGTTGTCCGGCACATAGGTGACCAAACTCACGTTATGGCGCTTCAGCACATCCCGTACGATTTCGTACCAGGTTTCGGCCATCTCGACCCCCATCCCTTAAACTCGCCAACGGGATTCGCACGCCTTGCACGATCTCGCAACCGTTCGTAGGTAGGAAACCAGAGGGGGATCGGATGCCTGATCGGACGAAGACATACGACGTGCTGGTTGCCGGGGGCGGCAACGCGGCCTTGTGCGCCGCGATTACCGCGCGCCAGGCGGGCGCTAGTGTGCTGCTGGTGGAAAGCGCCCCCAAAGCGTTTCGCGGCGGCAACAGCCGGCACACCCGAAACCTGCGGGCCATGCACGACCAGCCCAACGAGGTGCTGACCGACGCCTATAAGGAAGACGAATACTGGGACGACCTGCTGCGCGTCACCGGCGGCAACACCAACGAGGCGCTGGCCAGGATGACCATCCGGGCATCGTCGGGGGTGTTCGGCTGGATGAAGCAATCCGGCGTGCGGTTTCAGCCTTCGCTGACCGGTACGCTGAACCTGGGCCGCACCAATGCCTTCTTCCTGGGCGGCGGCAAGGCGCTGGTGAATGCGTATTACCTGACTGCTGAGCGTCTGGGCGTCGAGATCCTGTACGACACCGAAGTCGTCAATATGAATATGGAAGACGGCTTCATCCGCTCCGTCGATATTACCTACAAGGGCTTCCCGGAGACGGTGCGCGCGAAATGCGTTGTCGCGTCATCCGGCGGTTTCCAGGCCAATCTTGAATGGATGCGCGAATACTGGGGCGATGCGGTGGACAATTTTGTCATCCGCGGCACGCCGTACAACCGCGGCCGCGTGCTGAAAAACCTGCTGTCCCAGGGCGTCGCGACGATCGGCGATCCTACCCAGTTCCACGCGGTGGCGCTGGACGCCCGCGCGCCGAAATTCGACGGCGGTATCACCACCCGTCTGGACAGCGTGCCTTACAGCGTCGTGGTTAACCGCAATGGCGACCGTTTCTACGATGAGGGTGAGGATGTCTGGCCGAAGCGCTATGCCATCTGGGGACGCCTGATCGCCCAGCAGCCCGGTCAGATCGCCTACTCGATCTGCGACAGCAAGGCGTTCCCGCTGTTCATGCCGTCGGTGTTCCCGGCATTCAAGGCCGATACGCTGGAAGAGCTGGCGGTGAAGATGAAGCTGGATCCGGCGAAGGTCCGCGAAACCGTCAATAGCTTCAACAAGGCGGTGAAACCCGGCCAGGTGTTCGACAACCTGAAGCTGGACGGCAACGCCACGCAGGGCCTTACGCCCAACAAGACCAACTGGGCGCGGGCTGTGGACCGAGGTCCGTTCTATGGCTATCCGCTGCGCCCCGGCATCACCTTCACCTATCTCAGCGTCAAGGTGAACGAGAAGGCTCAGGTGCTGATGGACAACGATCAGCCCGCCGGCAATCTGTTCGCATCCGGCGAAATCATGTCAGGCAATATTCTCGGCAAGGGCTACCTCGCTGGGTTCGGAATGACGATCGGGACGGTATTCGGTCGTATCGCAGGCCAGGAGGCAGCTCGTCGTGCAAGAAACTGATGCCATCGCCGCCGCTCGGCGGGAGATGGAAATCTGCAACGCCTGCCGCTACTGCGAAGGCTTCTGCGCCGTCTTTCCCGCGGTGGAACTTCGCCGTGAATTCTCTGCCGGGGATTTGAGCTATCTGGCGAACCTCTGCCATGGCTGCCGCGGCTGCTACTACGCCTGCCAATACAGCCCGCCGCACGAATGGGGCATCAACGTGCCCAAGGCGCTGGCCGAGGTGCGTGCCGAAAGCTACGCCGAATACGCCTGGCCCAAGCCGCTGGCGTCCATGTTCAACCGCAACGGGACCGTGGTGTCGCTGGTGACCGCGCTGGGCATCGCCCTGGTGCTGTTCCTGACCATGACGCTGAATTCCCCTGGTAACTTCTTTGGCGCGCACGGAACGGCGGCGGACTCGTTCTATGACGTCATTCCGCTATGGGCGATGCAGATCGTCGGGATCCTGACGTTCGGATTCTCGCTGGTCGCGCTGGCGATGGGGGTACGGAACTTCTGGCGCGACGCCGGCCCCAAGGACAGCATCGGGCCGGTTTCAATCGCCATCGCCCTGTGGGATGTGCTGACGCTGAAGAACCTGGGCGGCGGCGGAAACGGATGCAACGATAACTCCGAGGCGTTTTCGATGCGCCGGCGTTACCTGCATCATGCCATGTTCTATGGCTTCCTGCTGTGCTTCGCCGCGACCACGACCGGATTCATCTACCACTCGTTCCTGGGTTGGCCCGCGCCCTATGCGTTCATCAGCGCCCCGGTGCTGCTGGGCACCGTTGGCGGCGTGCTGATGCTGGTGGGCACCATCGGGCTGACCGCGATGAAGTTCGTGGATGACCCGATGCCAAACGTGCGGCGCCTGCTGGGCGGTGATGTCGCGCTGCTGATGCTGCTGTCGATGATCGCGCTGACCGGCCTGTTCCTGCTCGCGGTGCGTGCCACCGGGGCGATGGGCATGGCGATGGCGATCCACCTGGGCTTCATCCTCGCATTCTTCGTGACGATCCCCTACTCCAAGATGGTCCACGGTGTTTACCGTTCCGCCGCCTTGCTCCGCCGAGCGATCGAGCGGAACATGAAGCCGCTCGGCGGGGAATAGGGGGCGCGGTTAGCCGGCCCAGTTCGTCACGAAGTCCCGGGCTTCCGGACGGGGAAACGGCGCCGAGCCGCCCGTCCGGGTGCCAATATACAGAAAGCCGACGATGTCGTCGGCCGGGTCCAGCCCGAGTGCCGCCTTCACCGCCGGATCGTACGCCGGCGCGCCAGTCTTCCAGACCGCCCCGAAGCCCAAGGCAGGCGCCGCCAGCATGATCGTCTGGGCGGCGGCCGCGGCGGATGCCAGTTGCTCGATTTCCGGGATTTTGTGCCCGCGCCGCACCTTGGCGGCCACCGCCACGATCACCGGGGAGCGGAACGCCTTGGCCCGTTCCTTCTGCAACGCGCCCTCGGTGGCTTCGGGATCGCGCCGACGCAGGGATTCAGCCATCAGCGCGCCGAACGCCTCGCGATGGCCAGAGTCGATCACCACGAAATGCCACGGACGCAGCCGGCCGTGGTCCGGGGTGCGCACGGCGGCTGCGAACATGCGGTTCAGATCGTCAGCGGACGGGCCCGGAGCCTCCAGCTTCAACGCCGATTCCCGGGTTAACATCAGTTCAAGTGCGTCCATTGCAAGCCTCCATCACTGCTCAACCTAGGCATATAGAGGACGACGGGGCCAGGGGCTTGTTGCGGTGGCCGGCGTTCTGGGTGGTTGGCGCGTGTGACCAGGCCGCGGGCTTTGCGCGCTGGTTGGTCAGGACCATATCGGTCTAAAGCTGATCGGCCTATCGGCGTTCATCCTTCCTTATCGGCGGCGGAAAATCCTGCTTTGGTGGGGGATCGACCCGATCCGCCGGAGCCGCCCCCAGTGTCCGGGGTTGGACCCTGTCCTCGGGGCGCGGCAAGCGCGTCCGTAATGACAAAGCCCGCTTTTTCCTGTAAGTTCGTCCACATGCCGGACGGTCTCTACGAACGCGATATCCTGACCTGGTCGCAGCATCAGGCCGACCTGCTCCGCCGCCTGGGGCGCGGGGAACGGGTGAACGACGTCGATTGGGCTCATGCCGCCGAGGAGATCGGGGGTTTGGGTCTGTCCGAACTGCATGCGGTCGAGAGTTATTTGATCCTGATTATGGTCGATCTGCTGAAAATCCAGGCCTCGCCGGACAGTGATCCGGTGGACCACTGGCATGAAGAGATTGCCGCGTTCCAGGGGAATGCCCGGCGGCGGTTCACACCGTTTATGCGGCAACGACTTGACCTCGATGCGTTGTATGCCGACGCGATCCGGCAAATGCGGATCGGGGATCGGCGCAACAAAATTCCTCACCCCTGGCTGGAGACGAACCCGTTCACCCTGGACCCGTTGCTGAACGCGGACCCGGACGCTCTTCCGCAGGGGCTTCCCGCCGCGAGTCCAACCTGACACCCGAACCGAGCGCGTGTTCCCATCGCCTTCTTACTTGCGCGCGACACGCCGCCGCCCGATACATCGCACCATGAACGACACGACAACACCCGCCCCGGACTCCGCCCCGCGCTACGATTTCGCAGCCGCCGAACCCAAATGGCAGCAAGCCTGGGCCAACCGCGCCTGCTTCACTGTCCAGGACGTGCCGACCGACGGCAAACCGAAGTATTATGTGCTGGAGATGTTCCCCTACCCGTCGGGGAAAATCCATATGGGCCACGTCCGCAACTACACGCTGGGCGATGTCGTCGCCCGGTATAAGCGCGCGCGCGGCCACTCCGTCATGCACCCGATGGGCTGGGACGCGTTCGGCCTGCCCGCCGAGAACGCCGCAAGGGAACGCGGCGTGCATCCCGCCAAATGGACCTACGACAACATCGCCGCGATGCGCACCGAACTGCAACGCATGGGTCTGTCGCTGGAGTGGGAGCGGGAGTTCGCGACCTGCCAGCCGGAGTACTACCAGCACCAGCAGAAGCTGTTCCTCGATTTCCTGAAGGCGGGTCTGGTCGAGCGTAAAGAAAGCTGGGTCAACTGGGACCCGGTCGATGGCACGGTGCTGGCGAACGAGCAGGTGATCGACGGCAAGGGCTGGCGCTCCGGCGCGCCGGTGGAAAAGAAGCAGCTCAGCCAGTGGTTCCTCAGCATCACCAAGTATGCGCCGGACCTGCTGGACGCGCTGGACAAATTGGATCGCTGGCCGGAACGCGTGCGCTTGATGCAGGCCAACTGGATCGGCCGGTCGGAAGGCGCCAAGCTGGCGTTCGCCCTGGCGGACCGGGCCGAAACGGTGGAGGTTTACACCACCCGCCCGGACACGCTGTTCGGCATGTCGTTCATGGCGATCGCGCCGGAACATCCGCTCGCCAATGAAGCAGCCGCGCGCGATCCGCAAGCCGCCGCCTTCATCGCCGAGTGCAAAAGCCGCGGGACCTCGGAAGCCACCATCGAAACCGGCGAGAAGCTGGGCTACGACACCGGCCTGCGCGTGAAGCATCCGTTCATCGAGGGCGCGACCTATCCGATCTGGATCGCCAACTTCGTGCTGATGGAATACGGCACCGGCGCCATCTTCGGCTGCCCCGGCCACGACCAGCGCGACATGGATTTCGCCCGGAAATACGGCCTGGACGTTACCCCGGTGGTGCTGCCGCCGAACACCGATCCGGCGACGTTCTCGCTCGGCAAAGAGGCTTACACCGGTCCCGGCACCGCGTTCAACTCCGGCTTCCTGGATGGTCTGGATGTCGATGCCGCCAAGCGCGCCGCCATCGCCAGGCTGGAATCGCTGGGCGTCGGCAAGGGATTGACCAACTGGCGGCTGCGCGACTGGGGCGTGTCCCGTCAACGCTACTGGGGTTGCCCGATTCCGGTTATCCACTGCGATCAGTGCGGCGTCGTGCCGGTTCCCGACGATCAGTTGCCGGTGCGGCTGCCGGAAGATGTGACGTTCGACAAGCCCGGCAATCCGCTGG
>DAIEHR010000054.1 GCA_027353465.1 Acetobacteraceae bacterium | reverse complement strand
CATCTGACGCCGGTGTATTTCGGCAGCGCGATCAAGGATATCGGCGTGAACGACCTGCTGGACGGGCTGGCCGAATATGGCCCCCGCCCGCGCGCCCAGCCGGCCGACAAGCGGATCGTGCAGGCCACCGACGAAGGTCTGACCGCCCTGGTGTTCAAAATTCAGGCGAACATGGACCCCAACCACCGCGACCGCATTGCCTTCGCCCGCGTGTGCTCCGGCAAGCTGGTGCGCGGCATGCGGCTGAAACAGGTCCGCACCGGCAAGTCCATCCCCCTCCATGCCCCGCAGTTCTTCTTCGCTCGGGAACGCGAGATCGCCGACGAGGCCTTCGCCGGCGACGTGGTCGGCATCCCCAACCACGGCACCCTGCGCATTGGCGATACGCTGACCGAGGGCGAGGACATCCAGTTCACCGGCGTGCCCTATTTCGCGCCGGAAATTCTGCGCCGGGTCCGGCTGGACGACGCGATGAAGGCGAAAAAACTGCGTCAGGCGCTGGTGGAACTCGCCGAGGAAGGTGTCGTGCAGTTGTTTCGTCCGCAGGATGGGTCCGCGCCGTTGGTCGGCGTGGTCGGCACGCTGCAGTTGGACGTGCTGCAAGCGCGCCTGGGCGCCGAATACGGCGTGGCGATCGGCTTCGAAACGTCGTCGTTCTCGCTGGCCCGCTGGGTGACGTCCACCGACAAGGCGGTGCTGGCAAAATTCATCGCCGACAACCGCAGCGCCATGGCCGACGATGTCGATGGCGACCCGGTTTTTCTGGCCAGCTCCAGCTTCATGATGCGCCGGGCGGAAGACTTGGCGCCGAATCTGACGTTCCGGGATATCAAGGACATCAGGGCGGACAAACTGGCGGCGTAGGAGGCCGTCATCCCAGGAGGGCACGCAACGCCTCCAGCTCGCGCAGCGCGTCCTGCAGCAGGTCCCGTAGGTGCTGGTTTTCGACCTCGGTCTTGGTCTTCGTCACCCCGCGCGCCAGCTGGGTCAGCGCGGCCGGCGATGAGACCAGCTCCAAGCCCGGTATCAGCATAGGCTCGTCCGCCGACATCCCTGCCTTCTCCGCCTCGGCGGCGGCACGTTCGTCGGCGGTGGGCGGCGGGATATCGTCTGACAACTGACCCCCGCCCTCACGCAGCAGCCGCTGGACGCCCTTGATCGTGTAACCCTGAGTATAAAGCAGATCGGCGATCCGTCGCAGCAAGCCGATATCGTCGGGCCGGTAATAGCGCCGGCCACCGCCGCGTTTCAGCGGCTTCACCTGCGGGAACTTCGTCTCCCAGAACCGCAAAACGTGCTGCGGGATGTGAAGATCGTCCGCTACTTCACTGATTGTTCTGAACGCATTGGGAGACTTCTTCAGCCGCAGCCGTGCGGGCTGATCGCTGAAACCGGATGTTGGATCGTCGCTCATAAGCAGATCCATCGTGCGCCAGCCCGGTCAAGTCCTATGGGGACCGGATCATTCATCGTCTTCCGTACCTGGCACCGTGCCGTTGACATGCGCCTTCAGCACATGGCTTGGACGGAAGACCAGAACGCGGCGCGGCAAAATCGGCACTTCCTCGCCCGTTTTCGGGTTACGGCCGATGCGGCGCCCTTTCTGCCGCACTGAAAAGGTTCCGAACCCGCTGATTTTAACAGATTCACCACTTTCCAGATGACTGGTGATACGATCAAGCACGTCTTCAAGCAAGTCGGCGGACTCGTTCCTTGAGAGTCCAACTTGCGTGTAGATCATTTCAGCTATGTGGGCGCGTGTTATCGTCAGCATGGACTGGACGCTATGCAGATCGAATCGGCTCGTCAAGGTTCCAACGCAAAAAATCTTAGCGTATCAGGGGTTTGCAACCAAACCTGCCGTCAGAATCACAGCCGGACCAGGGCGGACCCCCAAGTCAGGCCGCCGCCCAGTGCTTCCAGCAGCACCAGATCCCCCTGCTGGATACGGCCGTCGCCCCAGGCCTCGGCCATTGCGAGAGGAACCGAAGCAGCGGAAGTATTGGCATGCCGATCTACTGTCACAACCACGCGTTCGGGCGGCAGATGGAGTTTCTTGCCCATCGCGTCAATGATCCGCTTATTGGCCTGGTGTGGCACAAGCCAATCGATATCGGCATGGGTCAGGCCATTGGCGGCAAGCGCTTCTTCCACTGCTTCTGCCAGGCGAGTGACTGCGTGACGAAACACCTCCCGGCCGTGCATCACCAGATGGCCGGGTTTGTCCGGCTGCCCGACCGCACCATCGACATACAGAATATCTCCGAGCGTGCCCTGGGCATGGATGTGGGTGGACAGCACGCCGCGCCTGTCGTCGTCGGTGGACCGGGCGGCCCGCAAGAACACCGCCCCGGCGCCGTCGCCGAACAGCACGCAGGTACCACGGTCCTGCCAATTGAGGATACGGGAGTAAACCTCGCTGCCGATCACCAGCACGCCGCGGGCCTGGCCGCAGCGGATCATGCCGTCGGCAACCGACAGGCCATAGATAAAGCCCGCGCAGGCGGCGGACAGATCGAATCCGAAGCCCTTTGTTACACCGAGCGCGGCTTGCACGCGCAGTGCGGTGGCGGGAAACGCCTGATCCGGGGTGCTGGTCGCCAGAATGATGGCATCAACGTCGTCCGCGGTCGCTCCGGCGTTGGCCAACGCGATCCTAGCGGCCTCGGTGCCCATGAACGCGGCGGTTTCATGCTTGGCGGCGAAATAGCGCTGCTTGATGCCCGTCCGCTCTTGAATCCAGGCATCGGAGGTATCAACCGTCTTGGCCAGTTCCTCGTTGGAAACGACCCGTTCGGGCAAATAGCCGCCACAACCGGCGAGGATGGAACGAGGCGACATGACTAATCCTGCTCAGGCGGTGGCGAGATGGGCGTCATCAGTAGGGTTCGCGGGGCCCGATTCGCCAACCGAAGCACCCACCTTGCGGTTTTTCTCCGCCGGCCCGCGTTTGTCGAGTCCGAGCTTGGCCAGATCCTCGCGGATGCGATCGTTGAACCTGTGAGTCACCATGTCCATCGCGACATCGACCGCATGGGCAAAACCCTTGGCATCCGTTCCGCCGTGCGACTTTACGACCACACCGTTCAGCCCCACCATCACGGCCCCGTTATAGCGGCGGGGATCAAGCCATTCACGCAACCGATCCAGGCCGGGCCGCACGAGGAGATAGGCAATCTTTCCCCAGATACTGCTGGAGAACACTACTTTCAGGAACTCGCCGATCAGTTTCAGCGCACCCTCACCGGTTTTCAGAGCCACGTTGCCGGTAAATCCATCGGTGACGACAACATCGGTGGTGCCGGCGGCGATATCGTGGCCTTCGACGAAACCGTGAAACTGCGGGCCAATATGGCTGGATCGGATAATGTCCGCTGCATCACGGACCGTATCGTCGCCTTTCAGTTCCTCGGACCCGACATTCAGCAAGCCGATCGTCGGCGCGGTCAGGCCCAGCACCGTACGGGCAAACACGTCACCCATGACAGCGAATTCAACCAGATTGCGAACATCGCACTGCACGTTGGCGCCCAGGTCCAGCATCACGACGTCGCCGCGCGCGGAAGGCGCGATGGCAGCCATCGCCGGGCGGTCGATCCCCGGCAGCGATTTGATGACGATCTTTGCCAGCGCCAGCAAGGCGCCGGTGTTTCCGGCCGAAACCAGGCCCGATGCCTCCCCAGAGGCAACAGCGTCAATCGCGAGTCGCATGGATGATTGCCGGCTGCGCAGGGCCGCGGTCGGCTTCATGTCGTTGCTGATGACATCAGCCGCGTGCCGGATGGTGCAGGCCGCACGCGCGCGCTTGTGCTTAGCCAACAGCGCAGTCAGCGCCGTCTCGTCGCCGACCAACAGGAACCGGGCGGAGGGATGACGCTCCGCCGCGATTTCCAGACCTTGAACCACCATGTCGGGAGCGTTGTCCCCCCCCATGGCATCCACGGCGAGCGTGAAGTGGCCGTTCACGGGCGAACCAGACGAACGCCGCGACCCGGCCTCAGACGCGGACAGCGCCCCGCAGCGGCTTGCCAGCCGCGACCACTTCGCGACCGTCGTAATGGCCGCAATGGCTGCAGATGTGATGCGGGCGCTTGGTTTCGCCGCAATTCTTGCACTCCGCGTGTGCCTCGTGCGTCAGCGCCTGATGGCTGCGGCGCATTCCCGCGCGGGACGGGGAGGTTTTTCTCTTCGGTACGGCCATGGGACTGCGCCCCTTCTCTAACGACATGTGCCCCGCGAACCGCGCGAGGCAGGACAGAAATCCACGATTGGATCAAAACGTGAGGCGCGCCCTCTAGCAGAGCCGCCGAACCGTCGCAATGGCTTAGTGTTGGGGCTGAGGTCATCGTTGATGCAACCTGGCTACTGTTGCGGAATTCGCCTGCATTACCAACACCCGGCGAATCTTTTGGGACGGGGTTAGAAGCCCGTTCTCGACGGTGAATGGCGCCACCACCGCGTGCCGGCGAATCCGTTCGGTGATCGACAACCGCAGATTAGTGCGGTTCACAGCCAGGGCGACGGCGACATCGTCATAGCCTTCCGCAGGAACGACCAGGGCACTCAGTCCACTGCGGCCCTCGCCGGTAATCACCGCCTGGGCGATTTCGGTTTCGGCCATCAACATGCCCTCGATCTTAGCGGGTGAGACATTTTCCCCTCCAGACAGGACGATCATGTCCTTCTTTCGGTCGGTTATGCGCAGATAGCCGTCGTCCAGTTCGCCGATATCCCCGGTATGCAGCCAGCCGTCGCGAATCACCGCCTCGGTTTCGCGCGGCCGATTCCAGTAGCCGTCCATGACCAGGCCGCCGCGAACCAATATCTCCCCATCCTCGGCGATTTGCAGATCGACACCGCGCAAGGCGGTGCCGACCGTGTCGATGCGGATGGCATCCGGCGGATTCGCGCTGATCACCGGCCCTGCTTCGGTTTGGCCGTAGCCTTGCATGATGCACATACCAAGCGAGAGGAAAAAGCGCCCGACCTCGGGGTCCAGCCGGGCACCGCCCGACATCGCCGCCACCAGCCTCCCCCCGAACCTGGCCCGCACCTTTGCCCGGACCACTCGGTCCAGGATCGGGTCCAATGCGCGCTCCATCATCGACAAGGGCTGCTTGTCCACCCGCTTCAGACCGATCGTAGTCGCCATCTGGAACAGGCGCTGCTTGAACGGTTTCTCCCGCGCCACCTGGGTCAGCACCCTGGCGCGGATCACCTCTAGCACGCGCGGAACAGCGGTCAGGATGGTCGGGCGAACCGACAGCATGTCGGCAGCCAGATACTCGACACCGCGCGCATAGACGACCTCGGTGCCGAGGCTCAGTAGAAAGAACTGCCCGACAGTGTGTTCATAGGCATGCGACAGCGGTAGATAGGACAAATAGGTTTCGTCCTTAAGCCGCAACGGGCGCACCAGTTCGAACGCACCGGAGCAGTTGGACAACACACACCGGTGCGGCAGCATCACCCCGCGCGGAGACCCGCCAGTGCCAGAGGTATAGATCAGGCATGCCAGGGCTGTGGGGGGGATGGTGGACGCCTCGGCGGCGATGTCGTCCTGCGGTTGCTGGTCGCCGACGATGTGCGGCCACCCGCTGTCAGGGTCCTCGATGACGACCAGCAGGTCCAGACCGTTAACCTTGGCGGCCGCGGCCCGCACCCTGTCGGCCAACGCCGGGGTGGACACGATCGCCGCCCTGGCACCGGAGTCCCGCAGCAGGTGTGCGTGATCCTCGACAGTGTTGGTGGTGTAACTGGGCACCGGCACCGCCCGAATGGCCATCAGCGCCGTCTCGGCGATCGGGAATTCCGACCGGTTTTCCATACACAACATTACCCGGTCGCCGGCGGACACACCGGCCGCCCGCAGGTTCCGGGCACAAGACGCCGCCTTTCGACCGAACTGGCCCCAGGTGATACCTGTCCAGGCACCATCCCGATAGTCGCGCAGCATTGGCTTGTCAGCCCAGCCCCGGGCCAAGGCAAACATCATCGAGGCCAGATTGGGCCATGTCGGGTAGCTCTGCACGCGTCCTCCGGTTGCAGGGCGAGTCCGCCCTTTGACGTTGGTTCCTCCTAGCTTACATGGAGGAAAGTTGCAGCAGGCCAGGATACCAAATCCAAGATGAATAACGCGAATCCCGCCCAGATGCCGCCATCGCCGGCCGATCCTCTGCCAACATGGGACCTGTCGGACCTGTATCCCTCACCGGATAGCCCCGCGGTGATGGGTGATCTGCAAAGGGCGGAGGATGCCGCGAAGGCCTTCGCAAAGGCACGCGCCGGCACCCTGGCAACGGCGTCCGGCGCGGCGCTGGCCGCCGCGATCGGGGAGTATGAAGCGATCCAGGACATTCTGGGGCGCGTTGGTTCCTATGCCCAACTGCTGTTCGCGGGTGATTCCTCCGATCCCGCGATCGGACGATTCTATCAGATCGTCAGCGAGCGGATCACCGCCATCAGCAGCGACATGATCTTCTTCACGCTGGAGTTGAACCGGCTGGACGACGCGGCGCTGGAGGCCAAGTTCAGCGACGCGGGGTTGGCCCGCTACCGCCCCTGGCTGCGCGACCTGCGCGTATTCCGCCCGCACCAGCTATCGGACGAGCTGGAGAAGCTGACCCACGAACGCGACCTGACCGCCAACGGCGCCTGGGTGCGGCTGTTCGACGAAACCATAGCGGCGATGCGGATCGACCTGAACGGCGAATCGCTGACCGTCAGCGACACCCTGAACAAGCTGTCCGATCGTGACCGTTCGGTACGGGAGTCCGCCGGCAAGGCAGTCGGCAAGGCGTTCGGCGACAACCTCCGCCTGTTCGGCCTGATCACCAATACCCTGGCGAAGGACAAGGAGATCGAGGACACGTGGCGCCATCACGCCCGCCCAACCAGCTTCCGCAACCGGGCGAACATGGTGGAGGACGAGGTTGTCGATGCGCTGGTGACCGCTGTGCGCGCGTCCTATCCTCGCCTATCCCACCGCTATTACCAGATGAAGGCGAAGTGGCTGGGATTGCCCAAGCTGCAACACTGGGACCGCAACGCGCCGCTTCCCGGCGATGACGACCGGCTGATCGCGTGGCCGGACGCGACGAAGCAGGTGCTGGATGCCTATGGCGCGTTCAGCCCGGAACTGGCATCGGTCGGCCAGCGGTTCTTCGACAAGCCCTGGATCGACGCCCGCCTGAAGCCGGGCAAGTCGGGGGGCGCCTTCGCGCATCCGACCGTGCCCAGCGTGCATCCGTATCTGCTGCTGAATTACCATGGCAAGACGCGGGACGTGATGACCCTGGCGCACGAACTGGGTCACGGCGTGCATCAGGTGCTGGCGGGCCCGCAGGGCACGTTGATGTCGCACACCCCGCTGACGCTGGCGGAAACCGCGAGCGTATTTGGGGAGATGCTGACCTTCCGGTCGTTGCTGGACTCCGCCAGCAAGACGCAGCGGCGGATCATGCTGGCCTCCAAGGTCGAGGACATGCTGAACACCGTGGTGCGCCAGATTGCGTTCTATGAGTTCGAGACGCTGCTGCACGACGAACGCCGCACCGGCGAATTGCTGCCCGAGCGGATCGGCGAGCTGTGGATGAAGGTGCAGACCGAAAGCCTTGGCCCAGCGTTCGAGTTCACGCCGGAATACAGCGTGTTCTGGTCCTATGTGCCGCACTTCATTCACTCGCCGTTCTATGTGTATGCGTATGCGTTCGGGGATTGTCTGGTGAACGCGCTTTACTCGGTGTTCCAGAACGGCCATCCGGGTTTCCAGGCAAAATACCTGGACATGCTGAAGGCTGGCGGGACCAAGCGGCACAAGGAACTGCTGGCGCCGTTCGGGCTGGATGCCTCCGACCCGGCGTTCTGGAGCAAGGGGCTGGATGTGATTTCCGGGTTCATCGATGAATTGGAACGGGAGGATTGATCGGCGTCCGCAAGGGCGGCATCGCCACGGGCCTTTCCCGGTTACGCGCCGTCGATCGCGTTCCGGGAACCTGACTGGCGCCACTGCCGAGCCTCGGCCAGCAGGCACAGTATTTCGAACAATACCGATGCGCCGTTGAACGCGGTCAACGTGCCGACGTCGAATGGCGGCGACACCTCCACCAGGTCACCGCCCACGAAGTCGATACCACGGAGCTCACGCAACAGCCGCAACGCCTGTAACACCGTGATCCCGCCAGCTTCCGGTGTGCCGGTGCCAGGGGCATGGCTCGGGTCCAGGCTGTCGATGTCGAATGTCAGATAGGTGGGGCCAGTGCCGGCGATCCGGCGCGCCTCACCGGCCGCATAACGCCAGCCCTTGTCATCGAACTCCTCCATCGGCATCACCCGCATGCCGCTGCGCTGACTGAAACCCCACATGTCGGCATCGTTGGTCGTGCCGCGGATGCCGATCTGTATCACCCGCCCGGGGTCCAACAGACCCTCCTCCACCGCTCGACGGAACGGCGCCCCATGATGAAAGCGGGAGCCCATATAGTCGTCGCCGGTGTCGCAATGGGCGTCGATGTGGATCATCCCGACCGGCCCGTTGGCGGCGACGGCACGCAAAATCGGCAGGCTGATTGAATGGTCCCCGCCGACCGAGAGCGGCACAACGCCCGCGCCGGTGACGGTGCGATAGAAGGTCTCGATTTCCTTGAGGGCGCCCAGAAGTTCGTAGGGTTGCTCGATCCAGCAATCTCCCAGATCGCACACCCGCGCCGCGACGAACGGGCTTACGCCGCTGCTGGCATTGATGCGCCGCAGCATCGTCGATTGCTCCCGTACTGATCGAGGACCGTGGCGCGCGCCGGAGCGATGGGTGACGCCGCCGTCAAACGGAACGCCGATAATGCCGATGTCCACATCATTCAACACCTGCGTGGCCCGCGCGCGGAAGAAAGTCGCGATCCCTGTATAGCGGGGATGGGCCTGCGGGTCCCGAAAGTCGTTGTAGGTCTGCGGCTGCTTGATCATCCGTCTCGCTCCGAGGGGGCTGGCGTTGCGGTCATCGTGCCTGAGAATACGCCACAGGACGCTAATCTCCGCCGCGGGACAAGAACGGCATGTCGGATGCAGCTGAAAGAATGTGGCTGTTGGACCGCGCAAAGCCACGCCGTCCGCGGGTGCCGGTGGGGATGGAAAGCAACTCCAGCAACCCGCCGCCCCTGCGGAAGCCGTAGGCGGAATGTTCCGGTTATTTACCAAAATTCCCCTGAATCTATAGCCTGGCGAGGCTTCCTCCATCGCCTCCGGTCCGCCCACACAGATCAGGCCGGCTGAGGAAAGCATCCGGCCTCACAATTCGTCGGCAATTTCCACGAAAAGTTTATATTCTGGAAGGGACTTCGCGGAGGATCGAAAATGTGTGAGGGGGCAGCACTCAATGGTAAGGCGCCGCGGCATGCCGCCTGCCTGTTCGTATCAATTCCGGCCCAATCCGACGTATCAGCATCCCGATCCTGTGTCCCGGCGTAACCGCCTCCCGCATCCTGCCGGCGGCGGTCAATGGAGAAGCGATTATCAGGAGATCGGCGGACACGCCCCGTCGCCGCCCGCTATACCAGCACCAGTGCCGTCCTGGCGCCTGACCCACCGCGCACGGGAACAGGGGACATTGTCCTTATGAGTAAGGCACGAATAAGCATATGGCTGGTCAAAATTGGCATGGTTGGAATTTGTTGAATGCGATGGAAACGTCCTGACCTGTCAGCACGCAGTTGGAGCCGGGTTGTAATACTCACCATCTTGGGAACACTGTTTTGTATAGGAATTTCATTCGCTTTTGACAGCTATTCATTGAAAGACAACAGGTGGCGGCTTGGCTCAGACCCCATCAATGACATCGCGATTCCGCTGTTGCTGGCACCTCCGTTCTTCTTTTATTTGCTTCGCAAATTACGGGAACTGGCCATCGCGCATCATGAGCTGCTGATTATTGCATCTACGGATGTATTGACGTCGTGCCTGAATCGCCGGGCCTTCACCACCCTGGTCGAGGCTTATCTTGAGCGCGCCGCGGGACGGGAAGGCAGCGAAAAGTCGGCGCTGCTAGTCATCGA
>DAIEHR010000038.1 GCA_027353465.1 Acetobacteraceae bacterium | reverse complement strand
CGGTGCGAACGTATTTGCGCACCCGGTGGCGGGGGCGCCCTGAATAGGAGCAGGCTGCCAAGTGCAAGTTCTCGTGCGTGACAACAATGTCGATCAGGCGCTGAAGGCGCTCAAGAAGAAGATGCAGCGGGAGGGTATTTTCCGCGAGATGAAGCTTCGTCGGCATTATGAGAAGCCGTCCGAACGCCGGGCGCGTGAGGCGGCGGAAGCCGTGCGCCGCGCCAGGAAGCTGGAGCGTAAGCGGCTGGAGCGCGAGGGCTTCTAACAAGCCCCGTTTCGTTTAAGCGGACAAAGCGTGGCCGGGAGCGAAGTCTTCCTGCCGCGCTTTAGCTGTGTACGGCTGAATCGCTGAACGCCCGACATTGCCCTTTCCCATACCAACGTAATCGGGCTAGCGTCCCCGGATTGGACCAATCCAAGGCGGCGAGACCCGATGCTTGCACCAGACCAAACACGGCAGACCGCAGTGTTCGACCATTTGCGTCACAGCATTTTGACCGGCGCTTTGCAAGGTGGCGGCCGTCTGCCGCCAAGCCGGTCGCTGGCCAATGAACTGGGGGTCGCGCGCCAGACCGTCGTCCTGGCCTACGAACGCCTCGCGGCCGAGGGATATGTTCGCGGCCGCACCGGCAGCGGCACCTATGTCGCCACCGATCTTCCCGACCAGACCCCGGTCCCGGCCACACCCCCGACTGCCGCGGCGGCATCGCTGTCCAAGCGGGGTGCCCGCCTGGCGGAGGTACCGGCGACCGCATCGGCCCGCGATCCGGCTCTGGGGTTGTTGCTGGCGGGCGGGCTGCCGGCGCCCGATCTCTTTCCCATCAAGGCATGGGGGCGATGTGCCTCTCGCGTGCTGAAGCCCCTGGCCGGCGAGTTGTCCAGCTATCCGCCGCCACAAGGCCTGCTGGCGCTGCGCGAACAGATCGCCGCCCATCTGGCTTCGACTCGCGGGCTGGTCGCCGATCCGGGCTGTATCGTCGTCACCGGCGGCACGCAGCAGGCGCTGCGCACGGCCGCCGACCTGCTACTGGATCCGGGCGACCGCGTCTGGGTGGAAGAACCGGGCTACATCGCGGGCCGTGGCGCCTTGCTGGCCGGGGGGGCGGAGATCGTGCCCATCTCTTCCGACTCCGAGGGCCTGGATGTCGCGGAAGGCGTGCGGATCGCCCCGACCGCGCGACTGGCCCTGGTGGCGCCATCCCACTCCACCCCGTTGGGCGGCGCGCTGCCGATCGGCCGGCGGCTGGCGCTGCTGGATTGGGCCCGCCGAGCGAATGCATGGGTGCTGGAGGATGACTGCGACTCGGAATTCCGATGGGAAGGCAAGCCGCTGCCGCCGCTGGCGACCCTGGATAAGGCCGGTCAGGTCATCTACTGCGGCACATTCAGCAAAACGCTGGCGCCGGCGCTGCGGATCGGCTTCGCGATCGTGCCCGCACCGCTGGTCCCGGCATTCGTGCGGATGCGGACGCTGACGGACCGGGGCACCGACGCCTTCACCCAGGCGACGCTGGCGGAATTCATGCGCCAAGGCTTGCTGTCGCCGCACATCCGCAAAATGCGCACGGAATACGGCCGCCGCCGTGAAGCTCTGTTGGAGGCGATGACCCGCAACGTCCAACATGCCACCGCCCTCGCGGCGCCCGGCGGCCTGCATATGGTCGCCAGGTTGGCCGACGGGCTGGATGAGTCGGCGGCCGTCCGAGCGTGCCGGGCGCGGGATTTGGCGGTGTCGCCGCTGCACGCCTACTACTCGGGAACACCGCGGATGAGCGGCTTGGTGATCGGGTTCGCCGCGACCCCGGTTTCGATGGCGGGCGACGTGTCGCGCCGGTTACAAGCAGCCTTGGCGGCGGTTTAGGCGGGCGTTTCCACCATCACCATCCAACCCACGCCGAACCTGTCCGTCACCATTCCGAACGACGGGGCGAAGAAGGTCTGCGCCAACGGCATGGTCACCGCGCCGCCATCGCCCAATGCGGCGAACACACGCTCCGCCTCCGCATTGTCCTTCACCAGAACCGACAGAGAGAATCCCGCGAACGACGGCTTCCCGCCGCACATGCCATCGGACATGGACATCTGGGTCGTGCCGATCCGCAGGCTGGCGTGCATGATCTTGTCCGCCGAAGCTGGGGGCTGGCCGGTTTGAACCGGGCTGTCCTTGAAGGTCATCCGCATCAGCACTTCGGCACCAAGCGCCTTTTGATAAAAGTCGATGGCTTCCTGACAGTGTCCGTCGAAGAATAGATAGGGCTGTATTTCCATGGCGCGCTTCCTTCATTCAACGAGGTTCAGCCTACTCCCGCTCGACAAAATGGAACAACACCCCGCCGAAACTACCTGGATGCACAAACCCGATCCTGGCTCGGCGGGACCCGGGACGGCCGGTGCGGTCGATCATCCGGGCCCCTGCCCTTTCCATTGCCGCCAGCGCCGCATCGATGTCGGGGGTTTTCAGCGCGACATGGTGTAGCCCCGCCCCATGCGCCGCGATGAACCTGGTGATCGCCCCTTGATCCTGCCGTGTATTGCCCGCGGCCCCGTGGTTCAGCTCCGCGCCGTGCGACGGGTCGAAGTTCTGCAGGAACTCTAGTTCACAATCCCCGGCGGTCAGGAATGCAACCCGCAAGCCGCCCACCACACGGGGCGTCCGGGTATGATAGACCACGCCATACTTGTCTGAGGTAAAGCTCTCGATCGCCGTTTCGACCTCCATGTCGGTCTGCTGGCTCTCGATCGGCAGCCCCATTTCGCCGGAGAACACCGCGATCGCCGCTTGGTTATCCGCGCTGGCAATGCCCAGGTGGTCGATCCGGTCCACGATGCCCTGGCCGCGCGGGATATCCAAAATACTGGCCAGAAAGGTACGAACCCCCAGGGGCTCCCCAAACGCGCGCCGGGGGTTGCCGCCTAGACCAGCGCGAACCGGGCCGGCGGCCGGTGGCGCATCACCGTAATCCAGGCCGATATGATGCACCCCGGTTCGGGTCGCGCCGTCCACGAACGGGTCGCCGGGCGCGAACAACGCCAGTGCGGCCTGACCGACGGCGAACACCGGAACCGTGCCATCGCCGGTGTCCAGCACTACGCGGGGCAATCCCAGCACTTCACCAAGCAACCGCTGGGCGGCTGGTATGTCGCGCGAGATGAGTGCCACGTAGGATAGCCGGGGGGCCTGAATCATGGGCGTTACTCCAGAGGAACGGAACCGGTGTAGCGGATAATGTCCAGCCCGCCGCTCAAGCGGTCGTTGGCATAGATCAGGCCGTTCTCATCGACATACACATCGTTGATCTGGATGCTGTGCGATGCGTTTGCCTTGGGCGGCGCATCGACGATGAAGCCGATCTCCCGCGGGTCATGCGGATTGGCGATCGAGTAGGCCCGCACCCCACCATTGAAGAAGCTGCCAACGACGGTATTCTTCAGGTTGCGGGCGGTGGGGCCGGGACGGTTTTCCGCGATGTTGTGCGCGCCGAACCGGCCGCCCTGTTTGCACAGGGCATCGAAATCCGCCGGTGGCGGCAACACCGATAGAACGACGGGCGCCGCCTCGTTGGCGATATCCCACACCCAGTCCCGCTTCGGCCAATCCTTGCAATTACTCTCCACGGCTTCCTCGGTCTGGATTGCCAGCCCGCGCGACGGGATGGGCAGCACGGTGTGGGCGAAACCGACGTTCTGCGACTGCCACGACCGGTGGGCGACCAGTTTCGGGTGCGTTTTATCGGCGATATCCAGGATGACGAACCCGCCGTCAATCCAACCCACGTAGGCGCGATCGGGTCGTTCGGCCGGGATCACCGGCGTGTGCATCCGAATGCCGGAGTCAAGCGACACACGCGGCGGCGACGGTTCCTTGTCGCCCACCCGCGTGCCGGGCATCCACCAGCGCCCGACCTCTTTCGGATGGCTGGGGTCGTTCATATCGACGACCATGAAGAACTGATCGTCCAGGGGGTTCTTCGGAGTGAAATCCTTCGCACCTGTCGTTAAATAGGCATAATGACCATCAGCGAACCAGACGTAATGCACACCGCGCGAATGCGGTCCGGAGGTATCGAAATAAGACAGCTTCCGTGGGTGCGCCGGGTCCGCCACGTCGAACACGTCGATGCCGCCGCCGGGCTGGCCGGATTTGTCGCTTTGATGCGCGACAACCATCGTCGTGCCTGACAGATCCAGGTTGTTACATCGAAGTTGCGGTGCCGGATTGGGGATTTGGGTGATGACTTTGGGGTCTTCCGGTTTCGTGACATCGACAATGCTGACGCACATCGGCGCTGACTCGTGGGCCAGGAACAGGACGCGGCGGCCGTCGGGATACTGGTGCAGCGCCAGGCCTTCGCCGCCCTTGCCGGCGCCGTTAAGGTCACTGTGGCCAATAATTGTCATATTGCTGGCCGACTGAACCGCCGGGATCGGATCGGCCATGGCCGAACCGCACCCCCAGGCCAACAGCATGGCCCACTTGATGGTTGGTCGCATTGTTTGTCCCCCGCATCCTTGAATCGAAACATAGCGCGTGCGCCAGCGTCCGGGAAACCGGCCTCTAATCCGGCAACCATTGACCTGCATCAATGCCGCCCCGCGAGCAGCGGGCATGCTGCATCCGTTGGCTGCGACATCCCGGTCCTTCGCCCCGGGGCGCGCCGCGCCGAGCAGGTGCTGACCTCGACACATTCCCGGCGGCTTGGCTCGTCGAACGGTATGGGCATCCGTATTGATATCAAAAGGGGATAGATCATGACGATTCGTGTTGTTCTGGCCACGGCATTGCTGGCCGCCAGTGTCAGCGTGGCAATCGCGCAGCCCGCGCCGGGGCCGCGGGGCGGCCCGGGCATGGGGATGAACGCCACGGGGATGCCGGCGGGGCACCCGATGATGGGCGGCGGCATGATGCCGGGATGCGGGGCGATGGGGGGCAATCACGTCGAAGGACACGTCGCGTTTCTGAAGACGGAGATCGGCATCACCGAGGCCCAATCATCGCAATGGGACGCTTTCGCCAACGCGCTGCGGGCGCAGGCAAAGGCCCGGCACGCGGCGATGGCCGATTGTGCATCAGCCGCGCAGGCGCAATCCGCCCCCGCGCGGACCGAGGCCATGATAACTCACATGACGGCACGGCTGGAGTCGATGAAGACCATTCTGGCGGCGGAAAAGCCACTCTATGCGGCTTTATCGGACCAACAAAAGAAGACGGCCGACGAGCTGCTGGCGCATCCCGGCATGGGGATGGGAATGGGCCGAGGGATGGGGATGGGCATGGGGATGATGGGCGGCCGACCGTAACGGCCCCTGAAGCACCGGGCGAACCAACGGTGGGGGTAAAGCCGGTGCGGCTGGACCCCCGCCTGTCGCGGGCCGGATTTCAACGGCACCCCCGTTAACCCATCAGTAAGGAATTCCCGCTAACCAGGAGTCCGGCGAACATGGTCGGGCACTCCTTATGAAAGCCTTCCTCGACAGCATCCGAAAGCTCGGCCTGGTGCGTGTCGCCATGCTGGCGGGCGTCACCCTGGGTGTTCTGGGCGCATTCGTCTGGCTGGAAATCCAAGGACCGACCCACGCCCGCAGCACCTTGCTGGCGGCGGACCTGGACCCGCAGACCATCCAGCAGGTCACAACCGCCCTGACCGGAAAGAAAATCCCATTTCGCCTCGACGGCAGCCAGCTCTTCGTCCCCGATGCCGATATCGCCGCCGCGCGGACGCTGCTGGCCACGGCGGGCGTGTCCACCGAAGAGATCACCGGCTACGAAATCTTCGATCGCGGCAACGATTTCGCCGTCACCGATTTCGACCAGCAGGTAAAGCTGACAAGGGCGCTGGAGGGTGAGTTGGCCCGCACCATCGTGTCGGTGCATGGCATTACCCACGCCCGGGTGCATCTGGTGCTACCGCACCGGGAGCCGTTCGCCCATGACCGGCTGCGCGCCCAGGCCAGCGTCATGCTGACCGTGCCGGGCCGGCAGATCTTGTCGCCAGAGGCGGTTCAGTCGGTGGTCGACCTGGTTGCCGCCGGCGTGCCCGGCCTGCGGCCGCAAGATGTTACCGTCGTGGACTCCAACCTGCATCTGCTGATTCAGGCCGGCGACGGCAAGGACCCCCGCGCGCAGACCGCCATGGAAGAGGACATCCGGCAAAAGACCGAGGCTCGGCTGGCTCAGGCCGTCGAACTGATGCTGGAACGCTCGCTTGGGCCGGGGCACGTTCATGCTGAAGCGTCGATCCGGATGAACTTCGACAAGATCAACGAAACGAACGAGAAATACGACCCCGATGGGTCGGTGGTGCGCAGTACCCAGACGGTGGCATCGAACTCCAAAACCACCGACAAGACGGGGCCGGTTTCGTTGCAGAACAACCTGCCGAATGCCGATGCCGGTTCGGCGGCATCCGGCAATCAGGAAGGCCGGCAGGAAGAAACCACCAACTACGAAATAGGCAAGACCGTCCGCGCGATCGTGCATGACCAGCCGCAGATCGAGCGGGTGTCCCTGGCCGTCATGGTCGATGGCACCGATCAGGTCGATGCGGATGGAAAGCACACGTGGAAGCCACGCGATCCGGCGGAGTTGGACGAGCTAAGCAAGCTGGTGAAAAGCGCCGCGGGATTCGACGAAAAGCGCGGCGACCGGCTGGACATTGTCAGCCTGCCGTTCGCGAACCCGATCGACGCGGCGGAAGGCGCCCCGGCGGCGCGGCCGGTCAAGCCGAACCGCGATCTGATAACCTTCATCCAGGTGATCGCGTTCGCCGTGGTGGGATTTGGAATTATCGTCCTGACCGCTCGGTCGATTATCAAAACACTCAACGGACCGGGTGTCAGCCTGTCGGTCGCTGGCCCGCCGGCCGGGGAGATCGCCGCCGCCGCCTCGGGCGTGCCGGGGCATCAAGCGGCCGGTCCATTGGGGATCGAGCAGGCGGCGGTCCAAAACCAGGATGATGACGATACTGTCACTATGAACAACATCCAAGGTCAGTTGCGAGCATCGTCGATCCGCAAGGTGACCGCGCTGGTGGACCGCCATCCGGACACGACGCTGGGCATTATCCGTGGCTGGATGTCCACCGACACCGGGTAGCCCGAGCGGGATAAGCCGCTCGGGCGGCCGGACTTAGGGTTCGCCTTGAAATAACCGCTTCGATGGACGCGCGGCCGACGGCGCCCGTCAAACGATTGGTTTATTTCGCCGCGTATCCTTAGCCGTGGTGGTGGTGGTGCGTCGTGCCGCCGACATAGGCCGGCTGCTGCGAGGTCCAAAGTGCCGCACTGTTGCCCGTGCTGGTGCCGGACGTGGTGCCACTGTTCGTGGCGGGAGTCGGCACACTGAAGTCCTGTGTGCTGGGCGCCGTGCCGCTGGAGGTAGCACTGGACGTGCCACTGGATGTGTCACCGGAAGTCCCCGTGGACGTCCCACCAGATGTGCCGCCGGAGGTCACCGTGGATGTGCCGCCAGATGTGCCACTGGAGGATCCCGTGGATGTGCCACCAGATCCGCCGGTGGAGGTCCCGGACGACGCGCCCGTGCCGGATGATGGCGTCCCGGCCGTCAGACTAGCCGAGGTGATTGCGACATTGTCCGCTGTTGCCGCCGCGCCGTTGCTGGCGAACAGGCCAGAACCCGCGCCGGTCGCCGATGGGTTGTTGCCGGCGGTGACCGAGAAGGTCTCGGTGCCGTTGCTGGACAATTCCCACGGAGCGCCACCCGCCGGTGCTCCGCCATCAAGGCTCATGCCCATCACGTACAGGTTGCGGTCCGCGGTATCCAGCGCCCACTGGCCCGTGGCAGGCAGCCCAGGCGTTCCAGCCGGGTAGTAGCCGCCAACCTTATCGTTCAGGAATGTCACCGCCACATTATGCGTGCCGGAACCAAAATTCCCCTTAACGTCGAACTCCTGCGACTGGCCTTCGCCGACGACCGCGGTGGTGGTCTGCACGCCGCCGATCTGCTGCCCATCGACCGACACGGTAAACTGCGCATCGCCCTGATAGGGATCCTCCGCCATGTTCAGCACCAACGTGTCCGCGCCGCTGCCGACGGTGACAGGTGCCGGCGTGGTCGTCGGGTTACCGCTGAAGCCGGCGGGTAACGCCGTGGTGTCATTCACCGCGAACGTCGCGTTGCCATAAATATTGCCTTCCGTGGAATTGGGCGGAAAGAGCGGCGACTGATATATCCCGGTCGTGGTGTTCGACACGGTTTGCCCATCGTACGTTACGCCATCAACGTATAAGTTACGATCACCGGATGATCCCGGATAGAGGAAGTTGTTGGCGAACGTGACCGTCACATTGTGCGGGCCAGGACCCCAGTCGCCATTGAATGTAAATGTGTTGGTTTGTCCCGACGATTGCGACGCCGTCGCAACTTCGACCCCGCCGACCTGCTGGCCATCGACGTTGACGGTGAACTGGGCATCCACACCCTGCGCCTGGTCCTCGGCCACGTTCAGCGTAATCGAGTCGGAACCGGAACCAATGATATTGCTGTTACTCGTTGAACCGGACATAGAATGTCCCCCATTTCGTTGCATATGAAACGTGATACCCGGCGCCGAGTCAGCGTGGCGTACCAGCCGGTTGTGGGGACCGCAACCGGGCCGAGGGATTTAACTGTTCAACACATGGGATTTTGCCGTTCCGCTCTGTGGACAAGCGAAGCGGTGGGGATTTTCGTCCTAATTCAAGTCAGACTGCCTCAGCGGATAGTCGCCGCGGCATGCAGCATGCACAGCCGCCCGAATGTGCCGCCGGGGCTGGCCCGGGTGACGCTTCCCGAACGCCGCCAGACAGCGACGGCGCGGTCAGCAGGCGCGGCGCCGGCTGGGCGCAATCCGGGCAGGGCTGGGGCTGATCGTATTCCGCCATCGGCCGCACCTCGGAGAATGGGCCGCAGTCCTGGCATTCGTAGTCGTAAGTAGGCATCCATGTCCTCCGTCGTCCGTTAACGCCATAGTGCCATTTTCCGGACGGTCCGGCCAGCGCCCGGGTTGCCGGCTGGGGAAACCGGCGCCATGTTGCGCGGCACAACGGTATTTTGAGGGACTCGCGTATGATTGCACAAGTGGATCTGACCCAGTTCGCCGAGGAACGATATGCCGTCGGACAACCAGTGCCACGCAAGGAAGATCCCGTTCTGCTGCGCGGGGAGGGCCGCTACTCCGACGATCTGAACCGCCCAGGTCAGGCCTATGGAGTGATGGTGCGTTCCAACGCCGCGCACGGGGTTATCCGCTCGATCGATGCCAGCGCGGCCAAGGCATTGCCGGGCGTGTTGGCGGTCTTGACCGGGCAGGATCTGATCGACGCGGGTATGGGCAACATGCCGTCCGGCATGTCGTTCAAAATGCGGGACGGGTCGAACATGCCGAAGCCCGTGCAGCCGATCCTGACCACGGACAAGGTCCGTTTCGTTGGCGATCCAGTCGCGCTGGCGGTCGCCGAAACCGCCAAGCAGGCAAAAGACGCCGCCGAAGCCGTGTTCGTCGATATCGACACGCTGCCGGCCGTCACCGATGCCGCCGAAGCTGCCTCCGCCAATGCCCCGCTGATACATGACGCCACCCCCGCGAACGTCATCCTTGACTTCCACCATGGCGACACCGCCGCGGTGGCCGCTGCCTTCGCCAAGGCCGCCCACGTCACCAAGCTGAAAATCCGCAACAGCCGCGTCGTGGTCTGCCCGATGGAACCACGCTCCGCGATCGGGGAGTTCGACGCCGGAACCGGCCGCTGGACGCTGCGGCTTGGCTGCCAGGGCGTGTTCAATATGCGCCAGTTGCTGATGGGGCCGTTGAAAGCGCCTGTGGAAAACATCCGCGTCCTGACCGGCAATGTCGGCGGCTCATTCGGAATGAAATCCTCCTGCTACCCCGAATACCCCGCCATCCTGTATGCCTCCAAGTTGCTCGGGCGACCGGTGAAATGGACCGACGAACGCGGTGAAAGCTTCCTGTCCGACAGCCACGGCCGCGATCACGATATGGAGCAGGAAATCGCCCTGGACGCGTCGGGCAAAATCCTGGCGCTGCGGGTAACGGGCTATGGCAACATCGGCGCCTATCTATCCAACGGCACGGTGCTGCAACCCACTGGCAACATCGTCCGCAACACCATCGGCGTCTATGCGACCCCGCTGCAGGAAGTCCGGACCAAGGCGATCTTCACCAACACCAGCCCGGTTGGCCCCTATCGCGGCGCCGGCCGTCCTGAAGGCAACTATTACATCGAACGCCTGCTGGACACCGCCGCCAGGGAGATGGGGATCGACCCCGCCGACATCCGCCGCCGCAACCACATCCAGCCCGACGCGATGCCTTACAAGACGCCCGCCGGCACCACCTATGACAGCGGCGATTTCCCCACCATCCTGGAAAAGGCACTGGCGGCGGCCGACTGGGACGGCTTCCCCGCGCGCAAAAAGGACAGCGCCGAACGCGGCAAACTGCGCGGCCGCGGCATCGGCCAATATCTGGAGGTCACCGGCCCGCCCTCCAAGGAAATGGGCGGCATCCGGTTCGAGGCCGACGGCACGGTGACCATCATCACCGGCACGCTGGATTACGGCCAGGGCCACGCCTCGCCGTTCGCCCAGGTGCTCGCCTCCCGCCTCGGTATCCCGTTCGAGAAGATCAATCTGCTGCAAGGCGATTCGGATGAGCTTCTGGCCGGCGGCGGCACCGGCGGGTCTAAATCGCTGATGGCCAGCGGCACCGCGATCGTCGAGGGCGCCGAAAAAGTCCGCGAGGCCGGCCGGAAAATCGCCGCCCATGTGCTCGAGGCCGCCGAGGGCGATATCGAATTTGAAATCGCCCGGACTGGCGGCCAGTTCCGCATCGCCGGCACCGACCGCGCCATCGGCATCATGGAACTGGCGGACCTGATCCGCACCGGCGCGGCGAAACTGCCTGACGATGTTCCGCAAACCCTGTCCGTGTCCCACGTTGCCGAGGGGCCGCCCTTCGCCTATCCGAACGGGTGCCACATCGCCGAGGTCGAAATCGATCCGGAAACCGGCGTATCGGAGGTCGTCCGCTATCACATGGTCAACGATTTCGGCGTGATCGTGAACCCGATGCTGGTGGAGGGCCAGGCGCATGGCGGCATCGTGCAGGGCATCGGCCAGTGCTTCCTGGAGCACGTAGTCTATGACGAAAGCGGCCAGCCGATGACCGGTTCGTATATGGATTACGCGCTGCCGCGAGCAAACGACGCGCCGATGTTCAACTTCGCCTCCCACCCTGTGCCGGCGAAAACCAACCTGCTGGGGTCGAAAGGCTGCGGCGAGGCCGGCTGTGCCGGTGCGCTGCCGTCGGTGATGAACGCTGTCGTGGATGCGCTGTCGGTCTATGGCATCACGCACATCGACATGCCGGCGACACCGCTGCGTGTGTGGGAGGCCATCCGAACGGCGACGGCATGACGGCGGGATAAAAACCGGGAACAGCGGCGGCGTTCAGGCCTGTCATATTGACGGGGTGGACGCTGCCGCTTCCCGACATCCGCTTCGCCTCAGCCGGGCCGTCCCGCCAGAAGGCGGAATTCCTCGGTCAGACGCCGCGGATCAGGTTCCGGCATCCATACGGCTGGCTTGTCCACCGTGGCGGCGAGTTGCCGTTTATACAGGTCGCGCGGGATTTCCGTTGCGCCGAACTGCGTCAGATGATCCGTGACGAACTGGGTGTCCAGCAGGGTGAACCCGCCCAGCCGCAGCCGCGCCACAAGATGCGCCAGCGCGACTTTCGACGCATCGCGGGCGAAGCTGAACATGCTCTCGCCGAAGAACGCGCCCCCAAGCGCGACGCCATACAAGCCGCCGACCAGGGTGCCGTTCTGCCAGGTTTCGATCGAGTGGGCGTAGCCCATGCGGAAAAGTTCGGTGAATAGTTGCTCGATCTGTGGATTGATCCAGGTGTCGGTTCGGTCGGGCACCGGCGTCGCACAGCCGGCGATGGTGCCAGCGAAGTTGCGATCTGCCGTCACCGTATAGGGTCCGGACAGGACGGTGCGCAGCAGGCGGCGCGACAGATGGAATTCATCCAGCGGCAGCACGCCGCGCTTGATGGGATCCAGCCAATACAGTTTCTCGCCCGCCCGCCCT
>DAIEHR010000029.1 GCA_027353465.1 Acetobacteraceae bacterium | reverse complement strand
GCTCGTCATTGGCTCCATCGCGGTTCCAGCCGCGGTCTGCGCCATCGGCATTACGCTGGTCCAAACGCAATTCTACGTCGGCGGCGCGCCGATCCGCTTCCAGATGTCCAGGATCAGCCCGGCGGCGGGTTTTGGACGAATTTTCTCGCAGCGGCATTTGTTGGACTTTCTCAAGTCTTGTGGCCGCTTGGGCATTCTGTCCATTCTTGTGTGGACCGTCATCGGGCGAACCCCGGCCGATGCTCTCAATGTAATCGGCACGGGGATTCCCTGGCTCCTGCCGACCGCGGGCCAGCTGACCGAAAGTTTCGTGAAGCCCCTGTTCCTGGCATTGATCTGCTTCGCGGTGGTGGACGTCTTTCTCGTCCGCTTCCAACACACCAAGTCAATGCGGATGACACGTGAACAAGTCCGCCTGGAATCCCGGGATGCGGAGGGCGACCCGCACATTAAGGCGAAGCTGAAGCGTATCCGGCAGATGCGGTCCCGGCGCCGGATGATGGATAAAGTAAAGTCCGCCGCCGTCGTCGTTACGAATCCAACGCATTACGCCGTTGCCCTTTCTTACGACAACACCGACGCGCCTCGCGTAGTGGCAAAGGGCGCTGACTTCCTGGCCGCGCGAATAAGGGAAGAGGCAGATGTCCACAAGGTCCCGATCGTGGCGAATCCGCCGCTGGCGCGCGCGCTATACCAGGTCGAACTGGATCGCGAGATCCCGGCCGAACATTACAAGGCCGTTGCGGAGGTTATCGCCTTCGTATGGAAACTTAAAAATCGTAGGCCCGGGGTCGGCCTATGACCCAGAATGAGACTCGCCATTCCCCAATCGGAGAAAATTAATGTTTAACCCGACTGGATCAGTTTCAATAACCATTGGTTCGGTTGTGTTGGATCGGCCCGATCGGACCGGTCGTTTCATCGCAAAGGACCTGGCAGGCGGTTGGGCCTATTTGATCGGCGACGCCGACGGTGACCCGCGTTGCCGCGGACATGGCGTATGCGACGGGGGCCTGGACCTTACGCTGCGCTGCGCATTCCTCTCGGCCGCAAATCGCGTGCCCGACTGCACCCAGATCGCAATCATTGTCGAAACACGTGACGCCCATCGGATGATGGTAAGGCTGGCCTCGGGCGACCCCAATGTGGCCGCCGCGATCAAGGGACGGCCGATCTATGTCATGACCCGTCCAGACGCTCGGTCGTGTTTTCAGGTGCGGACGGCCGCCGAACGCGCCGCTTCGTCCGCTTTACGCGACCGCGAACACGCTGAGTCGCAGGAATTCGCTGAAGCATTAAGTCCGAAAGAAACCGACCTGCCCTTGGTTGGAAGGATCAACGCGACCCCGACCGCCCAAAAGAACGAGCCGACCGCGGTCTCGGACTGGCGCTCTCGCATTGCTGCCACCCACCCTCGCCCACAACACCCGTCCCGTCCCGTCATTGGTCCGTCACGAGCGCAAGTCCCCGTAAGCGCTCCAGCTCAGACTGGGCTTTTCGGATTTATCACGCCCTTGATGAAGACCGCCCGCGGCAGCGTGGCTCTGGCGGGCCTGATCCCCTCCCGGCCGGCGCCTGCCAGCCGGGCGATGACAGCATGGCTTACTGACCTTGACACTCATCTCTCGACAGTACGGGGCGATTTACAAGACTTCGGAATTTAGACGACCCAATTCAGCCGCACGACCGAACCCTGTCTGATTGGTCGTTAAAGCGAAGAGTCGTTTCTCGCCGGCCCATTTTATGGATAAACATCACAGTTATTCGGCTTTCGGAACCATATCGAGAATATCCTGCGGTTTTTACATGCTGGATTTGAGGCACTCTTCTATTTCAACCGCTCGGAATTACGCATCGGTGGCTATGTAATTACGCGGTCGGTCTGATTTTAAATCCGCTCCGACCGGTTTGGGCTAAGCGCAGGGTTTGCCGCTTCCAAAAAAGCGCTGCCCTGCTCTACCTCCTTGTTGGGACACGTTGCGCCGATCCCAGGTTAAGTGACCCAAAAAGCACAATAGATAACACAAGGCGAATTTGCCCGCACACGGCAAAAATCTCCACTCGCCTCACGGTTAATTGTTCCCTGCCGCCTATAATTTCGAACAGCCGAATGAGGAGCGCCACGGTGCAGGCTGGAGTGATGATGATAGCCGACTGGGACAAAGCGCTCTCCGAGCCTCGGGACGTGCGGTGAACCGCTTTCTCGAAAGTCTGAAGAAGCTCGGATATCCGCGTCTGGCGGGTATCGCGTTTGTTGGCGTGGCTGTTTTGGCGATCGTGGGGCTCGTCGCACTGCGCGGCAGCAGCCAGCCGATGTCTTTGCTTTACAGCGACCTCGAACTTCACGACGCGTCGCAAGTAACGGCGGCGCTCGACAAGCTGCACGTCACCTACGAACTAAGGGCGGGCGGATCGCAAATCATGGTCCCCTCCGACCAGGTGGATCGCCTGCGTCTCGCAATGGCCAGCGACGGGCTGCCCGCTGGCGGATCGGTCGGATACGAGATCTTCGACCGCGGCGACAGTCTGACATCAAATCAGTTTCAGCAGCAGATGAACCAGTTGCGCGCCCTGGAGGGAGAACTTGGCCGCACCATCCGGACGATTCGCGGCGTGCGCAATGCGCGGGTTCATCTAGTGCTCGCAAAGCGGGAGCCATTCGCCCGGGAGCAGCAAGAGGCGAAGGCCTCGGTCGTTGTCGCCATGATGGGGTCCGCCCGAATGAGCAGCGACGAAGTCCAGGCGATCGTCAACCTCGTTTCAACCGCGGTGCCCGGACTCAAGACACAGAATATCAGCCTGATCGACAATCGGGGTGAACTCCTCGCGCAGGCCGGACGGCCGGGCGCGGACGGCGGCACCGGAACCAAGGACGACGCCCGCCGCACCATCGAATTGCGCCTGGCCCAATCAGTTGAGGATATGTTGGCTCGAACACTTGGCCCGGACCACGTCCGCGCCGAGGCGACCGTGGAGATGGATTTCGATCGTATCAATGAGACGCAGGAGCATTTCGATCCCGACAAACAGGTCGTTCGTCATACACAGACGGTCAACGACACAAACAAAAGCACGGACGCCCAAACAGGGGTTTCGGTCCAAAACAACCTGCCCAATCCAGACACGCAAAACAGCGGAGCGAGCGGAACGGCCAGTTCCCGTCAGGAGGAAAATACTTCGTACGAGATCGACAAGACCGTTCGCACGCTCATCCATGATTCCCCGTCGATCAAGAAGCTCAGTATGGCGGTGCTGGTGGACGGGATCACAACGCCCGGCCCGGATGGCAAGCCAACCTGGCGGGAACTCAATCAGGTTGAGTTGGATCGGGTCGCATCACTGGTGAAGTCGGCAGTCGGTTTCGACGCTAAGCGTGGCGATCAGGTTGAAGTCGTAAACATGCACTTCTCGCCACCCGAGGATATCGGTGACGCACCGCCCCAGGGCGGCTGGCTACAGTTTGGCAAATCCGAAATGATCTGGCTCATCACCATTGGTGTCGTTGCCCTGGTCGCTCTTTTCTCCCTGGGTTTCGTAGTGCGCCCGCTGGCCCTGAAGCTCGCGAGCGGTCTGCTTGCCCAGTCACCGACACCGGCCCCAGCCCTTCCCGGACCGGAAAGCGATGGCGTAGCCGCGCTGCCAGGCGCCGCCAATTCCGCGCAAGCCAACCTTCTTCTCTCGGGCACGCCCCAATCCGATACGGGCGACAAGGACACAATGCTGAACGTAGCGAACATCCAAGGCGAAATACGCGCGTCATCGCTTCGCAATTTGGGAAAACAGGTCGAGGAGCAACCCGACGCCAGCATAATGGTCGTGCGCGGTTGGCTCGGCGGAAAGACCACCTAAAATGATGATCACCACCACGCAGGACTATCGCAATTTAACCGGCCCCCAAAAGGCCGCGATCTTAATCTTGGCATTAGGAGACGTGCAGGGCGGAAAGCTCTTTTCTTTGCTGCACGAGGACGAAATCCGCGAAGTATCGAAAGCATTGGTGAATCTGGGGCCGATTCCGGCCGAGGTTGTCGAGCAACTATGCGCCGAATTCACCGACAGCTTAAATAACGCCACGGGACTGATGGGCGGTATTGAAAGCACCGAGCGACTGTTGCTGACATCGCTTCCGCCGGCTCGGGTTGCCCAGATCATGGAGGAAATCCACGGGCCGGCGGGCCGGACGATGTGGGACAAGCTGGGTAATGTCGACGAGGACGTACTCGCGAGCTACCTCAAGAACGAATATCCACAAACGGTGGCAGTCGTCATCTCAAAGCTCAGACCCGACCATGCCGCAAGAGTGCTCGCGGAGCTACCCGAAAGCTTTTCTACCGAAGTCGTCATGCGCCTTCTGTGCATGGAGACCGTGCAAAAGGAAGTTCTGGCTGATGTAGAGCGCACCCTGCGTTCGGAGTTCATGTCGAATTTGGCGCGAACGGCCCGCAGTGATCCCCACGAACAGATGGCCGTAATCTTCAATAACCTGGATCGCCGAACCGAAACACGCTTTTTGGAGGCGCTGGAACGTCGCGATCAGGATGCGGCGGACAAGATCCGGGCGCTGATGTTCACGTTCGAAGACCTTGGACGCGTTCCCGCTCAAGGAATTCAGGTGCTGCTGCGTACCGTTCAGAAAGATAAGATAGCGATGGCCCTGAAGGGAGCAGCCCCGGAAATGAGGGATCTGTTCTTCAGAAACCTGTCGGAACGCGCATCTAAAATGCTGCGGGAAGAACTCGAAAATCTTGGACCGGTGAAACTACGTGATGTGGACGATGCACGCGCGGAATTGGTCAGGGTCGCGAAAGATCTCGCTGCCGAGGGTCGAATCGAGATCAAGGCGGCCAGCGAAGACGAGGTGGTGATTTAGCGATGGACGGAAATTTCACCCCACGTCCTTTAGCGGAGCCAAACTGGATCCGGCCCGCGCTCGTTCCACCTCCATTGGCTGCCGCGTCTCCCGCGCGGAGTGCCAGGGCGTCACTGTTTCTGCAGCGCGATCTCAGCGACGAGGCGTTTCGTAAGCCCGTCGAACCGACGTTTACGCAGGCCGATTTGGCAGCGGCACGTCAGCAGGGCTACGAGGCGGGCCACGCTGTGGGTACGATGGCCGCCGTATCTTCGCGAGAGGCCCATCAGGCCGCCGCCGAGGAAGAATCGTTGCAGGTCATCGCCGCCGCGATGACAAAAGGATGCCATTTGGCAGCCGATGTTACCGAAGCCGCGGCTGCTTCCCTCGCCAAGGCGCTGATAGCAGCGATGAACGCTGCCATGCCGGATCTTATTCAGCGATCGGCTCTCAACGAAGTCACGGCGATGCTAGCGCTCGTGTTGCCCGGTCTATCGCGTGAGCCATCAGTCCGCGTCGAGGTTCCAAATGAAATGGTCGCCTATATCGAAGCTATATGCGCCTCACTGGTCCCTGACCATTCCAGCAAGATCCAGGTGATGGGCGAGAATAGTATGACGCCGGGGGAAGCGAGGGTTCGGTGGAATGCCGGCCAGGCCCGGCGACGACCGTCTGAAGTCTGGCAGGCGGTCATGAACGCGTTTCATCCGCTTCTGACTACCATCGAACCAAGGGACAGCGAAAATGGCGAATAATGCTGATTTCGACGCGGCATCCTCGGCACCGGCTGACACTGTAGGTGCCAACGCGGACCTGGAAGCGATCTACGACATACCGGTTACCATTTCAGCCGTCCTCGGCAAGGCAACGATGCAGGTATCTCAATTGCTCAAGCTCGGTCGCGGAGCCGTTGTCGAACTTGACCGTAAACTCGGCGAGGCAATCGACATCTATGTTAACAATCGGCTGGTAGCCCGCGGCGAAGTCGTGATGGTCGACGACGACCGACTTGGTATTACCATGACAGAGATTGTTAAATCCGATCGGGCCAACTGACATGATGCCCGTCACACAGAAAATCCACGCACTCTACTTTACGGACGCCGATGTCGTTACGTCTTGCAGTGCGTTCCACGAGTCCAGACTCTTCAATACCGCAACGCCTCGCCGACGGGGGTCTTACCAATGATTCCGAGCGACCCGCAACGGCAGCGTAATATCGTCGATCCGTCCTTCAGCGGCAAAGTTGGCGCTATGGCCGCGGACTCGTTGGAACCAATCGCCGCACTTGATCCGGCCATGGCAGCGCTGATGCGGCGGGTGGAGGATGTCGCGATGACGAATGCCACCGTCCTGATCGTCGGCGAGAGCGGTTCCGGAAAAGAATTGATCGCGGCACATCTTCACCGGACATCGAACCGTCGTGACAAAGCTTTCGTCACGGTAAACTGTGCCGGCGCCCCGGATGTAGCTCTGGAAAGCGAACTTTTCGGCCACGAGCCAGGAGCGTTCTTTGGCGCAACCGCGCGCAGGACAGGACGATTCGAAGCCGCGAGCGGCGGAACACTGCTGCTGGACGAAATCGGCGAAATGGATCCGCGGATTCAAGCAAAGCTACTTCGGGCGATCGAACAACGCGAAGTCGATAGGGTGGGGGCCGAAAGACCAGTTCCCGTCGATGTCAGAATCGTCGCAACGACGAACAAGGACTTGCATAAAGAGGTTCGCCTTGGCCATTTCCGCGCTGACCTACTGTTTCGCCTCAATGTGATCACCCTGAAGGTTCCCCCGCTGCGGGAGCGGACAGCCGATCTTCGTGCGCTTGCCAATTTCTTCCTTCAGAAATTCGCCCGCGCCAACGGCCGGCGGGCGACTTCGCTCGCGCCTTCCGCACTTGAACTTCTGCTGCTGCACGATTGGCCTGGCAATGTCCGGGAATTAGAAAATGTCATGCATCGGGCTGTCCTCACGGAAACCGGTCAAGAGGTCACGGCCGACGCGCTTACAATAGTCTCGGGCGGCGATATTGACACCTCGGACGAAAAGCCATCCACCCCGGCAATTGACGTGGCAGCCCCGTCCACGACCGCCGGCCGCACGATTGAAGCTGTCGAAAAGGATATGATCCTCGAAACGCTTTGCCAAAGGATGGGTAACCGCGCACAGACGGCGGCTGTATTAGGGATCTCGATTCGGACCTTGCGTAACAAGCTGAACGAGTATGAACGCGACGGCACCCGGATCCCCCGCCCGGTCGTTTCGGGCTTGGCCTAAACAAATGGCCGAAAGCGTATTAAGCCGCCTGAAGTCCGTACATATCGGCAGCGACATCGGGCTCGCTTTCGGAGTGATGGGGCTGCTCGTCATCCTTGTGATGCCGCTACCTCCCTTCCTGTTGGACTGCGGTCTGGCAGTCTCGATAACTGCCAGTGTCCTGATCCTGATGGTTGGCCTTTTCATCGTCAGGCCGCTCGATTTTACCAGCTTCCCCACACTTCTGTTGATCAGTACGCTGCTCAGGCTTTCGCTCAACGTGGCGACAACGCGGTTGGTGCTGTCGCACGGTTATGAAGGACCACTTGCCGCCGGTCACGTCGTGGCCGCGTTTGGCGGATTCTTGATGGGGGGCGACGTTCTGATCGGCCTCATCGTGTTCTCGATCTTGCTGGTCGTGAATTTCATGGTGATCACCAAGGGATCGGGCCGAATCGCCGAAGTCGCCGCCCGGTTCAGTCTTGATGCTATGCCAGGCAAGCAGATGGCTATCGATTCAGAAATGTCGGCGGGATCGATCAACGATATAGAAGCCAAACGGCGGCGCCGGGAACTTGAGGAAGAGAGTTCATTTTACGGGTCCATGGACGGCGCGGCGAAATTCGTCCGCGGTGATGCCATCGCGGGCCTTATCATTACGGTTATAAATATTGTTGGCGGCCTGACTATCGGCGTATTGCGCCATGGCATGCCGGTGGGCGACGCCTTCGCGACCTTCACCACGCTGACCGTCGGCGATGGACTGGTGTCCCAAATACCAGCGCTTTTGGTTTCCACGGCAGCCGGTATCGTGGTGACCAAAGGCGGAATCGAGGGAACGGCCGACAAGGCCATCGTCCGCCAGCTCGGGGCGTCACCGCAGGCCCTCGCCATCGCCGGCAGTGCCGCGGGGCTGCTGGCGTTGTTACCCGGCCTCCCGGCCATTCCCTTCCTCGCGATTGCCGGCTTGGCGGGTGGGGGCGCTTGGTTGCGCGGACGGGCGCTGATCAAGGCGGCGCTTGATGTCACCCAGGCCATCAAGCCCATGGAGCAAGCCGAGCCGCCGATCACCCAGTCGTTACAGATCGACACGTTGCGGCTGGAACTCGGGTATGGGCTGTTGAGCCTTGCGAGCGGCGATGGGGCCAGGCTGACCGAACAGATCAAAGTCCTGCGCAAGACGTTCGCAACCGAGATGGGATTCATCCTCCCACCCGTGCGCGTCCAGGATAACATGGAACTTCCCGCGAACGGCTACTGCTTCCGGATCAAGGAGATGGAGGCTGGGAAAGGCGACCTCCGCCCGGGAATGCTGTTGGCCATAAATCCGGCAGGAGGTTTCGCGCCGGTGGAAGGTGAGCGGACGAAAGAACCGGCATTCGGGTTGCCCGCGGTATGGATCACCGAAAACACGCGCCAGGAGGCGACCTTGAAAGGCTGCACGGTGGTGGATCTTGCCAGCGTGCTGATTACACATCTGACCGAGTTGATCCGTGGCAATCTCGATGAACTATTGTCCTACTCGGAAACCCAGAAGCTGCTAGACGGATTGGCGAAGGAACATCAGCGCCTGGTAACGGACCTGATCCCGTCTCAAATCTCCACCGGCGGGGTGCAACGTGTGCTCCAGGCACTCCTGCAGGAGCGGGTCTCGATACGCGATCTGCCAACGATTTTAGAAGGTATCCAGGAGGCCTGCGGCAGTGGCGCAAGGTCGATCCAAGCGATCCTGGCCCATGTCCGGATAAGGTTGTCGCGCCAGATCAGCATGGCCAACACCGGGCCAGGCGGCTACATCCCGGCACTCCCGCTTTCGGCCGAATGGGAGGCCGCGTTTTCCGATGCCATCGTACCGCAAGGCGACGAAAGACAACTCGCGATCGCGCCATCAAAGCTCCGGGAATTCATCCAGAGTCTGAAGGCCGCATTCGAAGCCGCCGCGGGTGAGCACCCCGTGGTCATATGCTCCTCGCTGATTCGCCCACATGTCCGCATGGTCATTGCACGATCGCAGCCGACAACCGTAGTCCTGGGGCAACAAGAGATTCACGCCCAATCGCGCCTTCGGGCCCTGGGAAGCATTTAGCCCCATCCTATCGATTGCATCGCAGGGATTCGAAACGGTCACGGCCCGACCATCTGGAATCGCTTAGCGGCGGAAACTGGCTTTCGCCGCTAAGCAGGATCAAATCTCATCCGTCACAACCTGAAAGCTGGCCAGGGAGCTTGGACCGAAGATGGTTGACAACGCCACATCCGTCGCGTCGCGTCCGCGCGCCATCAGAATTCGTCCAACCCGCGGGGTGTTGTGCCGCGCGTCGAACGTGTGCCAATGCCCGCCAAGGTACGCTTCGAACCAGGCGCTGAAATCCATCGGCGCGTCCACCGGGGGAATGCCGATATCGCCAAGGTAGCCTGTGCAGTATCGGGCGGGAATATTCATGCAACGACACAGTGTGATCGCCAGATGGGCGAAGTCCCGGCACACCCCGCGCCCTTCCATATGCCCGGCCAAGGCTGTGCGCATCGGATCGGCGTAATGGTAGCCGAACTCGATCCGGTTGTGGACGTAATCGCAAATGGCCTGTACCCGCGGCCAGCCCTCCGGCGTGTGACTGAACAGCGACCACGCCAGTTGGGTCAGCCGATCCGTCTCGCAATACCGGCTACCCAGTAGGAACACCAGCACGTCGTCGGGAAGGTCCTGTATCGCATGCTGCGCCGCATCGGGAACGACCACATCCAGCGTCCCTGGATCGCTCACGATGAAGCGCGCGGACATCCGTAACGATCCCGCGGGCGCCACGATACGGTGGCAGACGTTGCCAAACCCGTCACGATATTCGGTGGCGCCAATAGGGGGATCGAACTGGATATGATGCGGCCCGATCATATCGGCCATGCGTGATGGGTGGACACTCAGCGCCAACAGCATCGGTGTCGGCTGGGGGCATTGATAGGCTATGTCGAAACCGGCGCTGATCCGCACGAAAGAATGCTCCACGGAAGGAAAAACCGGCTACCAGACGTACCGGCTTGCCCATAACCGCATGTCCGCATCATCGTGCGAGACCCGGAGATACACGTTCGCGAGAGACGCGACGGGGCCGCGGCAATCTACACCATTGCGCGGACGCCGAAGCTGACCGTGATCGATGAGTAAAACTAGCTGCGCGACATCCTCGCCAGGCTGACCTCCCGGAGGACAGACAACACCTCTTCCAAATTTCCTTCGGCTATCGCACCGGGAAGCAGATCGCGTGCCCCTATCGCGATTCGCAGACCGCCAAATTCACCAAATTCGACGGGTTGTCCCAACAGGACGCCACGCTCAGCCATCCGAGTATAAATTGGCCGCAATTCGGTGAAGGAGAGGAGTCGTTTACAGTCAAGCGGATCGCGGACCGCGAAGCTGAAAATCGTTGGGATATCGCTCCATCCGGTGCCACCCGCGGATAAACCCGGCAGCGATACCAGGTTGTCGCAACCGGCAACCCCTGCTTCGACGGCTTTGCTTAGTCTTTGCAGGCGTGAAGCCACCCGGTCTGCCACTGGCGCAAAAGCCTCGATCGCATCAAGGGCGGCCAGCCAACGCAGCAATGCACCGGGGTTTGGGGTGGGGGAATGCGCCCCCGCGCTTCGCGGCAGACGGGCAGCAGGGAACAGAACAGCACCCGAGAAGGCCGGACCACCGAAGAATTTTGATCCGGTAATCACAACCGGCCAGCCGTTCCGTAAATACCGGGCCACCACGGACGGTTCGATCCGAGCCTGGCAGGCATCGACGATGACGTCCGGCCCGGGCGGGGGTATGACGGGGGCAATCAGGCCGGTCTTGGTGCCGTGCGTCAGAAACACGATCGGCCGGCCGGTTGCAGCCACCGCGGCGGCGGCGAAGGCGGCATTGATATCGTCATCACCCTTCGGCGTGCCGTCCGCGCATCGTAATTGAATTTCGGCGACATCCGCGGCGCAGTCGATCAGCGGGACGTCAGACGGCGCCTGTCCATCAAAGGACCGCAAGCTCGCGGCTCGCGGCACACCCGAACCCGTTTCCGATGCCTGCGGCAGGATGGCGGTGATCTGGCTACCGGGCTGTTCGCTTGCGAGCATCATGGTTGCTGTCAGTAGAGCGTCAGTGCCGGACGGACACAGAACTGCCCGTGCCTGCCCGGAAATACCGAAATAGGCTAAAAGCCGAGCCTCGATATCGAGATGAAGCTGCGCCCACCGAAGATTTGGCGATGGGCTGGTGCTGAAATCCACGTAGGTTGACGCGCAACGCTGGAATGCGGCTTCAGTTATCGGTGAAGCGGTGCAGGAAGACGCAACGATCAAATCGTCGGCCGGCTTCGGGGCGCAAAGATACTTATTAACCCCGCTTCGCTGATCGACGGCCAATCGACTGTCGCCGCCGCCAATCAGAGTTTCGATGAATGCGTCCGGCGAGATGGAGGATCCGCGAAAGCAATCGACGCTCCAAGGCGTCAGATAGTCGGCGACAGCTATGTTGTTCATACGCTCCAACCTGCTCAGTCCGACTAACCATATGTACCCTTTTCTCAGAATCGCACGTCAATCTGGCGAAAAATCGCCCGCCCAGCCCATCAAGACCCATCAGGCGGCAATCCTGACACTCGGGATCAGGCAGATCGGTTGCCGTGCCCGAACCGGGCGCTCAGTTCAGGCATGGGCGGGTGCGGACTCAAAAACGTAAGGTTCCAGCGACGCCTGGGCGGCACTCCGAAGCTCGTGCCATTTCTGTGGCCCCCCGTAATAGGCCAGGCTACCGGGCTCCGCGGCGCCGTCCCCGTTGTAATAGGATAAGCAGTCGCGCAGCGGGCGGGTGGCTATGTCGGCCTCGCGGCAATGGGCCGCATATGCGGTTTCCGCTTCCTTTTTGATGTCGATAATAACCGAACCGCGCTCCCGCAACGTTTTCAGCATCCAGATCACATAGTCGGTATGGGCCTCGATCCCACGGGTGAAATTGAACTGCCCTCCCCCGCCTTGGGGGCCCGACATGATGAACAGGTTGGGAAAACCATGACTATGCAGGCCAAGGAATGTTTCGACCCCTTCCGCCGCCCATTTTTGACGCAGCGTCCGCCCGCCGCGGCCTGTGATCATGTTGAATGTCGATGTCGCCATCCATTGGAATCCGGTGGCATAAATCAGAACGTCCAGTGGATATTCCGTATCATTGTGAACCACGCCCCTGGGGTTTATCTTCGTGACCCCAAGCGGGGCCGTATCGACGAGTGTCACATGCGGCAGATTAAACGTCGGCAGAAACTCATCGTGAAACGTGGGCCGCTTGCAGCCATAAGGATAATACGGCTTCAGCGCCGCGGCGGTTTTCGGATCTTTGACGATGGCGTCGATCCGGCCACGGATCTGTTCCATGATGCGGAAGTTGGTGTTGAGTTGCTTTTGAATCAGTTCCCGCGGAGACAGCTCTTGCTCATACTGCCTGCGTTCTTTGAAATTCGCGACCTTGCCTGACAGATAGTCGTCGTTACCCTTAAGCGCGGTTCGCCCGGATGAAATCCTGGCAAGTCTTTCCCGCCTGGCTCGGGCCCAACCAGGTTCTTTCGACCAGGTCTCGATTTCCTCCTGCGTCGTCGCGCGCTGGTCGCGCACGTCGATAGTGGAAGGTGTTCGTTGAAAGACATACAACGCGCTGACCACCTTGGCGATTTCCGGAATGACCTGCACGGCGGTCGCACCGGTCCCGATAATGCCGACGCGCTTGCCCTCCAGGTCCACGTTGTAGTCCCACCTTGAAGTGTGGAATGCTTTGCCCTCAAAGCTCTCCATACCTTCGATCCGGGCCAGTTTTGGCGTGGTCAGGATGCCATTTGCCAACACGACGTAGCGCGCGCGCATTGTGTCGCCACGATCCGTGTGGACCATCCAATGGCCGGTCGCCTCATCCCAAACAGTCTGTTCCACGGTCGTATGAAACAGGCAGTGATCATAAAAGCCCGATTTTTCCGCCATGCTTTGGCAGTATTCCAGGATTTCGAAACCAGAGGCGAATTTCATTGCCGGGAAGTAACCCATCTCCTCCAGCAACGGCAGATAGCTGTAGGACTCGACGTCGCAGGCGATGCCAGGGTAACGGTTCCAGTACCACGTGCCGCCGACGTCGCCGCCTTTCTCGCAAAACCTGACATCGTCAAAGCCGGCGGCGCGAAGCTTGTACCACAGCAGCAGACCGGCGAAACCCGCTCCGACCACGAGAATTTCGCATGCGTCATTCAGCGCTTCGCGCTCGACAGGGGCCGCGGAATAGACATCCTCCAGGTATTTCGCAAACTCGCCTTCCAACGCGATATAATCAGCCGCACCCCGTCTGGCCTCTTTGAACGCTCGGTATTTCGCTTGTTCCTCGGCATCGAACACCGCCCCGGGCGGCGGCGGGGGAAGCGATTTCAGCGCGTCGTCAGTAACGGTCGAGTAGCCCTTGCCAGCGATCTTCTCGGTGGCTTTAGCCGCACGGGTATTGAATATCTTAAGCCCCGTTTTGTCGTCGGTTTTGATAGGCATATCTGATTGCTCACAGGGTCGAGGTAAAGACTCAAGCCGATTGCCCCGGATGGCCATAGTGTCCCGGCGCCGAGAGATCAGGATAGCCACCGGTTTACGCAGATTGCAAAGATCGCCTCCCGACCGTGTTCCCCGATTCGCTTGATCCAGACGGTCGCACAGAAGGCGCGGTAAACGTATCGTTTTCCAATTCTCAGGAACCTTGGGATAGTACTGTTGAATATTCAAAAGACACTTCATCTGTTAGCCGCGCAATCGACGCTGAAATTTGCATTACCGTAACCTGAAAGCAATTAACCCGCGGCCTCTGGTCGTGCTGCCGGTCATTGGTCAGGATGGCGAGACCGGGAGGAGAAAGCGCCATGGAAGAAAACAAGGAATCAGCGATCCCCGATATCGTCGCTGCCGCCATGCGGCTGGCACCCGCCGTACGGGCGGCCCGCGACCAGGCCGAACAAATGCGCCAGACACCGCCAGCCCTGGCAGCCGCGATCACCGCGGCGGGCATCTACCAGATGTATCTCCCACGCTCGATGGGGGGGCCGGAGACACCGCCTCTGATTGCGTTCCGCGTCGTCGAGGAACTATCGAAAGCCGACGGATCGGTGGGTTGGTGCGCCATGATCGCCACCGCCCTATCGCTCAGCGTCGGCCGACTGCCGATAGAGGTTGGCCAAGAACTGGCCGGCACCCCGGCCGATTATCGTGCCGCCGGCTCCGCCCGGCCGGGCGGACGCGCCTGGGATGCCCCCGGCGGCTATCGCGTCAAGGGACGTTGGAATTTCGCCAGCGGCATTCAGAACGCGCGCTGGCTGTACTGCACCTGCATCATGATGGATGGCGACACGCCCCGTCTGACGGCGACCGGGGCGCCGGTACTGCGGGCGTTGTGGATACCCCGGGACTCCGCGACCATCGTGGATACATGGTCGGTCATGGGAATGCGCGGCACCGGCAGCCAGGATTTTACGGTGGAGGACATCTGGGTACCCGCGGAGCGAAGCATCCTGTCCGACGACCCGCCGAAAGAGACAGGTCCTCTCTACAATGCGCGCGCATGGTACGTGAACCTTTGGACCCCGTCGGCGGCGAATGCCCTGGGCATCGCGCGCGGGGCGATCGACAGCCTGGCCGAGATAGCCGCCACCGAGGCGTCCACCATGTCGTCCAGCTTGCTGCGAGACCGTCCCATGGTGCAGGCCCGCATTGCCGAGGCGGATGCCATCGTCAATGCCGCCCGTTCCTATGTTTTCCACGCCGTAGGGGCGCTGTGGCGCGGTTTGAGTGCCGGGGAAACCCCGTCGGACCACGCTATCGCGCAAGGCCGGCTGTCGCTTGTGCACGCGATGCACGAGTCCGTCCGCGCGGTCGATAAAGTGTTCCACGCGGCGGGCACTAACGCGATCTACACGCGCCTGCCGCTGGAACGGGCTTTCCGGGATGTTCACGCCGCGGTCCAGCATGCCGCGGGGCTGCCGAGTTACTTCGAATCCGCGGGGAAGGTGTTGCTCGGGGTGCGACCGGGCGACCCTGGATGGTGACCGTGATTCGCGTGCGGCACCCATTCGGGCCGGCGACTCTTGCCCTTTGACCCCGGCGATGGGATCAAATCAGCACAAGAAAACTCGAGGACCGCCATGCCCCTTTCCAGTTACCGCATCCTGCAACGCGGCTCCGGCATCGCGCTGGACTATTGCGGCAAGCTGTTCGCCGATTTTGGCGCCGATGTGATCAAGCTGGAGCCCTACGGCGGCGACCCACTGCGCACCATGCCGCCGATTGTCGCGGGGGGTCAGAGCGGCCTGTTCGCCTGGCTCAACACCAACAAAAAAAGTGTCACCGAAACGCCAGACAATCTCGCCACGCTGCTCGCGGGCGCCGACGTGCTGCTCGACGGCCGGCCGGCCGCCGCGATCGGGGGCTCGCATGACGCACTGTTGGCCGAACACCCCGGGCTCGCCATCACCGCCATCGATTGGTTCGGCCATCATGGGCCCTATCGGGATTTCGCGGGGTCGGAGGCGGTCTGCCGAGCCTTGGCGGGTCTTGTCGCGCTGACCGGTTCGGCGGAGGGGCCGCCGATCCTGGCGACGGAATGTCAGCAAGGGCCAATCGCCGGGTTGGCGGCGTTCATCGCCACCACCGCCGGTCTGTATGGCCGAGCAAACGGCGCTCGGTCTTTCTCCGTCAGTATCCATGAGACCGCGGTGAACGTCGCGGAATACGAGGCCGCGGTCGCCTGGGACGGAAGCGAAACGCGCCGGCGAACCGGATTAAACCGTTTCGGGAGAAACTACCCAGTCGGCATCTACCCAACCAAGCAGGGGATGATCGGCGTAACAATCGTGACCCCCGGCCAGTGGCGATCCATCTGCGCCATGTTGGGGATGCCCGATCTGGCGAAGGACCCGCGATTCTCGCTGAACACCGACCGTCTCGCGCGGTCCGCCGAGATCGACGCCCTATTCCAGCCGGTGTGGGAAACCCGTACGGCGGAAGCCTGGTTCGAACTGGCACTGGAATACCGGCTGCCCCTGGCCGTCGTTCCGACGATGGAAGAACTTCTGCGCCAGCCCGTCCATCGCGAGCGCGGCGCCTTTGTCCCCGTGCGCATCGGCGACGCCGTGTTCGAAGCACCGCGCCTGCCGCAATATCTGACCGCGACCCCGCCCTTGGCCGGCGGCACCGCGCCGCTGGCCGGGGAAAACCGGCCGATCTGGTCAGTTCCCGCGCAAGGCAGACCCGCCGGCCCCGCGCCGATAGGTAGCGGGGCGCTACAGGGGCTGCGGGTCATCGATCTGACGATGGGCTGGGCCGGCCCAACCGCGGCCCGCCATCTGGGCGACCTGGGGGCCGAGATTATCAAGGTCGAAGCCTGCCAGTATCCTGATTGGTGGCGCGGCACGGACCTGCGCGCCGCCTTCATCGCCGAACAGCGTTACGAGAAAATCCCCTGGTTCCAGTTGATGAACCGCAACAAGCTGGACGTCACCCTGGACCTCGCGCATCCACACGGCGTGGCGCTGCTGAAGCGCCTGGTCGCGACGGCGGACGCGGTCATCGAGAACTACTCGTCCGAGGTGCTGCGCAAACTCGGTCTGGATTACACCGTGCTGAAGGATGTGCGCCCGGGCCTGGTGATGCTGTCGATGCCGGCGTTCGGCTCTGGCAACGCATGGAGCGATTGCCGCGCCTATGGCTCGACCCTGGAACAGGCGTCCGGCCTGCCGACCCTGACCGGATCGCCGGACCATCCGCCCGTCATGAACCAGACCGCCTATGGCGACCCCATCGGCGGATTCAACGCCGCCGCCGCGTTGATGGTGGCACTTTTGCACCAGCAGCGAACCGGCGAAGGGCAAAATATCGACCTCTCCCAGGTCGAGTGCATGTTGCCGCTGGTGGCACCCGGATTGATCGAGCAATCGGCGCTGGGCGCGGTTTCTCCCCGTATCGGCAACCGGCACCCCGTTTTCGTGCCGCACGGCTGCTTCCGCTGTGCGGGCGACGACGACTGGATCGCGGTGGCGATTTGCGACGACCGCCAATGGCAGGCAACCTGCCATCTGCTGGGACGCGAGGATCTGGCCGCCCTCACCGCGCACCAGCGGCGGGATCGGGAGGATGAACTGGAAGCGCTGATCGCCCGTTGGACCGCCCAACGCTCGGCAGAGGACGCGATGAACACCCTTCAGGCGGCGGCCGTCGCGGCGGGCGTGGTGCGGCGGCCGGGTGACCTGACGGACGATCCGCACCTCGCCGAACGCGGCTTCTGGCACCGGCTGGATCGGCCGTTCATCGGCATGCACTGGCAGTCCTCAGCGGCCTGGCGAGAGGGCCAGGATTCCTATCCGGTGCGGCGGGTCGCCCCGACATTGGGACAGGACAACGAAGCCATTCTGGGCGGGATGCTGGGGCTGGACGCCGTGACGCTGGAACGACTGGCCACCGAGGATATTATCGGCACGGTACCGAAGCCGCGACGTGCCCAGGGCGACGCATAAATCCAGGACCATCCGGACCAACCAAAACGGAGGAAACAACAATGACCCGGCTGACAGGACGCAGAATCATCATCACCGGCGGCGCATCCGGCATCGGTCGCGCCACCGCTCGGCTATTCAGGCAAGAGGGCGCGGCGGTCGCGATCCTCGATCGCTCCGACAACGCCGCCAAAGCTGTCGCCGAGGAGATCGGCGCGGTCGCTTTCGGCTGCGACGTGGCCGATCCGGCATCTGTCGCCGCCGCTGTCAGTCAGGCGGCCAAGGCCATGGGCGGCCTGGACGGCGTGGTCAATGCCGCCGGCATCCTGTCGGAGACCGGGATTACCGACACGACGGCCGAGGCGTTCTCCCGCACCGTCGCGGTGAACCTGACGGGCACCTTCCTGGTTATCCAGGCCGCCGCGCCGTTGATGCAGGCGGAGGCGAAGGGGACGATCGTCAACATCGCGTCCGGCGTCGGGTTGATGCCGACCGGGCCGGGCAGCATCGCCTATGTCGCATCAAAAGGCGGAGTCATCGCGATGACGAAGGCGGCGGCGATGGAGCTGGCGCCCGCCATCCGCGTCAACTCGGTGTGCCCCGGGGCGGTGGAGACGGCGATGACGGCTGGCCAAATCCGCACCGCGGCCGGCGATCCGAACCCCGCGATCGCCAGCCGCTATGCCCTGAACCGCCACGCTCAACCCGAGGAGCTGGCAGCGGCGATCCTGTTCCTGACGTCGGATGAATCGTCGTTCATGACCGGAATCGCCTTGCCGGTCGATGGCGGGCGCACCTTCCATTGAGTAGCCGCGGCAGGCCGGGACGCGCTCGGTCTGCCGCTTGACCAGCCTTAGGCGCTTGATGGCGAAGCCCGACAAAAAATTGCCGATGTTAAGGCGGCGAGCAGCGGTGCGATGGCTGCAATGGATTGACCGTCACGGGGCCGCCCAGCGTCTAATGCAAGTGAAAATACCCAGCTCCGGGCCATCGGGACAGGCAGGCGCGGCTGCCTACAGGTCGTCCGGCCGCAGGCCGGTGTGCTTAGCTATGCGAGCGAGCAAGCGCGGCCCGATTTCCTCTCCGTCATGGAAGGCGAATACGTAATCCGGCCAGCCAGGCCGCATCAGGGTCCAGTGCGAGCCAGTCTGCCGTTTGGTGATCCATCCGGCGCGGTTCAATGCCCGTAGCACCGCGCCGGCCCTCGAGGCCGGCCAATTGCTCATGCGAGAGAGAACAGACCAAGTGCCTCATCCGGGACAGGTTCGTTGTTATCCATCCGGTCGGCGATGACACGAAAAGCCAGCGCCGCGACGTGCGCCCGAGCCTCTGCTTCGGTAGTCCCGTATGCAAGAACCCCCGGAAGCGCGGCCACTTCCGCGATCCACCTTCCATCGTCTTCCTGTTCGACATCAATCGTCAACATCGCCAGCTCCTTTGTTGGAAACATGGGATCGGCGCCCCAAAAACGCGAGTGAAAATATCCCCAGTGCGGGCGGCGACGCGCACCATCCCGCGCAATTGGCCGGGGCAGGTTCCCCGGAGCTTCGAACCCTATGGCCCGACGAACGCGCCGCCGTTCACGTCCAAAATCGCCCCCGACAGATAGCTCGCGGCAGCGGTACACAGGAACGCGATCGGCCACGCCAGTTCCTCCGGCCGGCCGATCCGCCCCATCGGCAAAGTGGGTCCCTGGTTGAAACCGCGGGTCATCGCCGTCTCCACCGGGCCGGGTGCCACAGCGTTGACCAGCACACCCCGGCCCACCGCGTTGCGCGACAGCCATTTCACCAGGGCATGCACCGCGCCCTTCGACGCCGAATAATCGGGCGGCGTGTTGATCGATGTCCCGCCAGTCTTCCCGGCCACCGACCCCACCAGCGCGATGTTGCCGCCGCCGAACCCGGCCATATGATCGATCGCGGCCGCGGCGAGTTGCAGCGGCACCCGCACATTGACATCCATCACCCGGTGAAACCGCTCGTGCCAGGCGGTGTCCTCCCGCCACGGCCGCCCTTCCAGAATACCGGCGCAATGCGCCACGGCATGAACCCGTCCACCCGAGAACAGCCCGGCGATGAAGGCATCGTCCGTCAGGTCGCCCCGCGCCAGGGAACAAACCCCGCCGGCGGCCTGAACGGCCTCGCCAACCTCATCCATCGCAGCCCGGTCGCACAGCACCAGGTCAGCGCCCAGTTGCGCCAGCACCAGCGCGGTCGCCTTGCCGATCCCATTCGCCGCGCCGGTGACCAAGGCGCGCTTGCCCTGCATCGACAGCGCCGCTGGCAGTTCGATCTGTTTCATGGCGGTTTCCTCCGTTGTGGTTGATCCGAATCATCCCGCGCCCATGAAACTATGTCCATCATAACTGTGTACAATGGTTCCGATTGACCTGAAGCAGCCCGGTCCATAGCTTCCGCCTCATGTCCGATACCGCCCGTAACACGTTGACCGAAATCCCGAAGGCCTGGCCGTTCGAGGAAGCCAAAAAAGTCGCTGCCCGCCTGGCCGCGTCCGGCAAAACCCATGCGCTGTTCGAAACCGGCTACGGCCCATCCGGCTTGCCCCATATCGGCACGTTCGGAGAGGTGGCCCGCACGACCTGGGTACGCAACGCGTTCACCCAAATCACCGGCTTGCCGTCAAAGCTGCTGGCCTTCAGCGACGACATGGACGGCCTGCGCAAAGTCCCCGACAACATTCCGAACAAGGACATGCTCGTCCCATACCTGGGCAAGCCGCTAACCCAGATCCCCGACCCGTTCGGCAGCCATGACAGCTTCGGCGCGCACAACAACGCCCGGCTCCGCGCCTTCCTGGATTCCTTCGGCTTCGAGTATGAGTTCGCCTCGTCCAGCGAATACTATAAGGCCGGCCGCTTCGACTCCGCCCTGGTCCGTATCCTGGAATGCTATGACCCGGTGATGGCCGTCATCCTGCCGACACTGGGGCCGGACCGCCGGACGACCTATTCGCCGATCCTGCCGATCCATCCGCATACCGGGATCGTCATGCAGGTGCCGATGGACCACATCGACCCGGCCGCCGGCACCGTCACCTGGACCGACCCCGCGACGAATGAGTCGTTCACCACGTCGGTCAAGGGCGGCGCCTGCAAGCTGCAATGGAAGGCCGACTGGGCGATGCGCTGGTACGCGCTTCAGGTCGATTATGAGATGTCGGGCAAGGACCTGATCGATTCGGTCAAACTGTCCACCCGTATCTGCAAGGTCCTCGGTGGCCAACCGCCGGAGACGATGACCTATGAGCTGTTCCTCGATCAGGACGGCCAGAAGATCAGCAAGTCCAAGGGCAACGGCCTGTCGGTCGAGCAATGGCTGAAATACGCCCCCAACGAATCGCTCGCACAGTTCATGTATAATCAGCCGCAACGCGCCAAGCGGCTGTTTTTCGACGTGATCCCGCGCGCAGTCGATGAGTATGTCGCCAACCTCGATAAGCTGCGGACGCAGTCCGACCCGGCCAATCCAGTCTGGCACATTCATGCCGGCCAGTTGCCCGCACACGCCGGCAGCCCCATCTCATTCGCTATGTTATTGAACCTGGCCAGCGTGGTGAACGCCGACACGCCCGACATCCTGTGGGGCTTCATCCGCCGCTACGTGCCGGGCGCCAGCCCTGAAACCCAGCCGCTGCTCGCCCGCCTCGCCGACCACGCGGTCTGCTACTACCGGGACTTCGTCCTGCCCGAAAAGCATTACCGCGAACCCACCGTCATGGAACGCGCCGCTTTGCAAGACCTGGCCGACACATTGGGCGCCCTGCCCGATTCCACCGCCGAAACCATCCAGAACGCGGTGTTTGAGGTTGGTAAGCGCCACCCCTTCCCCGATCTGCGAACATGGTTCGCGGCACTGTATCAGATCCTGCTGGGCCAGCAGGAAGGCCCCCGCTTCGGCGGCTTCGTCGCCCTCTACGGCGTGCCCGAAACCATCGCCCTCATCCAGTCAACGCTCGCTCGGCAAGCGGAGCCAGCCTGACGCATGGCCCTGGCAGCGCGGAGTGCCTTAAAGACCTGGGCCCGCCACTTGCCGGCGGTGCTGGGCATCGCCCTTCTGTTCGGCGCCATCTTCGTGGTGCAGCGGGAGTTTCGCCACCTGAATCTTCATGACATCGGCGTGGCGCTTTCCGCCATACCCGTGCATGCGCTGGTGTTCTCGTTCGTCTGGACCGTGCTGTCATACTTCATCCTGACATTCTACGACCGGCTCGGCACGATCTACGCCGGCCACAAGGTTTCCTACGGCCGGGTGGCCTTCGCCTCGTTCTGCGCCTACTCCCTGTCGCACAACCTTGGGTTCGCGGCAGTCTCGGGCGCGGCCGTCCGCTATCGGCTGTACGCGCACTGGGGCCTTACGCCGCTGCAGATCGGCAAGACCGTCGCCTTCTGCAGCCTGACCTTCGGCCTGGGCGGCATGGTCCTGGGCGGCGCGATCCTATTCGTGGAACCGCGATCGATCCCTTTTTTCGGCGAGCATCTTCCGAAAATCGCCATGTATGGGGTCGGCGTGGCGCTTTGGGCGATCGTGTTCGGCTATGTGACGCTGTCGAAGCTCTTCGGCCGGATGAAGATCATGGGCCACGACATCGTCCTGCCCGGCTGGCGCATGGCGATCGTCCAGGTGATCCTGGCCACCGTGGATGTCGCGACCACGGCCACCATCTTCTTCGCCCTGCTGCCCGACGCCCCCGGCCTGACGTGGCTGATCTTCCTGGGCGTCTATGTCGCATCCTATACCGCCGGGCTGGCCGCCAACCTGCCAGGCGGCATCGGCGTGTTCGACACCGCCATGCTGTTCGGACTGGCGCCGTACCTCAGTCCGCCGCAGATCGTCGGCGCCATCTTCGTCTTCCGGCTGTATTATTACATCATTCCGCTGTTCCTCGCCGGCTCCCTGTTCGCCGGCAATGAAATCCTGCTGCGTGGGGGCGGGATCCTGCGACATTTCGGCAAACTGGCACCCGTCCAGGCCATCGGCCGCTGGAGCGAGCCAGACTTCGCCGTCACCGCGGCGACCGGCGCGGTAAGCCTGTGCGGCGTGCTGATGCTGACGCTGGGGGTTCTGGCTCCGCAGCCCGACTTCTCGTGGATCGACGCGGACTATGGCGCCCTGGCCCAGCAGGCCGGGCAGTTTGTCCCGTCGCTGATCGGTGCCGGACTGGTGATCATGGCGATCGGCCTGTCGCACCGGGTCAATCTGGCGTGGGGCCTGACAATCCTGCTGCTGGTCCTTGGCGCCGCCTTCGCCGCCACCCAGGAAAACCGGCTTTGGGTGTCCGGCACCCTGATCCTGACGACATTGCTGCTGGCCCCATTCAGGGCCTGCTTCTACCGCCACGCCCAGATCCTAAGCGGACCGCTTCGCCCTTCAAGCGCCTTGACCCTGGTCGTCCTGGGCCTTTGCCTGTTCGCCTTGGCCGCCAACCAATCCCAAACCCAGATCATGTCGAACAACGCGTTCTGGGCGGTGATCATGTCCAGGGAGATACCCAATACCGTGCGCGTGGCCATCGCGATCGCCATGCTGCTGGGGTTAAGCGCGATCTGGCTTTTGATTCGGCCGGGCCGCGTGCGCTATCTGCCCTGGGACTTGAACGCGCGCCGTCTGTTGCGCGAATGGGGCGCCGAACCGAACCAAAACGCCGATGGAGTCGTCCTGGGGGAAGCCGCCAAGGCCGCCATCCCGTTCCGCCGCTGCGGCCGCGTCCTGCTGGGCCTCGGGGATCCGGTTGGCGACCAGGGCGACCAGATATCCGCGATCTGGCGTCTGCGCGACCTTGCCCAACAGGAGGGGCTGGACGCAGCCGTGTGGTACGCCGGCCCCAGCCTGCTCAAGGTTTACGGCGACCTCGGCCTGACAGCGCTGCCGCTGGGAACGGACGGCCTGCCGCTGCCCGAATCCGACGGCGATACCCCGGTCGCCGAACAATATCTGGTCTGCGTCGCGGAGCGTGACCTGAACCTGTTGCTGCCCGTATTACCCATTCTGGCCAAGGGGCGGCGCCTTGCCGAACCCGCCACGGCCTGAGCTATGCAGTACCTGATCCTCGCCGCCGCCGCCGGCGCCGTTATCGTCGGCGTCGTTGCCTGCGTAATTGCCTTGCGGCTGGCGCACGGTCTGCAAACGCTGCGGTTGCTGGCCGAACAGACGCAAAGCGGGCTGCGCGGCGAACATGAAACCACCCGAACCGCGATCCGCACCGCCGAAAACCAATCGGCCGACCGCCTGGCCAACGTGCGCGGCGCCGTTGACGTGGGCATCGAACAAATCCGCACCGCTCTGTCGCGCGATCAGGGGGAATTGCGCCTGGCCCTCGCCGAGGGGCAGGCCAAGACAATCGCGCAGACCGCCGGCCAGTTCGATTCCGTCCGCCAGTTGCTGGATCTGAAACTGCGCGAGCTGCGGGAGGGCAACGAAGCCAAACTCGCTGAAATCCATAAGACGGTGAACGAACAACTGCACGCCGCCGTCGAAAAGCAGATGGGCGAAAGCTTCAACCGCGTGATCGACCAGTTCACCGCGGTGCAAAAAGCCATGGGCGACGTCCAGGCTGTCACCGCCCAGATCGGCGACATCAAGCGGCTGTTCAGCAACGTCAAAACCCGCGGCGGCTGGGGCGAAACCCAGGTCAAGGCGATGCTGGACGATATCCTGCCCCCCGGCGCCTATGAAACCAACAAGAAGGTCCACCCCGACAGCGACGACGTGGTGGAGTTCGCCGTTGTCATGCCGATGCGCGGCGAAAACCGTCCCGTCCTGCCGATCGACGCCAAGTTCCCGGTCGAAGATTACGAACGTCTCCTGGCCGCCTCCGAAGCCGGCGACGCGGACGTGGAGCGCATCGCCACCCGGGCGCTGGAACGCCGGGTCCGCGATGAGGCAAGGAAGATCGCCAGCAAATACATCGCGCCACCGGTTACGGTGGAATTCGCGATTCTGTATCTGCCCACCGACGCGCTGTATGCCGAAATCGCCCGCATCCCCGGGCTGGTGGACGATATCGGCCGGGACCATCGCGTTCTGGTGATGGGGCCGACCCTGTTCCCCGCCCTGCTGCGCACCATCCACCTAGGCTTCGTCACTCTGGCGCTGGAGCACAAGGCCGATCAGATCCGCGATCTGCTGGGCGCCACCAAAACCGAGATGCTGAAGATGGACGACGTGCTGGGCCGACTCGCCAAACAGGCCGGCTCCTTCACCAACACCATCGAACAAGCCCGGGTCCGCACCCGAGCGGTCGGGCGGAAGCTGCGGGGCGTGGAACAGATCGATGCGGTTCAGGCGGAAAATCTGCTGGAGCTGGCTGGCGTGAAAACCGTCGGCGACCTGGACGAAATCGAAGCGGAATCAGGCACATAACAGATGCCATTTGCCCTTCGATACAGTTTGGGTTGACAAAAGCAAAAAAAAATTAATCGAAATCCTGTGTTTGGCTTGATTCTCACTGGCGCCTGTCCGCCTAAGCGGTATAGTGATCTGCCTGTCGAGATGATTTAGTGCGGTATGCAATACTGGGGAAGGTTGATATACTCTCTTTGGTTAGCCTGACCGGACCAGGAGCAACCGGCGGTCCTGCCCTAACGGCCCAGGGTCGCTATGAACAACGCATATGATAATAGGGACGATTTTCTCTTGAACATGACCAACCGTGGCCGCGGACGCCCAAGCCGGCGGCGCGGCTTCGATGACGACTTTAGCTTCGATCGTGCCCCCCCCGGCGACATGCCGCGGCCGGCCGCACCGTCGTGGCCCTCCTCAGCGGGTTTCGGCCCGGAGCATGACGCAAGCGTCAAGTGGTTCAACCCCGAGAAAGGGTTCGGCTTCGTGGCTCTGTCCGATGGTTCGGGCGACGCGTTCCTCCACGCAAATACGCTGAACCAATCCGGCCACAACGCCGTCAGCCCTGGCGCGACCCTGCGGGTCCGCATCGGCCAGGGCCAGAAAGGCCGCCAGGTGTCGGAGGTTCTTTCGGTTGACGAAAGCACCGCCACCCCAAGCGCCGGACGCGCTGCTGGTGCCGGTGGCGCCCCGCGCAGCCCCGGTGGCTTCGGCGACCGCGCGCCCAGCGGCTTCGGCGGCGGTGATCGCGGCGCGGCTCCGCGCCGTGGCGCCCCAACCGGCCCGTCCGTGGAAATGCAGGGTATCGTCAAGTGGTACAATGCAACCAAGGGCTTTGGCTTCGTCGCCCCGGCCGAAGGTGGCAAGGACGTGTTCGTTCACGCCTCCGCGCTGCAGCGCGCCGGTGTGATGCAGCTCGCCGAGGGCCAGACCATTTGGATGGATGTCGTTCAGGGTGCCAAGGGACCGGAAGCGTCCTCGATCCGCATCAGCTAACGGCGTCGTTCGAAACCTAAGGGACTGTGGCGGAATAACCGCTTCAGTGACGCCCCGTCCGGGGAGACCGTCATGGCGGGCGAAGGCCCGCCAGCCACCCCTTTCCGGGACCGGATTGATAGCGGGCGTCCTCCGCCCGAATTTTCTGGTTCGTTGAAGGCCAAGAACCGAGACCCGGCACGAGCCCATCGTGCCGGGTCTTTCTCGTTTAGACTTTCCCGAACCCCTACCCTGCGCCATCCTCGGCACCCGCCATGCAAAAGGATGCAGCCATGCCACCAATCGTCGCGGTTATCGCCCCCGGCACGATGGGCAGCGCCGTCGCCAAACGCCTGACGTCATGCGGTGCCGAGGTGCGAACGATACTGTCCGGCCGCTCCGCACCCACCATCGCGCGGGCCCGCGACGCAGGCATGATTGACGCCACGGAAGCACAGATCGCCCAGGCGGATTTCATCCTGTCGATCGTCCCACCCGGTCAGGCCGTGGCCCTGGCGAGAGTCCTGGCCCCCGCCATCAGTTCAGCCACCCGCAAGCCGATTTATGTGGACTGCAACGCCATCAACCCCGAAACCGTCCTGATCATCGACGGCATCCTCCGCGACACGGGCACGCTCTTCGTTGACGGCGGAATTATCGGCCCGCCCCCGGAACCGGACTCCAGCAAGACCCGCATCTACCTTTCCGGCCCGCATGCCGAGAAAGTCTCGGTGCTGCGGCAATATGGCCTGTCGATGCCCATTCAACCCGGCCCGATCGGCGCCGCCTCGGCAATGAAGATGTCCTACGCCGGGATCACCAAGGGCTTCACCGCGCTCGGTGCCGCGATGATGCTGGCCGCCGCCCGCGCCGGAACCGCCGACGCACTGGTGGCGGAGATGAAGGTCAGCCAACCGGCCCTACT
>DAIEHR010000383.1 GCA_027353465.1 Acetobacteraceae bacterium | reverse complement strand
AGGATGAATCTGACGCTGAACACCTATACGCAGTGGTACTGGAAGACCAATCTGCATAATTTGTTCAACTTCCTGTCCCTGCGCGCCGACTCGCACGCCCAGTATGAAATCCGGGTCTATGCCGATGAGATGATGCGGATGACCGAAGCCTGGGTGCCGGTCGCGGCCGCGGCATTCCGCGACTATCGGCTCGGCGCGGTCACGCTGTCGGCGCAAATGATCGCCGTGGTGAAGCGGATGCTGGCCGGAGAGGCTGTGACACAAGAAAACAGCGGACTCAATCGGCGGGAGTGGGTGGAGTTTTCTCAGCAGGTGCTGGAATAGCAGCCGCCTCGCAACCCCAGGCGGTCGCGGAGAAACTGGTCAGGCACGAGGTTCTGAAGTCGGCGATCAGCGTCCACGGCTTCGGCGAGACCCATCTTTTCGTCCCGACCGCCACCGGAGCGCGAGAACCCCGGAACCGCTGGATTGAGATCGTCATCCGGTAACCCCATGTCGGCTCGTCAGGGGGGCCGATTATGAACGGTTGCTTGCTCCTGACCCTTCGTCACGGTAATGGACGCCGCGCCCGGGACAAAGGTCGCGGGGCGAGCCGGGACAGGCATAGTGCCCCGGCACTGGCATCATGAGGGTATCTATTTGAGCCACGATCAGGAGCCCGGCGACCATCGCCCAGCGAAGCCGAGTTTCGGTATGCTGATGGCGGTGCTGGGCGTTGTTTACGGCGACATCGGGACCAGCCCGCTGTATGCGTTCCGGGCCAGCTTGCAACTCTTCGACCCGGCCGCCACCACGCCCGTTGAAATCATGGGCGTGATGTCGCTGATCTTCTGGTCGCTGATCGTCATCGTGACGATCAAATACGTCTTTCTGGTGATGCGCGCCGATAACCGCGGCGAGGGCGGGATTCTGGCGCTGATGGCGCTGGCGCAGCGGGTTTCGGTCGGGCGCAGCGTAAAAAGCGCCATCGCGCTGGTCGGTATCGCTGGTGCGTGCCTGTTCTTCGGCGACGGGGTGATCACCCCCGCGATCTCTGTGCTGTCGGCCGTCGAGGGGCTGGAGGTATCTGCCCCCGACCTGAAATTCTACGTGCTGCCGATCAGCATCGTCGTGATTCTGGCGCTGTTTGCCATGCAGTACAAGGGCACCGGCAACGTCGGTCGGGTGTTCGGCCCGATCATGGTGGTATGGTTCTTCCTGATCGGTTTGTTCGGACTGATCGAGATCGTGCCGCATCCTTATGTGCTGCTGGCGATCTCCCCGACCTATGCCATCGCGCTGTGCATCCAGTACAAGGGGCTGGCGTTCTTCGTCCTGGGCGCTGTGGTGCTGTGCGTAACCGGCGCCGAGGCACTGTATGCCGATATGGGGCATTTTGGCGCCAAGCCGATTCGCATCAGTTGGCTGACCTTCGTGCTGCCTTGCCTGATCCTGAACTATTTCGGCCAGGGCGCGCTGATGATCCATGATCCGGCGGCGATCCAGAACCCGTTCTTCCTGCTGGGGCCGTCCTGGATGCGCCTGCCGATGGTCATCCTGGCAACCGCCGCCACGGTGATCGCCAGCCAGGCGGTGATCTCCGGAGCGTTCTCCATGGCACGTCAGTGCATGCAGCTTGGCTTCCTGCCGCGCATGACGGTGCGTCATACGTCGAACACGGAGGAGGGCCAGATCTACGTGCCGCAGGTGAATACCGCGCTGGCCGTGGGTGTCGTGCTGCTGGTGCTGGCGTTCAAGACCTCGGACAATCTGGCCTCGGCCTATGGCATCGCGGTGACCGGCACGTTCCTGTGTACCGCGGTGCTGGCGATGGTGGTATTCCGCCGCCAGTTCCATTGGTCCCGGGCGGCTGCGGTGTCGGTGTTTGGGGCGCTGTTCGTGGTGGATTCGGTCTTCTTCGCCGCCAATACCGCTAAGATCATCGAAGGCGGCTGGGTGCCGCTGGCCCTGGGTCTGGGATTGACCGGGATGATGACGTCCTGGAAGCGTGGGCGCGACATTCTGCTGCTGCGCTGGAAGCAATCCAGTATGCCGTTGGCGCCGTTTTTGGCGCGTTTGCCGCAGTCGCGCATCATCCGCGTCCCCGGCCTGGCGGTGTTCATGACCGGCAACCCCGATTACGTGCCGACGTCGCTGCTGCACAATCTGAAGCACAACAAGGTGCTGCATGAGAACGTCTTGTTCGTGACGGTCGAGAACGAGGACGTGCCGGAGGTTTCCCAACGGCGCCGGGCGGAAGTGGCGGAGCTGGCGCCGGGCATTCACCGTGTGGTGCTGCGGTATGGCTTCATGGAAAGCCCAAATATCCCGAAGGCGCTGGAAGACCTCACCGAACAATTGAACGTTCGGGTGTCGCAGGCCAGCTACTTCCTGGGCCGCGAGGTTTTGGTGCCGGGCATGGCCCCGAAACTGCCCTGGTGGCGCCGGGCGCTGTTCCTGGTGATGGCACGAAATGCCGTGCCGGCAACGGAGTTCTTCCGTATCCCCAGCGACCGGGTGGTGGAACTGGGGGTTCGGATTACGATTTAGGGCACCGAAGCCTTCAGTGGACCGCCGCGTACATGATCTTCTCCTCGGTGGCTTCATCCATCGAGAATTCCTCGACGATACGACCCTGCCGGGACACCAAAATCCGATCCGACAGGTTCAAAATCTCGGGCAGGTAGGACGAAATCACCACCACGGCGAGTCCGGAATCCGCCAACTCGTTGATCACACGATGCAGTTCCGCGATCGCGCCGACATCGACGCCGCGGGTCGGTTCGTCGAAGATCACCAGCTTCGGTTGCTGCACCAGCGACCGCGCGATCACCACTTTCTGCTGATTGCCGCCCGATAGTTCGATCACGCTCGCCGCGTTGTCGATCGCCCGCACCGACAGTTTGTCGGTCCAGCGCTTCGCCAGATCGACCATTTCCGTCCTGCTGACGATCATCCCGGCCCCTTGATCGGAGGCCAGATAGTTCAGATAGATGTTCTCGGCGATCGACTTGGTTTCGAAAAATCCCTCGATCTTGCGGTCTTCGGTCACATAGACGATCCCATCCCTCACCGCCGGGCGGGGCGTGCGATAGCGGACTGATTTGCCCTCCAGCCGGGTTTCGCCGCCGTGGAAGAAGTCGCGCTTCACCACACCGGCAACGATCTTGGCGGTTTCCGTCCGCCCCGACCCGATCAGCCCGAAAATGCCGGTGATCTGCCCGCTGTAGATCGACAGCGATGTGTTGCGCACCATCCGCCCCATCGACAGGTTCTGCACGCTTAGCACCTTGCGCCCGTACGGCCGAGCGGTTCGGGTGGTGCGGGCGGAACCGTAGAGTTCAGCGGACAGCGTGCGCCCGACCATTGCGGCGATGATCTTGTTGCGGTCGAAATTAGCGGCGGCGTCGGTGGCGATATGCCGGCCGTCGCGCAGGATCGTGATGCGGTCTGACACCTCCAGCGCTTCCTCCAGCGCGTGGGAGATGAAGATGATCGACACACCGTCCAGCTTCAGCCGCTTGATCAGGGCAAAAAAGTGGTATTTTTCTTCCGGGGTCAGGGTGGCGGTCGGCTCATCGAAGATAATGACCTTCGCCTTGTGATGCACCGCGCG
>DAIEHR010000377.1 GCA_027353465.1 Acetobacteraceae bacterium | reverse complement strand
GCGCCGGCCACACCGGCGGATTCCGCCACAAAGCCCAGGCACGGGCCGTCGTCCAACGTCACCGAACCGAAGCCCAGGGGCGGAGGCACCTGCGCCAGTAACGCGCCAATGGAAGATGTCGGCAACGCCCACACCTCCCCCACGATGGCCGCACCATTGTCAGCCCGGATCATTCCCGGGCGGTTGCCCAGGGCGAACAGACGATAGGAAGGCGCCGTCGTGGCTTCCCTGACGAAGCGTCCGCCCAGCGAGGTGATCTGCGGATTCAGCGGCAGACCCGCCATATGGGCGCCGATGCAGAACAATGCGGTTTCACCGGCCTCGATCCGGTCGGGTTCGGCGCTGGCGGGCAGAGAAAGTCCGGTCGCGCCCACTGTCGCGGCGAATTTCCGGTGCAGCGCATCCGCCAGCGGAGCCAGCCGGCCCTCAGACCACGCGGGCCCCAGCAGAACGCCACCGATCGGGGTGCCAGTCGGGCTGAACCCGATCGGCACGGCGAAGCCGGCCATGTCGCACAAATTGGCGAAGTTGGTGAAGGCACCCAGTCGGCGATTGGGTCCGAGCGGGTCGGCTTCCAGCTCCGCCAGGGTGGGGCAGAATGGGGCAGTCGGCAGGAACAACGCATCGAATTCGCTGAACAGGATCGCGGTCTGCCGGCGGGCCTGTTGTAACAGGTGAAACGCGTCGAAAGCATCGACCGTCAGCCGGCTCAGGCCAAGTTCCAGGATAGCGCGGGTGGCCGGATACAGCATGTCCGGGCTCGTCGTCAGGACCGAGCGCAGCGCGGCGGTTCGTTCGGCAACCCACGGACCTTCGTACAGCAGGCGCGCGACTTCCAGAAACAACGTCATATCGACCGGCGAGGCGCTCAAGAACGATGAAGCACCGGCATAGGCCGCGGCCACATCGGCCTCGCACAGGGCGCCCACATCGCCCATCGCCACGCGGCCGGCCGCCGGGGCGGATCGCCGCAAATGCGGAAACGGCGCCTTGCGGGCATAGGGATCGCCGCCATCGAACACGGCGATAACACGCTGAACGGCAAGGGCTTCGTCCACCGACCGAGCGAAAATCGAGATGGTATCGATCGAGCGGCATGCGGGCACCATCCCACGGGCCGAGATGCTGCCGATGGTGGGTTTCAAGCCCACGATATTACCGAACGCCGCCGGCACCCGGCCAGACCCGGCGGTGTCGGTGCCCAGCGAAAACCGCGCGATGCCGGCGGCAACCGCGCAGGCGGACCCGGACGACGAACCGCCCGGCACCAGCGCGGGATCGAACACGTTGCGCGGTATGCCATAGGGGCTGCGTGTCCCGACCAGACCGGTTGCGAACTGATCAAGGTTGGTCTTGCCGATCAGCACGGCACCGGCATCCAGCAGGCGCCGAACCGCCGGCGCGTCTGTGTCCGGGGTATAGGCGAAACCCGGGCAAGCGGCGGTGGTCGGTATCCCGGCGACATCGATGTTGTCCTTGACCGCGAACGGCACACCCCACAGCGGACGGCCCTTCGGTCCCTCGGCCTCCAAGGCCGCGGCATCGGCCAGGATCGCTTCGTCGGGCCGTCGAGCGATCCACAGCGCGGGATCGGCGTGGGCGCGGTCGGCGGCGATGGCCGCCTCCGCCATTGTTACAGGCGTCAAGCGGCCTCCGTGGCGTGGTCGGCGTGCAGCAGGGCTGCCAGATGCCGGCGTATATCGTTGAACTCGGGGGATGACACGTCGCGGGGCCGCTCCAGAGTGATCCGCTCTTCTGCCACGATCCGGCCAGGACCGGGAGACATCACGACGACACGATCGGCGAGGTAGATGGCCTCCTCTAGCGAGTGGGTCACGAACACAACACTCAGACCCGTGGCACGCCAAATCGTCAGCAGTTCTTCTTGCAGGCGTTCGCGGGTCATCGCGTCCAGCGCGCCGAACGGTTCGTCCATCAATGCCATCCGCGCATCGTTCGCCAGCACGCGGCCGATGGCGACCCGCTGCTTCATGCCGCCGGATAGTTGATGGGGGTAACTGTCAGCGAAACGATCAAGCCCCATCATCGACACGAAACGGTCGGCGATGGCCATCGCCTCGGCTTTGGGTTTGCCGCGGGCGATCGGGCCGAATGCGATATTTTTCCGGATCGTCAGCCAGGGGAACAGCCCGTAGTCCTGGAACACCATGCCACGGTCCGGTCCTGGCCCGGTGACCTCTTTGCCACGCACCACGATCTGGCCGGAGGTGACGGTTTCGAACCCCGCGATCATCCGCAGCAGGGTGGATTTTCCGCAACCGGACGCACCAATCAGGCAGACGAATTCCCCCGGTGCGATGGTCAAGTTGGCATTACGCAGGGCTTCGATACCGCCTGGATACACCTTGCCGGCGTTGATGGCGGATAGGATGGGCGGGGTCATGGACGGGTGCCAGGATGGGGCGTGGTCGGCGCGGCATTTCCGTGGTCGAGGCGGGACCGGGGAAAGGCGTGGATGGCGGGCCTGCGCCCGCCATGACGCAGAAGGATCAATGCCGATGGCCCCGCCATTTCAGCCTGAGCCGCGCTACCCATGCCGCGGACTCCAGGCCAGCAATTTGCGGCCCAGCATCAGCACCGCGTAATCCGACAGGAATCCCGCCACGCCGATCACCGCCATGCCCGCGATCACGATCTCGGTTCGGGACAACTGGCGGGCGTCCATGATCATGGCGCCGAGGCCGGTCTGCACGCCGGTCATCTCGCCCACCACGATCACCACCCACGCCAGACCCAACCCCAGCCGCAGCCCGGTGAATATCCCCGGCAACGACGCTGGCAGCACCACTTTGGGGAACAGCCTGGCGGGGGAAACGCCCAGCATCTGCGCGGCCTCGAACAACCTCGGTTCAACGCTACGCACGGCAAAGATCGTGTTCAGCAGGATGGGAAAGAACGACCCCAGCGCCACCAGGAAGAACGCCGATTTTGGGCCGATGCCGAACATGATCATCGACAGCGGCAACCATGCGGTCACCGGCACTGGGCGCAGAACCTGCAAGGTCGGCTCCAGCATCTCCCGCACCAGCCGCAACCGGCCGATCAGCATCCCCAATGGCAGCGCCACGGCGGCGGCCAGAACGAATGCGCCGTACACCCGGCTGGCGGAGGCGATCAGGTCGGGCAGCAGCATCCGGCTGAACGCGTCGTCGTTGATACCGCCGAACGCCAGATCCCACAGCGCCACCCCAACCTCCGACGGCGCTGGAATCAGCCCACCGGGATGCAGCGCCGTGCCGGCCCACCATCCCACCAGCAACACCACCGGCACGACAATCCGCAACAGCGGCGTCACGTCGATCCGAACGGGCCCGGTTTCGGCTGGAAGCGGTTCGACGGCCTCGCTCATACCGCAAGCTGGTCCGAGATTTTCGAGTCGAAGAAAGTCCCAAAATCCGGCAGCGCACGGATTTGCTTCAGCTCCAGCATGTGCTGGGCATAGGTTTTGCCGGCCTCGATCATTGCCGGAGTCATCTGCCAGTTCAGTTCCACGTTTTGGACGGACAGAGCCACCGCCTCCCGCTTCATGCCCAGCTTCGTTACCGCCATATCGACCATCTCGGCCGGATGCGCGGTCGCGTACTCGCTGCCTTGCTTTTGCAGGTTCAGCACCACCCGAACCAGCTCGGGCTTTTGCGCAATCGTGTCGCGATGCGTCCCCATGATCATGTTCAGGCTGCCCATGGCGGTGGAGTAGGGGTACTCCACGATCTTGCCAACACCCGTGAACAGCGAAAGCCCCGGCCCGGGTTCGGCGCCGACATAGGCATCCACGTCACCGCGCGCCAACGCCGCCGGCATTTCCGAGAACGACACGCGGACCGCTTCAACGTCCCGGATGGTCATGCCCTCCATCCGGAGCCGTTCCAGGATGAAAACCTCCTGCGTGGAACCGGGCCAGATCGCGACGCGCTTGCCCTTCAGGTCCTTTAGTGTGTTGATCGGGCCGTCCTTGCGGGCCACCACCGCCATGCCCTTGTTGCAGGCAGACCCGAACACCACCACCGGTTCATGCGCCGCGGCGCCCAGGATGCCGGCGGCGACTCCGAATGTGCCGAAATCGACCGACCCAGTGACGACAGCCGATTTGCAGTCGGTCGGGCTTTCGAACGGGATGATCTCCACCTTGTAGCCGGCCGGCAGGAAGCGCTCATAGAACCACGGCGTGATTGAATGGATCAGCTTCAGCGCGCCCATGCGAATCGTCACTGTATCCGCCCGGGCTCGGGTGACCCGCAGAACCGCCGGCGCCGCCAAAGTGGTCGCCAACAGAAAGCGGCGGCTTGGAAAGGAAATGCGGCGGGACTCCATGGACCACTCCTGCTCGTCGTCTGCTCAGCACTGAACCGATCACCGCCCATCTTCTGGGCAATCGACGCGGGTTGCGCGCCGGGCATCGGGACAATCAGATCAGACACAGCAAGAACGGGGCCAAGCCCTATCCCCGCACGCCCTCCGCCGCCTCCCAAGGCGGTTCAGCGATAGCCGGCCCCTCCGCCCGGTCCACCCCGCCCGGGGCAAACCGGGTGGCCGACCACCCCGCCATTTCCTCATAGGTCCGGTATTTCTCCAGGATCGCTGCCTGCGCCGCATCCAGCAGGCGGGCGGACTCCACTGGCCGGGTCTGTGCCAGTGACTTGTAGCGCATCTCATTGCCGGCGTACTCGCGGAACGGCAGCGTCGGCCGCGGGCTGTCGAGCACGAACGGGTTGCTGCCCACCGCCCGCATCGCCGGATTGTAGCGGAACAGCGGCCAGTAACCG
>DAIEHR010000355.1 GCA_027353465.1 Acetobacteraceae bacterium | reverse complement strand
GCCACGACCGCGCCGGCCGATCCGGCGCCGACAACGATATAGTCATAGGTCTGCATTCTGGTGACGGTCCCCGGCATGCCTTAATTAAGGCAACCGAAACACATTCCGCGCCGGAACAAAAGGGATGCGGCCCTGGGGCGCGGTCATTAGGAAACCGGCTAGGCAGAACGGATGCTGTAGATGACGACTGTACTCGACCAAAGCCCCAACAAAGCCGGGGCAACCGATCTAACCGCCGCGCGGCGGAAAATTGCCGCATGGTTGCGGGACCGGCGCCAGTTCTCTGCCGGGCGGCTGCCGCGAGTGTGCCCGATCTGCGACTACCGCGGCGTTTTCCTGGACGTCGGCCATCCGCCCCGCTGGGACGCTCGGTGCGCGTCCTGCGGCAGCCGTGAGAGGCACCGGCTGCTGTGGCTGTGGGCAACACGGGACGGCGGCAACCGGCTGGACGGCCAGCGCATCCTGCACTTCGCGCCGGAAAAGGCGCTGCGGCGGGTGCTGTCGCGCAACCCAAGGTATGAGACAGCGGACCTGCTGCAAACCGGGGTGACTCATCAGGTCGATATCACCAAGCTGCCGATGGCGGACCAGACGTACGACGTGGTGATGGCGAACCACGTCCTGGAACACATCCAAGACGACCGGCAGGCGATGCGCGAGCTATTCCGCGTGCTGGGGCCGGGCGGACTCGCGGTTCTGTCAGTGCCGATCAACCCGACTCGGCAAGAAACCTACGAGAATCCGAGCGTCACGGGTGCAGTCGCCCAGCAGGCCCACTTCAACGCCCCGGATCACAAGCGGTTCTACGGGCTGGACTTCGCCGATCGCCTGGCCGGGGTTGGCTTCCAGGTCGAAACTTTCCGCATGACGCAGCCAGAGGAAGTCAAATACGGGCTGTTACCGATGGAGTGGCTGTATATCGCCACGCGCCCAGGCCGGTGAAATGGTAGCGGCGGACGGATTTGAACCGCCGACCAAGAGATTATGATTCTCCTGCTCTACCGCTGAGCTACGCCGCCACACCGGGAGGCGGCGAAATACCCCTACACTCGCCGCACGTCAACCAGCTTCCGCACACCCAGCAAACGAACCAGTGTTCCATCGTCTGCCTGACCGGTGACAGCCTCGGGCCGCCAGTGCCGTTGGAAGGCGCGCAGCACCAACGACAGGGCCGGATCCAACGCGCCTTCGGGGGCGACCCGATAGCCGATCTGGGCCAAAGCGGCCCGAACGGGGCGCAGGGTCACCGCGTCGCGGATCGCGCCGGTGGTACCGATGTCAGGCGAATCCTCCGGCCACAGCCCCACTCCGTTGGCGGCTAGCGCTTCCCAGTCGAATAACTCGCCAGGGTCTTCCTTCCGATCCGGCGCCACGTCGCTATGCCCGACCACGTTGCGCGCCGGAATGTCGTGACGGGACAGGATGGCCAGGCACAAATCGCATACCGCGGCCATCTGCAGCGCCGGGAACGCCCGATAGCCCCATTCATGGCCGGGGTTGACGATTTCGATCCCGATGGACCGCGCGTTCAGGGCAGCGTGGCCGCGCCAGTGGGAAATCCCGGCATGCCAAGCCCGCCGGTCTTCCGGCACCAGCCGAAATACCGTGCCGTCCTCATCCACGACATAGTGCGACGACACCGCGGCTTCCGGGTCGCGCAGCCGATCGATCGCGGCCTGCGCTGACTGCATCCCGGTATAATGCAAAATCAGCATGTCCACCGCCATTCCCCGCTCATCATGGTTCGGGCTCGGGACATCCAGAATGGGCAGGGCAGGGCGGTCTGACGCGGGCGGCGGCACGATGCGCAGCCAGGGTGGGCTCACAGCCCACGCTCGCGCTTGATGCGGTCCCAAGCGGCGTTGATGCGCGCCACCTTGTCGCCGGCCCGGGCGATGAAGTCCGCCGGTACGCCGCGGGACGCAAGGCTGTCCGGATGGTTTTCCCGCATCAGCCGCTTCCAGGTCGTGCGCAGTTCCTCAGCGGTCGCCGAACGGGTCAGCCCGAGCTCCAGATACGGATCGTCGGCATCTTGTTCCATCGGCCGGCGCGGGGCCTCGCCGAATGCGCGATCCCAGGATAATTGATCCAGCCCGAGCCGCCGATGCACGCGCCGCAGGAACTCCTGTTCACGCGCGTTCAAGGGGCCATCCGCTCGGGCGATGTTGAACAGGGAGTTCAACACCTGCTCCAACACCCCACGACTATCGGTGAACGCCTCGGCTAGTTGCGCGGCGTAAGGCTCGAACGAGTCGGAACTGTCGCGGGCCTGATCGAACAGCCGCCCAATGCCGCGGGCCGAGGCGGGCGGAATGCGGAAGTTCCGTTTGAACGCGTCGATTTCCATCCGCGTCACGGCGCCGTCGCACTTGGCCAGTTTCGCTGCCAGTACGGTGACGGTGATGGCGAACACTTCCTCGCGGCGGCCGAACATGCTGGCCACGCGGGCCGGGTTCGGCATGGCGTTCTGCATGAACGGCAGCCGCACATTCTCCATCGACCCCGAATCAGCGGCATGACCCAAGGCCGCGCCGATCACCGCTCCATAGGGGCCGCCGACGAAGAAGCCGGCCGTGCCGCCAATAATCTTGCCCCAATATCCCATACGCGAACGATATCACGCCGGACCGGATTGCCGCAAAGCACGTTCGTTTAAGCGCCCAGAATACTCGGATCCTTCAGCGACGTGTCCTGGCCGACGACCGGATCGGCGATCGCGGCTTCCAGGCTCAGCGCGCCTTTCCATTCATGCGCCGGTCGTGCGGCCTCGCCACGGCCGATCTGGTCGATGCCCCAGTAAATCTCCAGCCGATGGTTGTCCGGGTCGCGGAACTCCACCGCGATCTGCACCCCAGCGCGCCGACGGCCGTCGAAGTCGATTTCCACATTGTGCTGGCGCAGGTGCGCGCGGGCTTTCACCACATCGTCCAGGGTCGGGACCTCGAACGCCATGTGATGCAGCCCGGCGCCGGATGGGTTCCGCTCCGACGCCTTGAACAGCGCGATGCCGTGGTGGTCGCGGTTGCAGCGCAGAAACGCCGCCCCGCCGGGTATCATGTCGTCCTGGTATTCGTCCGAAATCTCGAACCCCAGCACGTCCGTATAGAACCGGACCGAACGCGCGATGTCAGCGACATACAAAGCGACATGGCCGATCTTGCCGAGTTGGAAGGGTGGTGCGCTCATGGGCGTGAGTCCTCCTGTTGCGCGCTTATACCACGGGTTCTAGCCTGACCACGACCAGTGACGAGGGGCCGCGAGATGAACGCCATTTCCGATATGCGGGGCAACGCCGGGGAGCGGGAGCGGCTGCGCATCCGCGCGGGATCGTTTACCGGCCCCACTTCGGGTCTGGCGCCCGGCAACGTGCAGGCCAATCTGGTGATTCTGCCGAAAGCACTGGCTGGCGATTTCCTGCGCTTCGCCGTGGCCAACCCCAAGCCGTGCCCGATCCTGGCGGTATCGGAACCGGGCGACCCGCATTTCCCGACCCTGGGGGCGGAGCTGGATATCCGCACCGACATCCCCCGCTACCGGGTGTGGCGGAACGGGGAATTGATCGCCGAACCGACCGACGTGCGCGACGTATGGCGGGACGATCTGGTCAGCTTCGCGATCGGCTGCTCGTTTTCCTTCGAGGAAGCCCTGGTCGAGGACGGCATCGAGGTTCGCCATATCTCTTGTGGGTCCAACGTGCCGATGTACAGGACCAACATCCCGTGCGTCTCGGCCGGGGTTTTCAACGGCCCGCTGGTCGTGTCGATGCGGCCGCTGAAGCCGGCGGATGCGATCCGAGCGGTGCAGATCACCTCGCGGTTTCCGTCGGTGCATGGGGCGCCGGTGCATCTTGGGTTGCCCGGGTCGATCGGCATCGCCGACATCGCCAAGCCGGACTATGGCGATGCCGTGCCGATCGCGGCTGATGAGATTCCGGTGTTCTGGGCCTGCGGGGTGACGCCGCAAGCGGTGATCGCACAGGTGAAGCCGGAGTTCTGCATCACCCACGCGCCCGGAAGCATGCTGATCACCGATCTGCGGAACACGTCCCTGTCGGTTCTGTGACGCCGAACGACCGGATCGATCGAATCGAGGCCGCGATCCACCAGAGCGTCGGCCGGGGGATGGACGCTGTCTTCCAGGCAACGGCCGGCGGCCTGTGGCGCGCGACGTCCGCGCTGGCGGCATGCCCCAAGCCGGCGATCGGCCTGATCACCGGGTTTTTCGTTCCTGGCGCCGATCCCCCGGCGGCCGAAACCGACGGTCCGGCCGGGGCCGCGCTGCTGGCGATGGCTTTTCACCGATCGGGCTTGGATTGCCGTCTGGCAACCGACACGATTTGTGCTTCGGCCTGCCGGACGTCGATGGAAGCGGCCGGGGTGCCGGATGTGCCGGTCGATACCGCCGAACCGAACCAGCCGGTCGGCGCGATTGTCGAGCTGTGGCGGCGGCAGGGCATCGAATGGGTGATCTCCATCGAGCGATGCGGCCCGGCGGCCGATGGGCGATCCTATAACATGCGCGGTGCGGATATCTCGGCGTTCGCCGCGCCGTTGGATCGGCTTTTTGCCGCTGGTCCCTGGCGCACGATCGGCATTGGCGACGGCGGGAATGAGGTAGGCATGGGGCTTGTGCCGCGGTCCCTGATAGCCGGGCATGTCCCTTTGGGGGAGGCGATCGGCTGCGTGGTGCCGGCCGACTTTCTCATCGCCGCCGGGGTATCGCACTGGGCCGCCTATGCGGTGCTGGCTGCATTGGCGCTTCACCGTCCGGACTGGCGCGCCGCTATGGAAGCCGCGCTGCTGCCTGCCTTGGACCGCCTTGTGGTAGAAGCCATGGTGCGAGAGGGCCCCGCCGTCGATGGTGTGTCGCTGCGGCGGGAAGCAACGATCGACGCGCTGGGGATGGACGTCCACCATCGGGTTCTGGTGTCGGTTCGCGCCCTGATAGCAACCTAGCAGGCTGCTCAAAAACCCCGTTCAGAACCGAGGATCCGTGGCGCCTCTGGCTAGTTGCTGTTGATGTGTTCGATCGTTACGTCCTTGCCGCCCTTCATCACGTCGATATCCAGCGGAACGGAGGCAGTGTTGGTTTTGAATTCCAGCGGTATCAGGCCCTGGAACTTGCCGATGGTGAACAGCATGTCGTGCATGGTTTCACCGGTCAGCGGCTTGCCCTCGGCCAGCAGGCGGTCGGCGACCGCGACGACGATCTGCATCGCGTTATAGTATTGGCGGGTGAAGAATTCCATTTCGACGCCGTATTTGGCCCTGAACTCCGCAGCGAGTTCGGGTGGCGCATCAATGCGAACCTGGGTATGGACGAAGCCTTCCGACGACGGATCGGCGATCGTTGCCGGATCGGCAAAGAACGTGGTTCCAGCGACTGTGCAGGTCAACCCGAGTTGCTTGTATTGCCGCGCCAGTTTCAACAGTCCGGCGGTGATGGACACCAGCATCACATCAGGTTTGGCATCCGCCAGTTTCAGCAGGGCGGGGCGGTAGTCGCTTTGGCCAAACTTGGTAGGTTCCTGCGCCAGAATCGTGCCGCCGGCCGACGGGAACAGCTTCACGAAATCGTCCCGGCCGGCGATTCCGGCCGCACCGTTCTCGAACAGGATGGTGCCCTGTTTCTTGCCTTGGCCGATCAAGTACTTTGACAGAACCCTGATCTCATCGGCGATCGTCGGAAGCGTATTGACCAGATAGGGCGACGCTGTAGCCAGCTTGTCGGCCTGGGCGCCGGCGTTGATCAGAAGCACCTTCTTGCGCGTCGCCAGCGGCGCCATCGCCAGCGATGGCCCCGAATAGGCGGTGAAAATCATCGGCAAATGCTGAAGGTCCGCCAGTTTGTTGAAAATCCGGATCGATTGGTCCGGCTTGGCGTGATTGTCTTCCAACACGATTTCTATCTTGTTGCCGCGCACGCCACCGGCTGCATTGATCTTCTCCACGGCGAACTGAATGCCGTGCATCTGCTGCTTGCCAATCGTCGCACCGGGACCGGTCAGCGGCAGAATTGCGCCGAAGCGGATCGTTTCCGCCCTTGCGGCGGCCGAAGCGAGCATGATCGCGAGGAGCCCGACCACCGGGCGCGGAAGGTGGCCCACGGACGTTTCCTTGATTTGGTTGCCGGCAGCCTTATGCGGCTAGCCGACAACCGTCAAGACAACGCCAGGTCAGTCATCCACCCTGTGAATATCGTGAACGCTTAGCCCGTTCTGGCCCTTCGACACACGTAGCCAATCGCGGTGGCGAAGCGTGCGGATCGTGTCCTGGTAACCGCTGTTCCAATGTTCCCGCATCGAGCTGGCGCTGAATTCGTAGTCCTTTGCCTGCGTTTCGTAGGCGGCTTGCTGGTAAATCATCTCCAGGATCGTCGCTTGCGGCATGCGTTCCAGCTTGACCTTCAGTGCCCGTTCGGTGTCGTCCAACTGACCATCCGGGATTTTCGCCAGCAGCTTCTTCATTGTCACATCGCGGTCGTGCTTTTCGCGGAAGTAGTCGGTCACCAACCGGGTGCGGCTGGAGTATTGGATGTCCTTCTGCCGAGCGAGCACGTCGTCCATGTCGCGGGGCAGAGCGCCGCGGGCGCTGAACAGATCGACCTGGAAGATCAGCATGTGGGCGCAGGCGGCATTGTCCAGGACCTGTTGCAGCGGCGTGTTGGAAACCAGACCGCCGTCCCAGTAGTAGTCGGTGCCGATCTCCACCGCTGGGAACGCGGGCGGCAGCGCGCCGCTGGCCATGATGTGTTCCGGGACGATCTGCGTTTCGGTCGTGTCGAAATAAGCGAAGTTGCCGCTGAGAACATTGACCGCACCCGCCGCAAAGCGCACTGCGCCGCTGTTCAGCAGATCGAAGTCGATCAGGTTCAGCAACGTCTCCCGCAGCGGCCTTGTGTCGTAAAATGCCGTGGCGGATTTCGATCCGCGCGGACTGAACCACGGGCTTACTTTGTTGGGCGAAAAGAAACCCGGCTGGCCCAGCGCTGTGGTCAGGAAGGCCGACCAGGCGTTGGTCGCCTTGCGAAACGCATCACCATCCCAGGCAAACAACGAGACAGGACGGGCGGTGATTGCCTCCCAGAACGTGCGCAGCCGTTCGATCCGGCGTTCAGGACGGTTTCCGGCGATGATGGCGGCGTTGATGCCGCCAATCGAGACACCGGCAACGGTGTCTGGCAGCAGCCCGGCCTCATGCAAGGCCTGGTAGATACCGGCTTGGTAGGCCCCGAGCGCGCCGCCGCCCTGCAGCACCAGTCCGATATGGTCCGCACCTTTTGGCTTCCACGGTTTATGAACCGGTTGAAGCGGGGGGAGGGGCGGAGAATATCTGAATGCGTCCATGGGATCCCTTCGGTGCCGTATCCATTAGGGGGTCCTATGACACGCGACAATGCTGCGCCATGATGCACCGCGGCATAACAAGCCGAATTAATGTCATTGTAAGGATGGAGCCATGAGTCTGAGAGGGAAAGTCGCCCTGGTCACCGGTTCAACCAGCGGCATTGGGCTGGGGATCGCGCGCTGCCTTGCGACCGAGGGAGCGGACATCATGCTGAACGGCTTTGGCGATGCCAGCCAGATTGAAGCACTGCGGTCGGAGATGGAGGCATCCCACGGCGTGAAGGTCGCCTACAACGGCGCCGATATCAGCAAACCCGACCAGATCGCGGCGATGGTCGCCGAGACGGCAAAGACGCTGGGGTCGGTCGATATCCTGGTCAACAACGCCGGTATCCAGTTCACCGCCAATGTAGAGGATTTCCCAACCGAACGGTGGGACCAGATCATTGCTATCAATATGTCTGGAGTGTTCCATGGGATGAAGGCGGCGATCCCAGGGATGAAGGCGAAGGGCTGGGGCCGGATCATCAATATCGCCTCGGCGCACGGGCTGGTCGCCAGCGCGCAGAAAGTGGCCTATGTCGCCGCCAAACACGGCGTAATGGGCATGACCAAGGTGGCGGCGATCGAGCTGGCCAATTCCGGTGTGACCGTGAACGCGATCTGCCCGGGCTGGGTGCTGACCCCGCTGGTGGAAAAGCAGCTGCAGGACCGCGCGACGAGGGATGGCACGACGATCGAGTTCCAGTCGCATGCCATGGTCGCCGAAAAGCAGCCGATGCATAAATTCACCACGCCGGAGCAGATCGGCGGTCTGGCGGTGTTCCTGTGTTCCGACGCCGCGGCGACGATGACCGGCGTGCCGCTGTCGATCGATGGCGGATGGGTGGCACAATAACTGGCGGGTGATGTAGAACTCCGTTGGTTTTTATCCAACGGAGTTCAAATGACGGCAGAAACCGCTCGCTTTACGGCGATGATGACCAAATCGGCCGATCTGAAGCGGCGGATTGCCACCGAACTGGCCGACACCGTCATTAAGGTGGTCGATGCGTGCGAGACCAGCCTGCGCGGCGGTGGCAAGCTGATGTTTTGCGGCAATGGCGGATCGGCGGCCGACAGCCAGCATCTGGCAACGGAAATGCTGATCCGGCTGCGCCCGAAGTCCGAACGGCCATCCATCGCGGCACTGGCGCTGACACTGGACCCGGCAATGCTCACCGCCTGCGGCAACGATTACGGATACGATCGGGTGTTCGAGCGTCCGTTGCGTGGGTTGGGGCGATCCGGCGATGTGCTGTTCGGCATCACCACCTCTGGCCGTTCCGCCAACGTGATCAAGGCGATGGAAGCGGCCCGCGAGATGGGGATCGTCACCGTCGGGCTGTTGGGCGGCAGCGGGGAGCCGGCGTTGAGCCAGTGCGATCTGGCGTTGCTGGTGCCCGATACCGAGACGGCGCGGATCCAGGAGTGCCACATCGCCCTAGGCCACGCCGTTCTGGAACTGCTTGAGGATCGCCTTATCGCTCGGCCATATCAATGAAGGTTCTCGTCACCGGCTGCGCCGGGTTCATCGGCTACCACGTGGCCGCGGCGTTGCTGGCGCGAGGTGACTCTGTGGTCGGTGCCGACAACCTGAATGACTATTATGATGTGCGCCTAAAACAGGCTCGGCTGGACCGATTGCAGGACAGGCCTGGTTTTGTTTTTCAGCGCACGGATGTCTCTGACCGGCAGGCGGTCGGCGATCTGGTGGCCGGGCACGCGGATATCGAGGAGATTGTGCATCTGGCGGCCCAGGCCGGGGTACGCCATTCGCTGGTCGATCCGTACGCATACATCCAATCCAACGTGATGGGACATCTGGTGGTGCTGGAGGCGGCTCGGCGATTGCCGGCGTTGCGGCACCTTGTCTATGCCAGCACGTCGTCGGTTTATGGCGCGAATACCGAGATGCCGTTTCGGGAGACGGATCGGACCGATACCCCGCTGTCGCTGTATGCGGCCACCAAGCGGGCCGATGAACTGATGAGCTACGCATACGGGCATCTGTTTGGCCTGCCGCAGACCGGATTGCGGTTTTTTACGGTGTACGGGCCGTGGGGCCGGCCGGACATGGCTTACTATAGTTTTGCGAAGGCGATCGCGGCTGGGGAGCCGATCACACTGTATGACGGCGGGCGTCCGCGACGGGACTTCACCTATATCGACGATATCGTGGCGGGGGTGGTCGGCGCGTTGGACCGGCCGCCGGAGAGCGCGACGCCGCCGTTGCGGGTGCTGAATATTGGTAATCACCGGGGGGAAGCGGTGCGTACGATGGTTTCCCTGCTGGAGGAGGCCTTGGGCCGCCGAGCGGTGGTGCGGGAGGTGGCGCTACCCGCGACCGATGTGCAGGAGACGTTTGCATCGGTGGACACCATTCACGAGCTGACGGGGTTCGCGCCGACCACAGGTCTGGCGGAGGGGATTCCGCGGTTCGTGGCCTGGTTTCGGGAGTGGCACGGGGTCTGAGGGGCCGCCGGTCTTTTGTTTGGCGAAAAAAAACCGGCCTTGGAGGCCGGTTTTTTCGTATCTGGGCTGGGAATATGACGAGTTCGGGAAAAAACTTTGAAAAGGTTGTTGACCTGTTTGGGATGGTGGCCTAAACCCCCGCTCACCGCTGAGGACGACGCCTCTTGCTTCTCCCCGGCGGTTCTGCTAGCTTCTTCGCCCGCTTGGCGAATCGGGTAGTGACTGAGGCGACAAAAGCCTGTCTGTC
>DAIEHR010000349.1 GCA_027353465.1 Acetobacteraceae bacterium | reverse complement strand
GATGATGGGGTGGTGGGCGCGACAGGGATTGAACCTGTGACCCCCTCCGTGTCAGGGAGGTGCTCTCCCGCTGAGCTACGCGCCCGTCAACCGGGAGGCAGTGTTTAGACCGCGCCGCATCGGTTCCGCAAGCCCGGATTGCCGTGAAAACGAAGCATCAGAGCCATGCACGGAATGACAGCCGATTACGCGCGATCAGCCGTGGAACCGATGGCCGGTAAACGGCGCTTGCATCAACCCGCGACTCGCGCCATGTGCTGCTGGACCCTTCGGTAATTGTGGCTGAGGGCGTCGCAGCGGTATTGGAGGACATATGGGTAGCTTCAGCATCTGGCACTGGTTGGTGGTGCTGGCGGTGATCCTTGTGCTGTTCGGTGGCGGCAATAAGGTCAGCGGATTAATGGGTGACTTCGCCAAAGGTATAAAATCCTTCAAAAAGAATATGGCGGAGCCCGATGATGAATCGATGGAGGCGAGCGCGGGCAAGTCCAACGGCACGCTGTCCGGGCCAGGGGCTCAACCTGCGGCGTCTAACCGTGAGCCGACGGCAACACATTCATAACGTCCTCGCGAAAAGAGTGAATTTGGCGTAACGCCCCCGCTTGCGCCTTAAGGCAGCGTAATCTAAGGCGTCGTTATACCCCGTCTGGGCGTTTCCCGGACGGACGGCCAGATGCTTTGGCGATTGGCAGAAGGATGCCTGGCGGCGCATGAATCAAACACTGCGGAAACACAATCCGTCGGCGAAAGCCGGTCGGCTCGTGCCAGTTGCCGCGCTGGACCAAGCATCCATTCTCGAGGCATATCGTAGGTGGGCGGGCATTTACGATACCGCGTTCGGTGGCATTTCTTCCAAGGGGAGGCTGAGAGCCGTATCCCTGGTCAATCGCTTGCCGGGCCGCGATGTCCTTGAAGTTGGGGTCGGAACGGGCCTCGCCCTGCCGCATTACAACGCGGACAAGCGGATTACCGGCATCGATCTCTCCAAGGAAATGTTGCGGAAGGCCCGCGACCGTACGCGCGTCGATGGCCTGACCAACGTCCAGGCCCTGCACGAAATGGATGCCGAGGCAACATCATTCGAGGATGCATCCTTCGACATCGCAGTCGGCATGTTCGTCGCATCGGTTGTGCCGAATCCGCGACGGCTGCTGGCGGAGATGCGGCGTTTGGTTCGTCCGGGTGGTGATATCCTATTGATAAACCACTTTGCCGCGGACAAGGGGCCGCGTTGGTGGCTTGAGCGGGCAATGGCACCAGCATCGCGTGCGCTGGGTTGGCACCCCGACTTTGCGATGGATGCGATTTTCTCGACGGAGGATCTGCTTAGGATCGAAACCGAATCCGTCCCACCAATTGGAATATTCACACTCGTGCGGTTACGGGTCTAGTATCTGGGCCTGGTTTTGGACCTGGCGTAATCGCGACAGGTCCAGCAGAAAGCGTCACCACGCGTCGCCTGGGACCTTGATCTTGTCCCGCGCGTCCGGTAGGCGCAACGATGGAGAGGCGGAGCCGCGTATCGTGTCCTGATGCGTGACCTGCAAGCGAGTTGGGATGGTCAATCGATGCGGACTGTAAAGCGGCTCCTGGCGCTCGTGGCCGGGTTTATATTCACCTTTTCGGCAGCGCCATTTGCGCTGGCGCAATCGGTGGTCGGCGCTCCCCACCCTTGGGAAATGGGGATGCAACATTCGTATGGTCCCATCAAAGAGCGGATCATCGACCTGCATAATTTGGTCCTGGCGATCATCACGGTCATCACCGTGTTCGTGGCCGGGTTGCTGGTATGGGTGATGGTGCGTTATAATGCGCGTCGAAATCCGGTGCCGAGCCGAACCAGCCACAATACGATTCTGGAGATCGCCTGGACGGTCATTCCGGTTCTCATTTTGGTGGTGATCGCCATTCCGTCGTTCCGCCTGATCTACTATCAGGACCGGACCCCGGATCCCGACATGACCATCAAGGTCACGGCCCACCAGTGGTACTGGGAGTATCAGTATCCTGACCAGGGCAATATCGATATTGAGAGCCGGATCGTTCACGACGAAGACCTCAAGCCCGGGCAGCTTCGGTTGCTGGATGTGGACAATCAGCTCGTCATTCCCGTTGGTAAGAAAATCCGGATATTGACCAACAGCACTGACGTGATCCACAGCTTCTTCATCCCTTCGTTCGGTGTGCAGCGCTATGCGATCCCCGGCAGGACCATTGAAACCTGGATGGAGGCCGACCGCATCGGCACCTTCTACGGCGAATGCAATCAAATTTGCGGCCAGGACCACAGCCGGATGCCGATTTCCGTAAAGGTCGTGTCGGAAGCCGACTTTAAGGCCTGGACCGTCGAGGCCAAAAAGTCCGCTTCGGTGGCTCAACTCCCCAAGATCGCATCTAATTGATCTGGGCTAAAGACTTTCTCGGCGGGATCGAGTGCCGGATTAGCCGCCGGCACAGCAGTGGAGAGATATGATGGCTGCGACTTCTGATACGCACTCCCATGACCACGGGGACCATGCGCACGACCATGACCATAAGCCTGGTTTCGTGCAGCGCTGGCTGTTCAGCACGAACCACAAAGACATCGGCACGCTTTACCTGATCTTCGCGGTTGTCGCCGGTTCGCTCGGCGGTATCCTGTCAGAAATCATGCGGGCGCAGCTTCAGTTCCCGAACAATCATATCGTTACCGAAGGTCAGGAGTGGAACACGATCATCACCAGCCATGGGCTGCTGATGATTTTCTTCTCCGTCATGCCCGCGTTGATCGGCGGATTCGGTAACTGGTTCATCCCGCTGATGATCGGGGCGCCGGACATGGCGTTTCCGCGCCTCAACAACGTCAGCTTCTGGCTGCTGCCGCCCGCGTTCGTGCTGATCTGCATCGGCCTTGTCATGGGCGAGTCCGGTTCCGGCTGGACCCTGTATCCGCCGTTGTCGAACGCGACGTATGAAGCCGGTATGGGCATGGACTGCACGCTGTTCGCGCTGCATCTCGCGGGCGTGTCCTCGCTTCTCGGCTCGATGAATTTCATCGTCACCATCTTCAATATGCGTGCGCCAGGTATGACGCTGCATAAGATGCCGCTTTTCATCTGGTCAGAGTTGGTGACCGCCTTCCTGCTCGTCCTGGCTGTCCCGGTGCTGGCCGGCGCGATCACCATGTTGATCTGTGACCGTAATTTCGGCACCTCGTTCTTTGATCCGGCTGGCGGCGGCGACCCTGTGCTGTTCCAGCATCTGTTTTGGTTCTTCGGGCATCCCGAGGTCTACATCATGATCCTGCCTGGCTTTGGCATCATCAGCCATGTGATCTCGACCTTCAGCAAGAAAGCCATCTTCGGCTATCTTGGCATGGTCTATGCCATGGTCGGAATCGGTGTTGTCGGATTTGTCGTATGGGCCCACCACATGTACCTGTCCGGCATCGATGTTGACACGCGCGCCTACTTCATGGGTGCGACGCTGGTAATTGCGGTGCCCACCGGGATTAAGATCTTTTCCTGGATCGCGACCATGTGGGGTGGTTCGATCGAATTCAAAACGCCGATGCTGTTCGCGATCGGGTTCCTGTTTGTGTTCACCATCGGTGGCGTTACCGGAGTGGTCCTGGCCAATGCCGGCATCGACGAGATGCTCCACAACACGTACTACGTGATAGCGCACTTCCACTACGTGCTCTCGCTGGGCGCGGTGTTCTCGATCTTCGCCGGCTTCTATTACTGGATCGGCAAGATGTCCGGCCGCCCGTATCCCGAGTTCTGGGGCAAGGTGCATTTCTGGCTGACGTTCATTGGCGTTAACCTCACTTTCTTCCCCCAGCATTTCCTTGGATTGTCGGGTATGCCGCGGCGCTATCCGGACTATCCGGCCGCTTTCGCTGGGTGGAACTACGTTTCGTCGCTCGGGGCTTATGTCAGCGGCCTTGCCTTCCTGGTTTTCCTTTATGTCTGCTTCCGCACCTTCACCTCGAAAGAGCGTGTGGCTGACAATTACTGGGGTGAAGGTGCGACCACGCTGGAATGGACCCAGACCTCGCCTCCCGCATTCCACACCTATTCGGAAATGCCGCGGATTTCCTGACCAGTGAGTGATACCACACCATCGGCACTACAGGCGGAAGAGGGGGCTTTGGCCCCCTCTTCCAGCGATACCATTCTGGAAGCGGATTATCGCGACTGGATCGCCCTGCTTAAGCCCAGGGTTATGTCCCTGGTCGTATTTTCTGGGGCAATCGGCCTTCTCGTGGCGCCAGGGCACTTAAATCCGGTGCTGGCATTTACCGCGATCCTTTGCATAACGGTGGCGGCTGGCGCCTGCGGTGCGATTAACATGTGGTACGACCGGGACATCGACGCGATCATGCGCAGAACCCGGAACCGTCCTATCCCCGCGGGTCGAATCGAGCCAGGTCCCGCACTCGGCTTTGGAATTACGCTCGCAGCAGGCTCCGTTTTGGTCATGGGTCTGGCGCTTAATATCTGCGCAGCAGCCATTTTGGCCCTGTCCATTTGCTTTTATGTCTTCGTGTACACGGTTTGGTTGAAGCGTCGCACCCCGCAGAATATTGTTATCGGCGGAGCTGCCGGCGCTTTCCCGCCCGTGATTGGTTGGGCGGCGGTGACGGGGTCGGTCGATCTGATGCCATTGGTGATGTTCGGCATCATCTTCATATGGACGCCGCCTCATTTTTGGTCGCTCGCACTTTGGGCCAATGATGACTATCGTCGCGCTGGCGTGCCCATGTTGCCAGTCGTGGCCGGTGCAAAGGAAACCAGGCGCCAGATCCTGCTTTATACCATCATTCTCGTGCCATTGACCCTCGTGCCCTACATGATTGGGTTTAGCGGCATCCCGTACGGACTGACCGCTGGACTTTTGGGCATTATGTTCCTGGAGCGCGTCTATCGCGTGCTCACCGACCGGCAGGACGCCAAGGGCAACAGCCTGACGAATGATGCGCCAGCCAAGGCCGCTTTTAAGTATTCAGTGCTTTATCTGTTCGCGCTGTTCGGCGCGTTGGCTATCGACCGTCTGATAGGATAGGTCATGAGTGAAAAATCGCCGCTTCCCGCGCCGGCAGCCGAGGCGAAGAGACGGCGCCGTGGACGCAGTTGGGCAATATTGATCGTGCTATTTGGCCTCTGCGCGCTGTTTTATGCCATCACCATCGTGAAGATGGCGCATTTTTGAAATGGCAACGAACCGGCGCAATTGGATGCTTGGGGGTGTCGTCGCCGCGGTTATGGCTGCCATGACTGGCATGTCGTTTGCTGCAATTCCACTCTATCGCATGTTCTGCGCGGCTACGGGCTTTGGTGGGACACCCGACATCACAGGCGCGGTCGCTCCGGGCGCGAGCGGCCAGATCATTCGGGTGCGCTTCAACGCGGATACCGATCCAGGCTTGCCCTGGGCATTTGCCCCTGACCAGAACGAGGTTTCCCTCAACCTCGGCGATGAGCAGGTGGCTTTCTATCACGCATCGAACAGGTCCAGCCGGCCGGTCACGGGCATGGCCCTGTATAACGTCACTCCGGAGAAAGTTGGGAAATACTTCCACAAGACCGCCTGCTTCTGCTTTAATAAGCAGACGTTGTCGCCCAACCAAAACATGGAATTCCCGGTCAGCTTTTGGGTCGACCCCGCGATCCGCACCGATCCGAATACCGCGGATATAAAGGTCATTACGTTGTCTTATACGTTTTTTCGGTCTCTCGAAGACGCTGAAAGGTCTGGCGCGCTGGCTAAAGCCGGCCCGCATGTCGGGCCAATGTCGGCGGCAGAAGCGGTTGAAAAGTCGAAATCGAATTGACCGCCGCGAAGAACGCACCGCACCCTCTTGAACTCGTGCGGGATTTCGCGATTATGCGGTAGCCGGGTCGGGGCGGTTTCCTCGGCGGTGTTGTTATGGGTATGGCATGAGCAGCGACGCGCACGGTGCACCAGTCCTGGCTGGTTCGGGTTTGAAGCATCCTTATCATCTCCCCGATCCGAGCCCTTGGCCGATCGTCGGGTCGCTCGGCGGCTTTTTGACGGTGTTTGGCATCGTCCTGGCGGCCCATTACGGGAATTATGTGGTGTTGGGTCTCGGTCTGCTGACCGTCCTGACGACTATGTTCTTCTGGTGGCGCGATGTCGTGCGTGAAGCCCGCACTCCGGGTGCACACAGCGCAATCGTTCGTCTCGGACTCCGGTATGGCATGACGCTGTTCATCGCCAGCGAGGTTATGTTCTTCGTCGGCTTCTTCTGGGCCTATTTCAACTTCCTGCTCTTTCCGGACACACAGGGAAACGGTCAGACGGTATGGCCGCCCACGAATGTTCATACGTTTGATCCGTTCCACCTTCCGTTCCTGAACACGATGATACTGCTGCTCTCCGGTACGACCGTCACATGGGCCCACCACAGCCTTTTGGAAGGTGATCGGAAGGGCCTCGTTCGTGGCTTGGGTATCACCGTTCTGCTGGGCCTGTGTTTTACGCTCTGCCAAGGGATCGAATATTCGCACGCCCCGTTCGCGTTCAATGGCGGTGGCGTCTATTCCTCCGTCTTTTTCCTGGCGACAGGCTTCCATGGCTTCCATGTGATCGTCGGTACGATCTTCCTGGCGGTCTGCTGGTTCCGTGCCCGCGCCGGTCAGTTCACCCCGGAACGCCACTTTGGTTTCGAGGCGGCGGCGTGGTACTGGCACTTCGTTGACGTCGTGTGGCTGTTCTTGTTCATCTGCATCTATTGGTATGGTGCCGGCCAGATCGCAGCCGAGTAGGAGCGGGTGGCAGAGCCAGCGATTTCACTTCTGGCGGCAGCCCTGCGCTGCCGCTGCCCCCGCTGCGGAAAAGGTAAATTGTTCAAGGGGCTGTTGACCCTACAGCCCGCCTGTCCGGTTTGCGGGCTAGATTTCAGTAATTCCGACACGGGCGACGCGGGCGCAGTTATCCTGATCATGGTGCTCGGTGCTGTCATCGTTATCATGGCATTTTGGGTGGAGTTTCATTTTTCCCCGCCCCTGTGGGTCCATGCAGTTGTATGGCCTGTCGTCACCATCCCCCTCGCCATTTTGATAATGCGACCGATGAAAGCTGCTTTGGTCGCCGCTCAGTTCAGACACCGTCCGCATGAGATGGGCTTGTGACACCAAGGGCTCGCCGGTTCCTGCTTCCCGGCTTCACTACCCTGATCATGATGGTCGTATTGGTCGGGCTGGGCACCTGGCAGGTTTACCGCCTGCACTGGAAGGAACGGATCCTCGCCCAGATCGCCTTGGGGGAGGCATCACCGCCCAAGCCACTCGACGCGAATCCCGCTCCATATCAAAAAATATTCGTCGTCGGCCGCTTTCTGTTCGACCGGGCCGCGCAATTCGGCGCTGAAGTCCGGGATACGGACACCGGCCCAGTTATGGGGTTCTATCAAATCGTTCCCCTACAGCGCGACGGCGCCAGCACGATCATGGTGAACCGCGGATGGATACCGCAAAAGCGCGAGGTGCCTCTTGAAGACCCAACAGGTATCGTGACGGTCACCGGCTACGTGCGGCCCCCAGACAAAGCACATTGGTTCAGTGCGGCGGACGATCAGGTGGCGCGGGACTTCTACACGCTGGACCCGACCGCAATCGGAACCGCGGTTGGTATCACCGATCCGGCTCCCTTTGTCTTGGTCGAGCTCGGAACGCCCTTTGATGGCGCGTATCCTGCGCCCGCCGAACACCTGCCCCGTCCTCCCAATAATCATCTATCCTACATAATCACTTGGTACGGCCTGGCTGTCTCGCTGGCCGTCATATTCATGATTTGGCTAAGAAAGGCATGGCGCTCATGACCGGTTTATCGGCCTATGACCGGCTCACCGCTCGGTTTCGCTTGGTTGCGACCATCGGGGAATGCGCTTCCATGCTGGGCTGGGACGCGTCCGCCGTTATGCCGATCGGCGGCGGTGCCGCGCGCGGCGACCAACTCGCGGTATTGGCGGTCCTGCGTCATCAGCATTTGGTCGCATCTGAGGTCGGAGCCGATCTCGCCGCCGCCGAGGCCACGGATGCATGGAGCGCCGCCAATCTCAAACTGATGCGCCATGCCTATGTCCGGGCCCGCGCGGTGCCGGAAGACTTGGTGCAGGCCCTGGCCAAAGCTGGTTCCGATTGCGAAAAAATCTGGCGAATCGCGCGCAAGGACGCGAATTTTCCGACGGTTCAACCCCATCTCGCCGAGGTTCTTCGGCTGACGCGCGAATCCGCCCAGGCCTTGTCAGAGGCTGTTGGGCTAAGCCCCTACGATGCGCTGATGGACGGATATCAGCAGGGTATCGGCGCGGAGGATGTTGCCCCGATCTTCGCCGCATACGAATCATTCCTGTCGCGCACCTTGCCAGAAGTCGAAGCCCATCAGGCCCGCCAACCCGCGCCTATCCGCCCAAAAGGCCCGTTTCCCATTCCAGCGCAGGAAGCGCTGTGCCGGGATCTCGCCCAACGCCTCGGCCTCGACTTCGACCACGCCAGGTTGGACCAATCGGCCCATCCCTTTTCCGGCGGCACGCCGACTGACGTCCGGATCACGACCCGCTATCTCGAGGATGATTTTACTTCCGCCATCCTGGCGGTCGTCCATGAAACCGGACACGCCCTGTACGAACGCGGTCTTCCGGAAGCGTTCGCCCGATTGCCGGTCGGTGAGGCCGCGGGCATGGCTGTCCACGAAAGCCAGTCGCTGATCGTGGAGATGCAGGCCTTCCGCTCCGACGCCTTTCTCGCATGGCTGGGTGGCCGATTGCACGCGACGTTCGGGGGCGACCCCGGCCCCTACCGGCTTGAAAACCTCGGTCGTCTCTGGCGTCGAGTTCAGCGCAGTCTGATCCGAGTCGATGCGGATGAGTTGACCTACCCCGCCCATGTCATCCTGCGCTTCCGGCTGGAACGCGCGATGATCTCCGGGGATCTGGGGGTTGCCGATTTGCCCGGGGCCTGGAACGACGGGCTCCAGCACTTGCTGGGCGTGACACCCCCGGACGACGCACGCGGATGTTTGCAGGACATCCATTGGTACGACGGGGCCTTCGGGTATTTCCCCAGCTACACAATCGGTGCGATGTCGGCGGCCCAGTTGATGCAGGCCGCTCGGGAGGTTATCCCCGATCTGGACAAGGCGTTCGCCCGGGGCGATCTATCACCGCTGTTGGGCTGGTTGCGCACCCATATCCATGGTGTTGGTAGCCGCCTGGACTTCAACGCGCTGCTCCAAAACGCCACCGGGCGAACACTCGACCCGACGGCGTTTCAGAATCACCTGCGGCGGCGTTACCTCCCAGGCTGATCGGCACTGGTTAGCTCAGGAACGCCACAATCTCCCCTGCAACCTCGGCCGGCCTGTCGTGTTCGGCGAGATGGCCCGCCCCGGCCACGATCTTCGTGGTGGTCGGTCCGGTAATGCCCTTTGCGAAAATCTCAGCATAGTTCCGCGGCATGATCTTGTCCTGTTCCCCCCACAGCAGCAGCGTCGGGGCTTTGATCAGGCGCAGCCGCTTCTCGATTCGTGTGTTGCCAAGCGGCCAGAATATCCGGGCAGCCGCTTCGTTGGCGCGGACCTGCTCGATCGGCCACTCGATGGAGTTAGCGCCCTCGGGCATCGCCTTCATAGCTTTCCAGATGTCCGGATCAGCGCACATCAGCCCCGGAACCGCGTCGCCGCGCTGTGCCCACGGGTCGGTCGGCGGATTTTTCTCGTCGAACAGGCCGAACGGCGCGATCAGTGCCAGCTTCCGAACCATGTGCGGCCACAACGCTGCGACATCCGCCGCAAGCGATGCACCAACCGAACTGGCCGCCAGGTCGGCGCCAGCCAGCCCCGCCTTATCCAGCGTATCCCGCACCGCCAAAAGCCAATCCAGATGCGTATCCAGAATGGTGTGACCGCGATCGCCGCCAGGGAAGCCCGGTAGCGACGGAACGATCAACGTCCGCGTCTTCGCCAGTTCATCCAAAAACGGCATCCAGCGCGGCAACCCGCCATACCCGGCTAGGAATCCGAGCATGGGACCGCTGCCCTTGCGCCAGATGCGTGTCGGAAATCCGTTGACGTCAACGGTCAACGTTTCGAATTCACTCACGTTTCGCTCCGTTTATCGTTGATGGCTTGGCTATTCGGCTGCCAGTTTCGGCATATAGGCTGGAATTTCCGCACGCTGGCTTACATCCATCGGCTTCGGCCACCAATGATCGGTCCAGCTGGCATGCACGTCCTTCAGCTTCGGCATCACCTGTTCGGCAAACAGCTTGGTGTTGTACCGGGTCAGCTCCTTACTCATGTTGCCAAATTGCAGAAGCAGCATCAGGTGACCGACGTTCAGTTGCGTCGCGACTTCGCGAAGTTGTTCGGCAACCTCATCGGGCGAGCCGATGATAACGTAGCCGTTGTCCACGATCGCATCCATATCCCGAGCGACCGCCGCGAAACGCTCCCCGGTGGACTTGCCGCGAACCGCCGAATCGGCGGCCTGTTTCACTTGGCTTTCGATGCCCGCGCGCTGGCTACCTTCACTGGTGTAGCCCGGCGGGGTAGCCCATTTCGGATCGACATGTAGGCATCGTCCATAGAAATATTCGGCGGCCTCGCCATAAAGATCAAACGCCTGCTGGCGAGACTCAGCCACGCCGATGAATTGCAGGAAGCCCGCCTGGTATGGATTGCGGTCCTTGCCCAGCCGATCCATCTCTGCCCAGAAGCCGTCCATCGTCGCGCGGCCGGCTTTATAGCCGTAGTACGACAGGTAGCAGTAAACGTAGTTCATCTCCGCGCACCAGTGCCACGTTTCCACCGACCCGCCCCCTGGCACCCAGATGGGCGGATGCGGATTCTGGACAGGCCTAGGCCAGATGTTCACGTAGCGCTGCTGATTGAAGCGACCGTTGAAGGCGAACGTCTCCTTCTCGGTCCAGGCTCGTATGACCAGGTCGTGCGCCTCCATGTAGCGCTGCCGCAACTGGCTTGGATTGGTGCCATAGGCATAGCACGTGTCCATCGGCGTGCCGACTGGGAAGCCGGCGATCAAACGGCCGCCGGAGATGCAGTCGATCATGGCGAATTCTTCGGCAACCCGGGTTGGGGGATTATACAGCGCGAGCGAATTGCCCATCACGCAGATCGCGGTGTCCCGTGTGCGCCGAGCAAGCGAGGACGCGATCAGATTGGGGGAGGGCATCAACCCATAGCCATTGGAATGGTGTTCGTTCACGCAAACCGCGTCAAAGCCCACCTCGGCGGCGTACTCCAACTCATCCATGAAGTCGTTGTACATCAAGTGGGCGCGCTTCGGGTCGAACAGCGAGGAGTGGATATCCACCCAGACCGACGGATTGGCCTCCCGGAAGTCCTCCGGCAGTTCCGTATAAGGCATCAGATGGAACCACATTAGTTTCATTGGGCGACGTCTCCCTGTTATGCTGGATACCCATGAGTATTGCGAAAGCCCGATGGGTATGTCAATTTTGCGCCTAGCCGGGGAATGGACCGCATGAATGACGGCGTCGGTATCGAAGGCCTATCGGTAGCAGACAACACCTTCGCCGCATGTCTCGATCGCGCGCGCAGCTTGATCCCATTGTTGCGGTCGGCAGCGGATCGCATTGATGCGGCAAACGAGCTTCCGGCCGATGTCCTGGATACGATGTTCGACGCGGGCCTTTTCAAGCTGCTGCTACCAAAAACATTCGGCGGCGCGGAACTGAAACCCACGGAGTTCATCCAGTGCGTCGAGGCCATTGCTCAGGGCGATGCTTCGGCGGCTTGGTGCATGAACCAGGGTTCCGGGTGTTCGATGGCCGCCGCCTTCGCACGGCCGGATGTGGCGAACGAGGTATGGGGCGGCAAGCGTGATGTGCTGGCCTGGGGCCAGGGGCATGGCGCGAAGGCAATTCGAATCGCCGGCGGTTGGCGGGTCACCGGCACCTGGACGTTCGGCAGCGGCAGCCGGCACGCAACCTGGCTAGGCGCGAACTGCCCCGGTTTCGAGCGGGATGGAACACCCATCCTTCATCCCGATGGTCGGCCATGGGAGCACAGTCATCTGTTCCGGCGCGAGCATGCCCGGATCGACGGTGTATGGAACGTGCTTGGTCTGCGCGGCACCGGCAGCGACGCCTATACCATCGAGGATTTCTTCATTGACGACGCCCACACGATAACGCGCGAGCATGATCCGGACCGCCGCGAAGCAGGGTCACTGTATCGCTTCCAATCCATGCAGTTATATGCCGGAGGTTTTGCCAGCGTCGGGCTGGGTGTTTCGCGTGCGATGCTGGATGCCTTCATCGATCTGGCAAAAACCAAAAGCCAGGCGTGGTCGTCTGATTCGTTGCGGGGAAATCATGCGGTCCAGCACCTGATCGGCTATTCCGATGCCGCGTGGAAGGCTGCCCGGGCGGGCGTTCATGCCGCGTTGGACAATGCATGGGATCGCGTGCGGACGACCGGAGTCCTGTCGTTCGACGATAAAATCCAAATCCGCGAGGCCACGACGTACGCGATCCATATGTCCCGCGACATCTGCCATCACGTATTTCATGAGGCTGGCGCCACCGCCATCTTCAACCACTTCCCGTTTGAGCGCCGTCTGCGGGATGTAAACAGCGTGTCCCAGCAAACGCAGGGACGACGCACGCATTTCGAAACCGTCGGAACCTATCTTCTGGGCGGCGAGCCGGATAGCCGTTGGCTCTAGTTCAGGTGCCTTGATCGCGTTTCCGGAATAGCCGCCAGACATAAGGCGGTGCGGGAGGGAGAAGTCGATGTCAGCTTGGTCTTCTGGCCGCATTGCGGCGGTTATCGTCGCGGTTGTTATGGGGTGGGCGCCGGTTCGCGCCGCGGAGCCACCCATTACGATCGGTTTCGGAATGGCCCTGACCGGCAATATCGCGGCCAACGGCAGGGCGGCGCTGATCGCCATGCAGCTATGGGAACAGGACATCAACAAGGCCGGCGGCCTGCTCGGTCGCCCGGTTAAGTTGGTCTATTACGACGACCAAAGCTCCCCGCCGAACGTGCCTGGGCTGTACACCAAGCTTCTGGACGTGGATAAGGTGGACATCGTCGTATCCGGGTATGGGACGAACATGACGGTGCCGGCGATGCCGGTCGTGATGGCCCATAACCGCATGTTCATGACGTTGTTCGCCCTGGCCGTGAACGCCGAGTTCAAATATCCCCGCTTCTTCGGGATGCTTCCGGCCGGTCCGGCTGCCGGAGCCAAACGCGCCTTTTCCAAAGGCTTCTTCGATCTTGCGCGGGCGATGAACCCTCCTCCAAAAACCCTGGCGATCGTCGGAACCGACGCCGAATCCTCCCGCAATTCGATCGAAGGCGCTCTGGATAACGCCAGGGATGCCGGGCTGGAGGTGATCTACAACCGGTCATACCCGCCTGCGACCAACGACTTCTCCCCGATCGTGCGGGCGATTCAGGCAACGCATGCGGACGTTGTGTATGTCGCGTCGTATCCCGCTGACAGCGTCGGTCTGGTCAACGCCTTCCACGAGGTGGGCCTGAAAGCCAGGCTGGTCGGCGGAAACATGGTGGGGCTCCAGACCACCTCCATCAAGACTCAGCTCGGACCTAAGCTGAATGGCTTGGTGGTGTACAATTTCTGGGTGCCGACCCCGGCTACGATGAACCCGGAGATCAAGGCGTTCCTGGATCGCTATCAGGCGGTGGCCGCCAAGGAGGGCGTGGACCAACTGGGGTATTATCTGCCGCCATTCGCATACGCGTATCTGCAGGTCGTGGGCGAAGCGATCGAACAGGCCGGGACGTTGGATCAGGACAAGCTGACCGCATACATTCACGCCCACACTTTCCATACGATCCTGGGCGATATCGCGTTTGGGGCGGACGGAGACTGGAAAGAGGCGCGGATCGTGTTCGAGCAGTTCCACGACGTAACCGGGGGTGACATCGAACAGTTCCGGGACGGGAAGTCCGAGACCCTGCTGGAACCGGCTGAAATGCGCTCTGGAGGCCTGGTTGAGCCGTATTCGGACATTGCGCATTGAGGGGTCTGGCAAGGCCGGCGGAAGGAATATGACGAGTTCGGGAAAAAACTTTGAAAAGGCTGTTGACCTGTTTGGGATGGTGGCCTAAACCCCCGCTCACCGCTGAGGACGACGCCTCTTGCTTCTCCCCGGCGGTTCTGCTAGCTTCTTCGCCCGCTTGGCGAATCGGGTAGTGACTGAGGCGACAAAAGCCTGTCTGTC
>DAIEHR010000337.1 GCA_027353465.1 Acetobacteraceae bacterium | reverse complement strand
TCCGCCCTACCGGTCACGTTTTCGTGAAAGTGACCCAGGATGCGGAAGACGTTCGCCTCAATAGACGACACGCTGATCGAGCGGCTGTTTCAACCGGTGACCGACCGCCTCGCCAACCGGCTGGGATTTGGCCGCGCCAACGCCGCCTGCGCTTGTATCGATGCTGCCTCGTTGTCCTGGATCGTGTCGCGGGCACGAGGGTTGTCGGATGCCGCGGAATCCTGGCAGGTCGCAACATCATTCTTCGAGGTGAGCATCCTTCTCCTGGGCCTGGTCGCCCTGCTCAGCCTCAGAACCTTGTTTCGCCGGGCTGGAACCCGGCAGGCCAATCCGCTGCGGCAAGCGATGCGCCCCCACCGAGCGATCGTGTTGCTGATGCTTGCGGCACGCCTGGCGCAGCTTCATACGCCCAATCTGTCCGACCTCGCCGATGTGGCGATGCTGGTGTGCGCCGGGTCCGCGCTCTACCTGGGTGCCTGTGCTGAACGGCCCCCGCTGCGGCGCGCCGCCGCGGCATGGGCCGTCCGCTAGTCGGCCGAATCCCGGCGCAGCGCCCTACTCCGCCGCCATCGCTACTGTCACGGGCCGGGAGAGTGCCGCCAGCAACTCCCCACGCCGGACCATCGCTTTCTCGCGGTTCGCATCCTTCACCGGCCCGAACCCTCGGATCTGATCCGGCAAATCGGCGATCGCCACCGCTGTCGGCAGGTTATCCCGCGTCAGCCCGGCCATCACGGTCCTCAGATCGGCCATATACTGATCGATCAGCGCCCGCTCCTGCCGCCGTTCCGCTTGATAACCGAACACGTCCAGCACCGATCCCCGCACCGCCTTGCCATGCCGCAGCACGCGGAACAGCGGCAGCGCCACCGAACCGGGGATTTCGATCTTCCGCCGCCGTCCGGTTGCCTTGTCGATCCCCCGCGTCAGCGGCGGCGACATGTGGACCGCCGGCTTCTCCCCATACGTGGCCGAGGCGTGCAACCGAGCGACCTCGTATTCGTCTTTGTAGGCCATGACGCGGAACAGGCCCTCGGCCGCCGCGCGCGACAGCTTGCCGGGCGCCCCGGCCACGGCGGTTTCTTTTGCAACAACCTCCCGCACCAGCCGCTGATACCGCGCGGCGTAGCGCTTCGACTGATACGCTGTCAGCCCCGCCACCCGGTGCGCGATCAGCGCGTCCAGATCGGCCGGAGGACCTTCCTCCAGCCCCTCCAGTATCTGCTTCATCAGTTCCGGCTTCTCCGCCAGGATCCGGCCCCATAGGAACGCTCGGCGGTTCAGCTTCACCGAGGCCCCGTTCAGTTCCACAGCCCGCAGAATTGCTGCCTCACCCACCGGCACCAGACCGCGCTGCCAGGCCATCCCCAGCAGCATCGTGTTCATCGCCTGGGCGTTGCCGAACAGCCGCTCCGCCAGCCGCACCCCGTGCAGCCACATGGAACGCTGGCTATCGGTCGCCTTCTCGATCGTCCGCCGATGCAGCATGGCGTCGATCGACAGCGTGGCGTTACGCTTGAACTCCGCCGTCGCCGCCAGATCCAGGTTGCCGACCACCACCGATGTCCGCGCATTCCGTTCCAGCACGCCAGCCTGACAGCCCACCGCCAGATCGGCGGCCAGCATCAGGTCGGCGGTCCCCAGCGGGATACGCACCACATCCAGGTCTTCTTCCCGATCGGCGATCTGCACATGCGCGACCACCGCGCCGTTCTTCTGCGCCAGCCCGGTGAAGTCCAGCGTCTTCACCGCTTTGCCTTCCAGATGCGCCGCCATCGCCAGGATCGCCCCGGCCGTCACAATCCCGCCGCCGCCGATCCCGGCGAACAACCCGCGCCACACCACCGGCGAGGGCACCTGCGGCACCGGCAACCCGGCGGCAAACTCATTTTCCCGATCCGCCCAGTGCGTATCGGCATCCGGAGCCGCCGGCGGCCCGGCCTGAGTCACGAAACTCGGGCAGAACCCCTTCAGGCAAGACAGATCGACGTTGCAGCTTGTCGGGTTGATCCGCCGCTTGCGGCCCAGATCGGTTTCCACCGGCTCGATCGCGATGCAACCCGACTGGGTGGAGCAATCGCCGCAGTTCTCGCACACCGCCTCGTTGATGACGACATGACGGGTCGGCTGCTCCATCGACCCGCGCTTGCGCCGCCGCCGTTTCTCCGTCGCGCAGACCTGGTCGTAGATCAGCACCGAAGGCCCTTCGAAATCGCGCAGGGACTTCTGCACCTCATCCAGTTCCGCACGGGTATGGCGGGTTACGCCCGGCGGCAGAGCCGACGCCGCCGGCAACCGCTCCGCATCGTCGGCGACAATGGCGATGCGCTTCACACCCTCCGCCGCCAGTTGGGTGGCGATCATCGGGACCGTCGGCTGGCCCTCGGTCGGCTGCCCGCCGGTCATCGCCACCGCGTCGTTGAACAGCAGCTTGTAGGTAATTCGGGTCTTGGCCGCGACCGCCTGACGGATCGCCATGCTGCCGGAGTGCTGATAGGTCCCGTCGCCCAGATTGGCGAACATGTGCTTCACCTCGGTGAAACTGGACAGCCCGACGAACGGGGCACCCTCGCCGCCCATATGCGTGAAGGTCCGCGTGTGCGGCCCGTCATCCATTGCCATGAAGTGGCAGCCAATGCCCGCGCTGGCGAAACTGCCATCCGGCAGCTTGGTCGATGTCGCATGCGGGCAGCCCGCACAGAACGCCGGAATGCGCTTCAGCAGCCCATCCGGACGATCCACCGCCATCGGCGCGGGCGGTGCCGGCAGGTTCAACCCCGCCTGCCCCAGGAACGTCGCCAGACCGCCAGCCACGCTCTCCGGGGACAACTCCATCAGCGGCGACAGCAACGGCATGCCGTTGGCCATCGTCTTGCCCGCGACCTCCGGCCGTTCCTCGGCCGGCAGGTTATACAACGCGTCGCGAATCTGGCTTTCGACGAAGCCCCGCTTCTCCTCGATCACCAGGATAGACCGCTTGCCGCGCGCGAACTCCCGCATGCCCTCGGATTCCAGCGGCCAGGTCATGCCGACCTTGTAAACCGCCAACTGAGGATGCGTATCCAGGCCCAGCCGGCGCAGCGCATGCAGCGTGTCCTCGTGCGCCTTACCCACCGTCACGATGCCGATCGTCGCGTCCGCCGACCCGCTGATCAGCCGGTCGATCCGGTTCGCACGAGCCCACGCCAGCACCGCCGGCATCCGCTCCTCCAGCATCCGCCGCTCCAGCTCCGCTCGGTCGGCCGGAAAATGCATCGTGTGGTCGAAGTTCAGCCCGTGCGCAGGCAGCGCCAGATCAGGCGTGACGAACCGCACCACCGACGGCACGATCGCGGTAGAGGCCTGCTCCATGGTCTCGGCCGTGGTCTTCATCGCCACCCAGACGCCAGCGTAGCGCGACATCGCCCACCCGGCGAGGCCAAGGTCCAGCACATCCTGCACGGAGGCCGGGTTCAGCACCGGCATGAAGCAGTTCTGGAACACGTATTCGGTTTGATGCGGATAGGTGGAGGAATGCGCCCCGTGATCGTCGCCCGAGATCGCCAGGATGCCGCCGTGCTTATGCGTCCCCGCCATATTGGCGCAGTGGAACGCATCGCCCGTCCGATCCACACCCGGACCCTTGCCGTACCACATCCCATAGACGCCATCGACCCGCTTGCCGGGGAAGGCGTCGATCTCTTGCGTGCCGAACAGCATGGTCGCCGCGAGATCCTCGTTGATCCCCGGTTCGAACCGTATGTCGTTCGCCGCCATCAGCTTCTTCTTGACCCATAGCTCGCGGTCCAGCCCGCCCAGCGGCGAACCGCGATAACCGGACACCAGGGCGGCGGTCTTCAGCCCCGCCTGCTGGTCCAGGCGCCGCTGCTCCAGCAGCAGGCGCAGCAGCGCCTGGATGCCGGTCAGCAGCACCGGCCGATCCAAATCGGTGAAACGCGATTCCAGGGTGATGTCCCCCGGGGACTCCGAACCTGCGATACCGATGTCCATGGTCGTTTGTTCCTCCTAGGCGTGCCTCTACTACATAGTAGGTTTGGCGCCGTGGGAAAGGTTGCCATACTACGCTGCGGCCGGTGCTCATTTTAGCAGGAACCGCTAACGTGGCGCCCGCGGAGTAAGGAAGTGTCGATGGAGTTGGACCGGCTGGACCTGGCGATCCTGGATCATTTGCAGGCCAACGGCCGGGCGACGGCACAAGACCTGGGGGATGCGGCGCATTTGTCGGCGTCACCGTCGCACCGACGGCAGAAGCTGCTGGAGGACGCCGGGGTTATCAAGCGCTACGTCGCCCTGCTGGACCAGGACAAGGTCGGCCTGCCGGTCAACGTGTTCGTCACGGTGAAACTGGCTAACCACCAGGATGAGACGCTGCGCGGATTCGAGCGCGCGATCGAAGCCTGCCCCGAGGTCATGGAGATGTACGAGATGACCGGCGCGACCGACTTCCTGCTGCGCGTGGTCGCGGCCGACATCGCCTCCTACGAGGCATTTCTGCGCGGCCGTCTGGTGCATATCCCAGGCGTCCACTCGTTCGAGTCGGCGATGGCGCTGAAGCGGGTGGTTTACCGGACGAACCTGCCGCTGCGGCAGGGGGCGCGATAAGTTCGTAATCGGAATAGTTTGGCGGCAACGGTCGATACCCCTACAAATCCGCCGACACAAAGATCCCGACATGCCCGACACGCGCATTCGCCTGAACCGGGCAGACGCCGCGCTCAGCGCAATCTTCGCCGCAATCTGTGGTTTCAGGCCGGCAGCCCGCGGGTGATCGAAAATCTGACCGACCGCCATAGCGACCGCTCCCGAACCTCGGTTCATCTCGCGGCCTCTATCCTGCTGGCACCCATCGTGATTGCCCTGCACAGGCACGAGGGCGCCCTGTTCGCCACCAGCCGGAGCCGGGTTCCCCGCGCATGCACAAGCACGGGTTACCAGCCGATAATCTACCCGGGCAACTGATCGGCGGAGGAACCCGTGTAATCACAAAGCGGAGAGCGTAAAAAATACCATTCGCCGCGACTCCGATTCATTGACGAAAAAGAACAGGTTCGGTTTGACAATATAAAGCGATCGCGGTCAGGAGCTTTCCGCCATGCTTACACACGCACTTGGGCAGCCACTTGGTTTCACTGGCAACCATATGCCCACCATACTCGTTGTCGATGATGAAGCGCCGATTCGGATGTTCGTGGCGGAATACCTAGCGGATTATGGCCTTAACGTCATGGAAGCTGCCAGTGCGGCACAGGCAAAGGACCTGCTTCTGGACCACACGATCGACGTGGTTTTCAGCGACATCAACATGCCCGGAGGTGAAACGGGCTTCGGTCTGGCGAGATGGATTTACCAGTATTGTCCCAATACCAAAGTACTCCTTACCTCCGGCTACCCGCAGGTCGCGGCCGATACCAGATCCCTTCGAGAACCGCTGATTCTGAAACCTTACTCCCTATCCACAGTTCTCGGCCGTATCGAGAAGCTGTTCTCCGAGGACAGCCACCATTACATCACGCCAAGGCCGCGATAACATCCTTCAGCAACCCGGCATCGCCCACCGCGATAACCCGGCCGTCGCCGTCCGTCTTTAGCGGTTGACCATGCCAGTCGGTCAACCGGCCGCCTGCGCCCTCGATCACCGGCAGCAATGCCGCCCAGTCCCAGGGCTTCAGGTCGCACTCCACGATCACGTCGATCTGCCCCAGCGCGAGCAGCCCATAGGCATAGCAGTCGCCGCCCCAATAGTTCCGACGCACCAATGCTCTCAGTTGCTGAAAGCGCGGCAGGTCATCGCCGAACATCTCGGGACTGGTTGCCGATAGTTCCGCCCGCGCCAGTGACGGACACGCCCGGGTGCCGACCTGCCCGCCCAGCGGGCCGGTGAACACCGTCCGGCGACCGGCAACACCGATCCACCGCTCCCGCGTGACTGGCTGGTCGATGATGCCGACGATGGGCGTGTCCCCGTCCAGCAGCGCCACCAGGCATCCGAAGGTCGGGCGCCCGGTGATGAACGCTCTTGTGCCGTCGATCGGATCGAGCACCCAGCGCAGCCGCGACTCGGGGCGTTCCAGCCCGAATTCCTCGCCCAGGACGCCGCATTCGGGGCAGTCACGCGCCAAAACCGACCGCATCGCCAGTTCGGCATTGCGGTCGGCGATGGTAACCGGCGATTGGTCGGATTTCAGGTCGGCGGCGACAGAGCCGCGAAAGTGGGGCCGGATCGCCGAACCCGCCGCGTCGGCGGCGGCCACCGCCGCCGCCACATAACGATCCAGGTCGGCGATCAGGGCAGCGGCACCGGGTTAGCCGACAGGCTACGCAGATAGGCGATGACGTCCGCCCGCTGCTGATCGTTGTTGATACCCGCGAAAGCCATCCGCGTGCCTTTGACATAAGCCGACGGCTTCTTCAGCCATGCATTCAGTTCGTCGAACGTCCAGTTGCCGGTCTTGGCCTTCATGCCGGCCGAGTAGTTGAAGCCTTCCATATGGGCATGAGGACCGCCCACGACACCGTAAAGGTTCGGGCCAACGCCAGCTTTCCCGCCTTCCGTGAAGGTGTGGCAGGAGGAGCACAACTTCTTCACGGTCGATTCGCCAGTCGCCACGTCCGCCTTGGCCAGCAGCGGCGCGATCGGCGGCAGTTCTTCCGGCTTCGCGGCAGCCGCTGCCGGTTCGGCCGCGGGCGCACCTTGGATGGCGATCGCCACCTTCGCCGGGCGTTCCTCGGTGACCAGATGCACACCGATCAGCCCGGTAAGAAAGAACACGATGCCCGCCACAAGGACCGCGGCCATGCCCTTGTTGATTTCCATGCTATCCATGCAGCCAAGCTTTCCCGATCGCAGAGGGGGCACCCGGACCCCGATTGAATAGATGCGAACAAACGCGCCGGCCGGCCGTTGCACGGCAGCGAGCGCATCCGTAAGCTACGTCCACCATAGGGAAACGAAACCGCATCTTCAACCCGGGTCCGGAACGCTTTTCACGCATCCGGCTGCCCGTTACCAGGAAGCCCCTTTCTTGAACCCGATTGTCGTTATCCCAGCCCGCATGGCCGCCACGCGCCTGCCGGGCAAGCCGTTGGCCGATATCGCCGGCAAGCCCATGATC
>DAIEHR010000305.1 GCA_027353465.1 Acetobacteraceae bacterium | reverse complement strand
GCCGCCGAATTGCTTGCACAGGCCATGCACCGCCAGCAGCGGCACGTTGGCGGCTGGCGAACTGTCCGGGCTTACGGCGCCCATGTTTCTGGCGGCAATGCTGCTCACCCGTTTGCTCCCACGCCGGTCTTCCGACCCGGCACACAAGTGTGCTTGGGGTGCGAGTCCGATCACCGTTAACAGACATGACCCGTCGCAAAGGCGCAACCGAATTTATCGAACGGATAAATTTGTCGTTGGGCCGGATGGATGGCATAGAATCGGGATCATGACCCGTTTCATTGGCGCGATCGACCAGGGCACCACATCCAGCCGCTTCATCGTTTTCGACCGGACAGGAGCGGTCGTGACCATGGCGCAGCGCGAGCACCGGCAGATATTCAGGCAGCCCGGGTGGGTCGAGCATGATCCGATGGAAATCTACCGCAACACGGTTGCGGCGATCGAACAGGCGCTGCGATCAGCGGATCTGGCACCGTCCGACCTCGCTGCGGTGGGCATCGCCAACCAGCGGGAAACCACCGTGCTGTGGAACCGCGAAACCGGCCAGCCGGTGCATCCGGCGATCGTCTGGCAGGATACCCGCGTGGACCCGATGGTGGCCGAACTCGCCCGCGACGGCGGGCAGGACCGGCTGCGCGCCAAGACCGGCCTGCCGCTGGCCAGCTACTTCTCCGCGCTGAAGCTTCGCTGGCTGCTGGATGAGGTGCCGTATGCCTACCAGCGGGCGGAAGCCGGGCTGCTGGCGTTCGGCACTATCGACAGCTGGCTGATGTGGCACCTGACTGGGGAGCATATCACCGACGTCACCAACGCCAGCCGCACCCAGTTGATGAACCTGGAAACGCTGGACTGGGACGAGGAGCTGCTGGCGCTTTTCGGCGTTCCGCGCGCGGTGCTGCCGCGTATCGTTCCGTCCTCCTGCGTGTATGCGGAGGGTTGGGCGCCGCTGGCCGGTGTGCCGATCGCCGGAATCCTGGGCGACCAGCAGGCGGCGTTGATGGGGCAGGCGTGCCTGCGCCCCGGGGAGGCCAAGAACACCTATGGCACTGGCTCATTCCTGTTGATGAACACCGGTACTGAACCGGTGCGGTCGCGTCACGGCCTGATCACCACCGTGGCCGCCAAGCTTGGGGACCAGCCGGCGACCTATGCGCTGGAGGGCGCCATCGCCATCACCGGCGCCCTGGTGCAGTGGCTGCGCGACAATTTGGGCCTGATCAAATCCAGCGCGGATATCGAGCGTCTGGCCCTGTCTGTTCCCGACAATGGCGACGTGTATTTCGTTCCGGCCTTTTCCGGCTTGTATGCGCCGTATTGGCGCGCCGATGCCCGCGGCATCATCGCCGGCCTGACCCGCTTTGCCGGAGCGGGCCATATCGCCCGAGCGGCGCTGGAGGCAACGGCGTATCAGGTGATGGATGTGGTGCGGGCGATGGAACAGGACAGCGGGATCGACATGGAATCGCTGCGGGCCGATGGCGGGATGGTCGCCAATGGAACGCTGATGCAGTTCCAGGCGGATATGCTGAGTGTGCCGGTGGTGCGCCCGTCCTGCCTGGAGACCACCGCGCTGGGGGCAGCGTATGCGGCCGGCCTGGCGGTCGGCTATTGGGCCGGTCCGGACGATCTGCGCGCGAACTGGGCCGAGGCGGCACGCTGGACCCCGGCGATGGGGAGTGATCAACGGGCCACACTGGCGGCATCGTGGCATAAGGCGGTCGGCCGTTCGATGGAATGGGGCTGACACCTCGGCGCCAGCCTTGCCGTTGGCCCGGGGATGGACAACAGTCCTCGTCAAAGTGGGGAAACGATAGATGAAACCGTGGCTGGCGGCGATTTCCGCCGCATTCATCCTGGCTTGTGCATCGCTGGCAACCGCCCAGCCGTTACGCATTGGCGTGCTGACCGATATCAACGGTATGGTGTCCGATATTTCGGGGCAGGGATCGGTGGTCGCCGCCCGTCTCGCGGTTGAGGATTTCGGGTCGACCGTTCTGAACCGGCCCATCGAGGTCATTGTCGGCGACCATCAAAACAAACCCGACCTCGGTGCCTCCATCGCCCGGCAGTGGTTCGACCGCGATGGCGTTCAGATGGTGGTTGATCTGCCGAACTCCTCGGTCGCGCTGGCGGTGGAGCGGGTGGCCGGGGATCATAAGAAGATCTTTATCGCTTCCACCGGTTTGGCCGCCGATATCACCGGCAAGGCCTGCATCCCGACTGGCTTCCAGTGGGCGACCGACACGTACGCGCTGGCGCACGGAATCGCCAACGCGGTGGTGAAGGCCGGGGGCAAGACATGGTTTTTCCTGACCGCCGACTATGCGTTCGGCAAGAATCTGGCGGCTGATGGCGTCGATGCGGTCCAGAAGGCCGGGGGCACTGTCATCGGCCAGGTGTTGCACCCGTTCGATGCGAACGAGTTTTCGACCTACCTGATGTCGGCCAAGGCGTCGGGCGCACAGGTGATCGGGCTGGCGAACGGCGCGGGCGATACGATCAACTCCATCAAGCAGGCGCATGAATTCGGCATCGATACTGGCGGCCAGCAGATCGCGGCTTTTCTGCTGTACATCACCGATGTGAATTCGATCGGGCTGGAGGTCGGGAAGGGAACGTACCTGGTCAATTCATTCTACTGGGACATGGATGATAAAACCCGGGCATTCGCCAAACGGTTCTCGGTGCTGCACCGGGGACGGATGCCGACCTTCGCGCAGGCCGCGGTGTATAGCGGGGTGTTCCATTACCTGCGGGCGGTGAAGGCCGCCGGGACGGACGATGGCCCAACGGTCGCGGCGAAAATGAAAGAATTGCCGGTCGAGGATTTCTATACCCATGGTGCCAGGGTCCGGGCCGACGGGCGAATCATGCGGGACCATTACCTGTTCAGGATCAAGTCACCGGCCGAATCGAAGCAGCCTTGGGACTATTACAAGCTGATCGCCACGATCCCGGGTGCCGAGGCGGTTCGTCCAGCCGCGGAGAATCCTTGTCCGCTGCTTCATCAGTAGGCGAGGTCGTCTTGCGGGTTGGGTATGTCGGGGCAGGAAAGGAAGACCCTGACGCAGATAAGCTAAGCCATGCCGCGGATTGCGCAAATGGAGTGGTTTACACGTTGTTGGCGACGCGTTGGCCTCCCAGTCGCCTAATACTGGGGCAACGCGTAAGTCGGTAGTTTTTAACCAGCGCATTTGGCGGCATCTGTCTCATAAGTTGCTTTGTGGTAGGTCGGCATCGTCTTCTGACCAATCAGTCTGAATTCCAGATTTCTTGACCGCCTCAAACATTCGGTCAATGTGATCGGCGTCTAGGTTCGATCGCTGCTTTCCATGCTTGATCGTGTTGCACGTTGTCCGAAGTGTCTCAAGGTTAGACAGGTCAACCGACAGTCCATGGGCTTGCAGGTGCTTATATGCCTTATCAAATTGATAGCGCTTGACTTGCATCCACTCGTTGCAGCACTTTTCCCAGTAGTGGTGGAGAATAGCGACGTAAGCCTCTCTCGCGACGGCAATTGTCGATAAAGCGTCCTCGATGAGTAATTCGTGCATTCTTTCACGGCTGTATAACAACTCACCATCTTCATCGTATTCCCATGCGCCCGTCTCGCCAGCGGATAGCGCCCGCTCAAAATTCGACAGGTCATTTTCGAGTTTCACCCGGTTGCTTTCGAGCGCCAAAATCGTCTCATCGTAGGCGCGGCGGATATCGCTAAGCCCTTTCCGAAAGAGGTAGCCACGCATGTTGAACGGCAACTGGGCCATTGGCCTTCCCCTTTCCATGACTCGAATACGCACGATCGGAACGGTCTGTGCGTTCGCCACGCACTTAGTCGTGAAATCGTTGCCATGTTGACGTTGTAGTTCTTCGTCAGATCCGTGAAGCATGGCATCTTCACGCCGCCGCAGCCGAGCTTAGGCGTGCCGCGCCCCTTTCAGCGGCCCCGTTTCATCTGCGTCCATTTCCGCCATTGCCTTATCTTATCCGCGTAAGCCTCTTTCCTTGCGAGGCAAAAACGCGAAGGTCAGCGACTGATCAATCTTTGTCCAGATCGAACAGCAACGGACCATCTCTACAGGAACAAGCTCCGCCAGTAAAAATTCTTCCACAGACACGAAATCTAACCCGCGCGGGTGCCCCCCAGATAGTCCGCCAGGGCGGCGCTGGCTGTCAGCATGTGCGCGCGCATCAAGCGTCCGGCCGCCTCGCCGTCGCCTTGCAGCACCTGCGCGATGATTGCGTCGTGTTCCGTGTGCGACTGCCGCAGCCGGCGTTCGCCCCTGAACTGCGCCCGCCGGAATGGCGCCAGCCGCTGCCGCAGCGCCGTCGCGTGATCGGCCAGCGCCGTGTTGTGGCTTCCCCGGTAAATCGCGGTGTGGAATTCGATATTTTGCTGATCGTAGCGATCGATGTCGTCCAGTTCGGCTGTTCCCGCCGCCTGCCGGTGCAGCATCTGCAACGCGACGCGTTCCAACGCGGTCATCCGGTGTGTCGCGAACCGGACGCACAGAGCCTCGGTTTCCGCCATCAGTTCGAATAATTCGCCCAGCATGCTGGCGGTTAGCGCCGCCACGCGCACGCCCCGGCGCGGCGAGACCACCACCAGGCCGGACGAGGCCAGCGCGCGCAGCGCCTCGCGCACCGGGGTGCGGGAGGCCCCGAACCGGCGGGCCACCGCTTGTTCGTCGATTTCAGTATTCGGTGCCAGGACGCCGGAGGTGATTTCGTCCGCCAAGCCCACGCGGATCGCTTCGGCCAGGGTGACACCGGGCCGCGATACGATCACCCTGTCCAGGTTCATGCGATAACCTCCAGGTGGCTGTGTATGCAGTTACGCGAGGATGGACTTGTTTTGCATGCCTATCTTGCGACCATAAGGCCTTTCTTATAACTCTGCGTCAATCTTGCCCTCAAAAGGACGCTCGCATGCCTTCAGGCACATCTTCGGCCACCGGTCCGCGCTCCTGGATCGAACGGATCTGGTCTTCCGTCGCCGATCGCGGGCGTTCCTATGCCGAGGTCCTGCAGCCGAAACCGGCCAAGGCACCGGGCGACCGCGCCCGTGATCTGGCCACCGCGCTGGTGTCCGAACGCGGGGAGGCGTCGGGCGCGGCGGTCGCTCGGGAACTGCATACCGCGCTGCGCGAATTGTCCTCGGCCGATCGGCTGGCATTCTATCGTTTTCTGGCGGAGAACTTCCTGCCACCAGAGGCACCGCTGCGTGCCGCCGCGGAGGCCTATCTCGCCGATCCGTCGCCTGAATTGGCCGCGCAACTGACCGAGGCGGCGGAGCCCACGCGCCAGGAATTACTGCGGCGGATGAACATGGCGCAGGGGGGCACTGCCGACCTGGTGCAGATGCGCAAGGACCTGCTGCGCCACCTGAAGGCCGAACCAGCCCTGCGTCCGCTCGATTCCGATCTGCGGCATTTGTTCATCTCCTGGTTCAACCGGGGGTTCCTGGAGTTGCGCCGGATCGACTGGCAGACCCCGGCAGCGGCGCTGGAGAAGTTGATCGCCTATGAGGCCGTGCATGAGATCCACGGCTGGGACGATCTGCGCCGTCGTCTGGCCGCCGACCGCCGTTGCTTTGGCTTCTTCCATCCGGCACTGCCAGGGGAGCCACTGATCTTTGTGGAGGTCGCTTTGACCAAGGGTCTCGCCGCCGCCATCCAGCCATTGCTGGCCCGCGACGACAGCGGGGCAGGCGCCCCGGCGCAGGATCAGCAGGCGGATACGGCGATCTTCTACTCGATCTCCAACTGCCAGGACGGTCTGCGCGGGGTGTCGTTCGGCAACTTCCTGATCAAACAGGTGGTGGAGGAACTGAAGGCGGAATTGCCGCATATCATCCGCTACTCGACGTTGTCGCCGGTGCCGGGTTTCCGCCGTTGGCTGGACAAGAACCTGAACGCCAACCTGCGCGACGACGAACGCGCCGCTATGACGCTCGCGGCCAATGGCGCCGATCCATTCGCGGTTGATCGCTGGTGGGAACAGCCGGCGCTGGCCGAGGCAATGAAGGCCCCGTTGTCGCGCCTATGCGCGGTCTATCTGACTAAGCCCACCGATCCGGTCGCCCGCTTCCACTTGGGCAATGGCGCGCGGTTGGAGCGGATCAACTGGCTGGGCAACACCGGCCCGCGCGGCATCCAGGAATCTTTCGGGATCATGGTCAACTATCTGTATGACCCCGACCAGATCGAAGCCAACCACGAAGCATTCGTGCGCGGCACCGTTGTCCGTTCCGCCGCCGTCGATGCGCTGATGGGCAGCGCGGGCCTGCCTGCCGCTTTACAGATCGAGGCTTCAAAGCGTCGTCCCACCAAACGCTGACGCACCGAACGAAGTTCCTCCGGAAGAAAACTGTAATGTCCACGACATCCGGCGGCGGTCTAGCCGCTGTCGTCCGTCACGCGCGTACGCCGCTCAACCGATCGTCACCATCCTGGGCTGCCTTCTCGCGCCTTGGGCCGCTGGACGGTTTGGCCGCCGCGCGACGTTGGCGGTGTATTTCGTGGGGATGATGGTAACGATCGCGTTGGCTTTCGGCTGGGCGTTCTATCTGCCGACCGGTTCCTCGCCGCCAGCCTTTATGGCGGTGCTGTTTTTCCTGACTTCGGTCGGGCGTTTCATCGGCGCTGGCGTTCGGGCTGGGTCTTCTGATCATTCCGTTCGCGATGGAAGCCAGGGGCGGAACCCTTGCGGAGTAGAATAGGACAGGGCTGAAGGGGCCTCGGCTTCGGTGTGCTATCGCTGATGCGCAACTGATATTGGCGGCGGGCGCATAGTGATGATTGCACCGTCCTTATTCAGGGAGGGCCGTTGCCTGCTAACCAATTATAATCCGGGGCGCCTCCGCGCTCTCCCGCGCTTGCGGTGCACCGTTGTTAAAGCGGTCCCTTCGATCCGAAAGCCAGTCCGCGTCTTCTTCCATCGTTTTGTGAAGCCGAGGCCGCGAAGGGAGTCCGGGGCTTGACTGGTTGGCCCAGACGCCCGCCCCTCTCGACCATATGGGTTCTATGCCCTAACCTGTGGGGTGACCGTCCTGGATACCAACCTGGGGCGATGGGAAACGCGTTAAATCGGGAGCGATGATGTCAAGTCTCAGCTATGCCGCACCCACTTCGGTGGACGATGCGGTTAAACTTCTGGCCGGTGCGTCCGGTCTCGCGAAGGTTCTGTCCGGCGGGACCGACCTTCTGGTGCAACTCCGCTCCGGCCGCCTGAAGCCGGAACTGATCGTCGATACCAAGAAGATCCCCGGGATCATTGGAATCCGTGAGGAAAACGGGGGATTCGTCATCGGCGCCGCCACGCCCGGCGCGGTGGTCGAAGCCCATCCCGGCCTGAACGCGGCCTGGCCCGGCCTGGTGGAGGCTCTCGATCTGATCGGTTCCACCCAGGTGCAGGGCCGCTGCTCGCTGGCCGGCAATTTGTGCAATGCGTCCCCGGCCGCCGACAGCGTTCCGGCGCTGTTTGCCGCCGGTGCAACCGCCGTGATCGTCGGCAGCAAGGGCAAGCGCGAGGTTCCCGTCGAGCAAATCCCCACCGGCCCGGGCCGCACGTCGCTGGCGAAGGATGAGTTCATTGTCGAGTTCCGCCTGCCGCCGCGTCCGGCGCGCTCGGGCGATGCTTACCTGCGGTTCATTCCGCGTACGGAAATGGATATCGCGGTCGTCGGCTGCGGCGTCAACGTGACGCTCGACGCCAATGGCATCTGCACTGCCGCGCGCGTTGCGCTGGGCGCGGTTTCGCCGACCGTTATCCTGGTTCCTGCCGCCGCCGACGTGCTGATCGGGCATAAGCTGGATGCCGATACGCTGGCCAGGCTGGATGCCGCCGCGCAGGCTGCGGCCAAGCCGATCAGCGACAAGCGCGGCACTGTCGAATACCGCACCAAGATCGCGGGTGTTCTCGCCCGCCGCACCGCCGCGATCGCTTTCGATCGCGCCAATGGCATCAAGAACGGAAAGGCTCACTAAGATGGCCAAGACTTATGTATCCGCCACCATCAACGGCGAGTCATCGGAATTCCTGTGTGAAACGCAGCAGACCCTGCTGGACGTGCTGCGCGATGTGGTCGGCCTGACCGGCAGCAAGGAAGGCTGTGCATCCGGCGACTGCGGCGCCTGTTCGGTGATCATGGACGGCCGTCTGGTCTGTTCCTGCCTGGTTCTGGGCGTGGAAGCCGAAGGCAAATCCATCACCACGATCGAGGGTATCGCCCAAGGCGACCATCTGCATCCGATCCAGCAGAAGTTCCTGGAGCATGCCGCCCTGCAATGCGGGTTCTGCACCCCGGGCCTGATCGTCGCCACCAAGGCGCTGCTGGATGAGAACCCGAACCCGACGGAAACCGAGGCGCGTTACTGGCTGGCCGGCAATCTGTGCCGTTGCACCGGTTACGACAAGGTGATCCGCGCTGTCATGGACGTAGCCGCC
>DAIEHR010000301.1 GCA_027353465.1 Acetobacteraceae bacterium | reverse complement strand
GTTGGGCTGGAAGTTGACCGTGTCCTTGTCGATATCTTCCAGCAGCAGCGCCGCCGCCTTGGCCAGCCGGACCTCGGTGTAGCGCATCGCCGCCGGGTTATCGCCATCGACCGACCCGAAATTGCCCTGGCCGTCGATCAGCGGCAGCCGCATCGAAAAACTTTGCGCCATGCGGACCATGGCGTCGTAAATCGAGGAATCGCCGTGCGGGTGATATTTACCCATCACGTCGCCGACCACGCGGGCCGATTTACGATAGGCCTTATCCGGCGTGTAGCCGGCCTCGTGCATGCCATACAGGATGCGTCGATGCACCGGTTTCAACCCATCGCGGGCATCCGGCAGCGCACGCGACACGATCACGCTCATGGCGTAATCGAGATAGGAGCGGCGCATCTCCTCTTCTAAAGTGACCGGCTGCATATCACCGTACGGGCCGGTCGGCTCCAGAGGCTGGTCGGGTGTGTCGCTCAAATCTCACTCTGTCAGTTGCGTAAGCCCGTCCGATGCACGAGTGCCTTAGGGCGTCTATGAACGCCGCTAGATAGGCCGATTCCGCGTCCGTGGCGAGAGGGACTTTTTACCTGTGTTCCATCCGGTGCCCCATCCAGTGCCCCATCCGGCAGCCAACCGAGCGGCTTGTGCCGATCGGCACTGTCGATCAGGATCGCCGTCAAAGCACCTGGAGGAAACCGATGGCCCTGCATATCGACTATTACGTCTCGTTGAATTCGCCGTGGACCCATTTCGGCGCCGCGCGGATCGAGGCGATGGCCATGGCCGCGAATGCCACCATGCGGATCTATCCCGTCGATTTCGGCGCCATCTTCGCCAAATCCGGCGGCCTGCCGCTGCCCCAGCGTTCCCCGCAGCGTCAGCATTACCGGCTGCAGGAACTGGCGCGCTGGCGCGACCATCTCTGCATCCCGGTTCAGATCCATCCGAAATTCTTCCCCTCCAGCGAGGCGTTGTCGGCCAGCTGCGTCATCGCGGTGCGCGAGACGATCGGTGACCAGCCCGCGATCAAGCTGGCGCACCGTGTGCTGAAGGCACTGTGGGAGCAGGATAAGAACCCCGCCGACACCGCCACCCTGGCCGGCCTGATCGCCGATGTCGGCCTGGACGCCGACCATGTGCTGAAATTGGGCGCCGACCCGAAATGGGCTGACATGCGAATAGCCGACACCCAGGCCGCATTGGCGCGCAACGTGTTCGGTGCGCCCACCTATGTGATCGGCGACGACATCTTCTGGGGCCAGGACCGGCTGGAATTCGTCCAGCGCCGCCTGGCGCGCGGCTGATGCGCGTTTATACGATCCTGCCGCAACGGCACTGGCGCGAAGCCGGTCCAGCGGCCCGCGATGCCGAGGCCGCCGGCTTCGATGCGCTGATGACGGTCGAACTCGGCCACGACCCACTGGCGCCGCTGGCCTTTGCCGCGCTGGAAACCCAGCGCGTGGAGCTAACCCCGTCCGTGGTCGTGGCGTTCCCCCGCAGCCCCACCACCCTGGCGCAACAGGCCTGGGATCTGCACGCCAACTCCAGCGGCCGCTTCGTGCTGGGCCTCGGCAGCCAGGTGAAAGGGCACAACGAACGCCGCTTCGGCATCGCCTGGACCGCCCCCGCGCCGCGGATGCGCGACTATGTCATGGCGCTGCGGGCCGTCTGGAAGGCGTGGGAAACCCGTGGCCGGCTGAATTTCGACAGCCCGCACTACAAGCTGACCCTGATGACCCCCGACTTCTCGCCGGAACCGACCGGCCTGCCGATGGTGCCGGTCACCGTCGCGGCGGTGGGCGAGGCGATGCTGCGCGTCGCCGGTCAGGTGGGCGATGGCGTGCGGCTGCATCCGCTGTGCTCGCGCGCCTATCTGGAGCAGGTCTGCATGCCGCAGATGATGGAGGGTATGCGCCGCAGCGGCCGCTCCCGCCTGAATTTCGACGTGCATGGCGGCGGCTTCATCTGCACCGGCCCCGATGAGGCCACCGTTGCCGCCGAAATGGAAAAGTCCCGCCGGCGCATCGGTTTCTATGGGTCCACCCGGACCTATTTGCCGATCCTGGCGCTGCACGGGTTGGAAGACCTGGGCGCCAAGCTGCATCGCATGTCGGTCGAGGGACAATGGGACCGCATGGGCGCCGAAGTCTCCGACGACGCCGTGCGGGTTTTCGCCGCCTGCGGCACTTACGATGTGCTGGCGAAGGAAATCGAGGCACGTTACGACGGCGTGGCGGACTCGGTCGATCTGCATTTTCCAACCGGCACGTCGGTTGGCGTCATGAAAGAACTGGTCAGCGACATTCAGCACATCCCGCACACTTTCGCGGGATTCAATACGAACTGGTAGGGGAACCATCATGGCCACGCCGGTGTTCCGTTTCGATCCCGTCGAACTGCCGCCCGAAGCGCTGAAAATGCGCGTCGAGGTCAGGGAATTCATCAAGGAGCATGAGCACCTGATGGGATTCTCCAAGGCCGATTTCAATCGCGATTTCAGCCGGGCGATGGGGCGGCGCGGGTGGATTGGGATGACGTGGCCGAAACGGTATGGCGGGCAGGAGCGGACCGCGTTCGAACGGTTCGTGCTGATCGAGGAAATGCTGGCGGCCGGTGCGCCGCTGTCGGCGCATTACACAGGCGACCGGCAAAGCGGCCCCAATATCCTGCGCTTCGGCACCGAGGAGCAGAAGATGTTTTTCTGCCCGAAGATCGCCGCCGGCGAATTGTCGTTCTGTATCGGCATGAGCGAACCCAACTCCGGTTCCGACGTCGCGGGCACCCGCACGCGGGCGGTGAAAATCGATGGCGGCTATCGGATCAATGGCAGCAAGCTGTGGACGTCGAACGCGCACAGGGCCGATTATTGTATCCTGTTCTGCAAGATGGCCGGCGACGGTAAGGAAGAAACCGATCGCCACGCCGGGGCCACGCAGTTTCTGCTGGACCTGAAAACGCCGGGCGTGGAAATCCGTCCGGTGCTGAACCTGCTGGGAGAACATCACTTCAACGAAATATTCTTGACGGACGTGTTCGTTCCCGACAACCGGCTGCTGGGGAAAGAAGGTAACGGTTGGAACCAGTTGACCAGCGAGTTGTCGTTCGAACGCAGTGCGCCCGACCGGTTCCTGGTGCTGTTCCAGATGCTGCGGGAAATGGTGCGCATGGCCGGTCCGACGCCGGACAAGGGGACCGCCGCGGCACTGGGCAAGCTGATCGCGCAGTTGGCGACGTTACGCGGCATGTCATTGTCGATCGCCGGCATGTTACAGGATGGATATGATCCCAACAACGAATCCGCCGTCGTGAAAGACCTGGGCACGCGCTATGAACAGGACATTCCGGTTGTCGCGCGCCAGTTGTTTCCGACGGAACCGGAACTGGAAGCGATCGATACCTATGTGTCGATGATCGCGCGCAGCACGATGAACGCACCGCGCTTTTCCATCCAGGGCGGCACGCGGGAGATCCTGCGCGGGATCATCGCTCGCGGTCTTGGTCTGCGGTAACCCGGGGGGAACTCATCATGGCCATGCGCGACGAAACCCGGATGCTGCTGGAAAGCATGAACCGGCTGTTCGAGGATAAATCCACCAAACATGTCATTGATCGCGCCGAAACCGGCGCGTTCGCGGACGATCTGTGGCGGGCGGTCGCCGAAACCGGCGTTCCCCTGGCCGCGCTGCCGGAATCGGCGGGCGGCGCGGACGCCGAATGGTCCGACCTGTTCGCCGTGCTGCGCGTGGCCGGAAGGTTCTCCGCCCCTATTCCGCTGGCCGAGACGATGTTGGCCGGTTGGGTCGGTGCCAGCGCGGGCCTGGAATTATCCGACGGCCCGATGACCGTGGGACCTGTTCGCGGCGGCGACCGGCTGAGCATCGAGCGCGATGGCAACGGCTGGGTTCTGTCCGGCAAGGCCAGCCGGTTACCGTACGCCGGCATCGCCACTAAGACCATCCTGATCGCCGACGGCCCGGACGGGGAGATGGCCGTCGCGCTGGACCGCCCCGGCGGCGCCGACATCGCTCCCGGCAAGAACATCGCCAATGAACCAAGGGACACGTTGTCGTTTACCCGCGTGCGCCTCGACGCCGATGCGGTGGGACCATTGGGGCAGGGGGTATCCCGCGGCGCACTGTATCGGCGCGGGGCGTTGGCCCGAGCGACGATGATGTCGGGCGCACTGGAGCGGGCGATGGACCTCGCGGTTGGGTATGCGCGGGAACGGGTGCAGTTCGGCCGCCCGATCTCCAAGTTCCAGGCCGTGCAGCAGAATCTGGCGGTGCTGGCAGGACAAACCGCCGCCGCCGTAGCCGCCGCGAACATCGGTATCCAGGCGCTGGGCAAGGTGGATGCCGAACGCGAACTGTTCCTGATCGGCGTGGCCAAGACACGCGTTGGCGAGGCCGCGACCCTGGCTTGCGAGATCGCGCATCAGGTCCACGGCGCGATCGGCTTCACCAAGGAATACGCGTTGCAGCTGTCCACCCGCCGGTTGTGGTCCTGGCGCGAGGAATTCGGGTCCGACCCGGAATGGGCGGCTCGGGTCGGCTCATACGCATGCGCGAACGGGGCCGATGGGCTGTGGGAGATGCTGACCGCCGCGAGTTGAGGAGACGCAGCGAAATAAGCGAGTCGCTCGACGGATTTCACCGGCCTTTCATCCTCATGGCGGGCCTGCGCCCGCCATGACGAGGAGAGTTCGGTGCTCGGTCGCCGGTGGTGTTCGCGGCGGCGTCTAAACCGCGATCGCGTAAGCCGGCCGTCGCGGGTCCGCGCCGGCGCCCATCATCCCGGTGTCCGGATCGGTCAGGATCGCCTCCACCGAACCGGCCAGCCACGTCCAGTCCGCCCATTCCTGTATCGTGTGGCCGCGCGACGCCAGATCGTCCCGGGTCGCCTTGTCTATCCGGCCCTCGACCGCCAGCCGGCCGGGGAAATACTCGAACGGCGCGAACGACGAGGGGAAGGAATACGACGCCACCCTGGGCGCCTCGATCGCGCTTTGCGGGTCCATCCCGAAATGCATCACGTTCAGCAGCACCTGCAGCATCGCCTGGATCTGCACATCGCCACCCGGAGTCCCCAACGGCATGACCCCGCCTTTGTTGGTGAGCAGCAGGGCCGGGTTCGGCGTCAACCGGGGGCGCTTGCCCGGTGCCACCCCGGCCGGATGCCGCGGATCGGGCCGGCTTTGCGAGCCCCGCCCCGACGGCGCGATCCCCAGCCCCGGCACCACCGGCACCGCGCCCGATCCATCGGATGGCGTGGCGCTGAAAGCGTTGCCCCAGCGGTCCACGACGCAGCAATACGACGTGTCCGCCTCGATCCTCGGCAATTCCGCGTCGGTGCCCGCGAACGCCCCAGCCCGACCATCCAGCGGCGGCGGCATCGCCCCGAACGCTCGGTCATCCCGCAGCGCGGAGGCCCGCCGAGCGATGGTGGCGGGATCGAGGAGCCAGTCCACGGGAACGTCGGTGAAACGCGGATCGCCGAAGTAATATTCTCGGTCGGCCAGCGCCAGATTCAGGCATTCGACCACCCGGTGCAAGTAATCGGCGGAGTTGTGCGCCAGACCGTCGAGGCCCACATGCTCCACCAGCGCCAGGGCCTGTTGCAACGCTGGACCCTGGCACCACGCGCCGCAGGTAATCAGCTCATGCCCGCGCCAGGACCGGCGCACCACCGGCTCGACGGGGGACGCGTATTCCGCCATGTCCGACATCGAAAGGTAGCCGCCTTCCTGTTCTTGCAGCCCAACGATCGCCCGGGCGATATCGCCGCGATAGAACGCATGATGCGCGGCATCCAGGCCAGCGCGGCGATCCGGTCCGGCGGCGCGATCCTGATCGGCCATGTACTGAATCGTCCGCGCGAGATCAGCTTGCACGAATTTCTCGCCGGTCTTCGGCACCCGCCCGTTCGGCAGGAAAATCGCGGTGTTGGACTCCCAGCGCCGGTATTCCTCGGCGTGCGAACCGATGGATCGTTCCAGCAACGGATACACCGCGAACCCGTCGGCCGCGAAACGAATGGCGTGCGCCGCGACATCCGCGAACCGCATCGTCCCATGCCGCCGCAGCGCGGTGATCCAGGCATCGGGCGCGGCGGGAACAACGGTGCGCAACACGCCGGCTTGTATCTTCCCGCCGTGATCCCGCATGAACACATCCGCTGGGATCGATTTCGGCCACCAGCCAAGCCCGGCGATGCTTTCCGTCGTGCCGTCCGCCAGCCGGATCAGGATCGGTGCCACCCCCGCGAAATTGACCAGGTCCGGTTGCAGCACCCCCAATGCGATCCCCGCGGCGACACCCGCGTCGATCGCGTTGCCGCCGGCCTCCAGGATCGAGAACCCGGCCGAGGCGGCCAGGTAGTGGCCCGCCGAGATCGCGTGCCGCGTGCCATAGACGGTCGGACGATGGGTCATAAGCCGAACCTCCGGTGCAGCAGGAAAGGTGCGGCAAAATGGCGCACTGGTCCAGCGCGGGTCGATTGACAGGGCAGGGGGGCTGTATCACAAGCCGCAACGGCTCCGATTACGGGCGGCTGCTGATAAAGGGAATGGAAATGAAGTCCAAACTTCTGGCTATGGGTATGCTGTTGGCCGCGGGTTCGGCGCAGGCGCAACCGGCGGCCCCCGCCGAGATCAAGGTTGGCGCGCTGTATGCCAGTTCCGGTCCCTATGCCAGCATCTCCATGCCCGTGTTCGACGGCTTCAAGCTGTGGGTCGATCAGGTGAACGCCAGCGGCGGCGTCGAGGTGAAAGCGTTTGGCAAGAAAATCCCGCTGAAGCTGATCGCCTATGACGACCAGAGCAGCACGGCGACGGCGGCGACGTTGTATAACCAGTTGATAACGCAGGATCATGTTGATCTTTTGATCGCGGATTCCGGGTCTGTATTGACGTCTGTCGGGGTGCCGATCGCCAAGGAGCATAAGCAGTTCCTGTTCGACGTGTCCGGCACCGGGGCGGCATTCTTCACCGACGACAATCCATATATCGCACTGATGGCCGATCCGGTTTCGACGATCTGGCCGCATTACATCTCCGACTTCCTGGGGGATGAGGGGGTTAAGGCCGGGATCAAGACGGTGGCGATCCTGTATTCCACGAACGACTTCACCGGCACCCAGGCGGCGGCGTTGAAAGGGTTCTTCGAGCGCGACGGCAAAGTAAAAGTTGTCTATTATCAAGGTGTGCCGACATCGACCTCCAATTACACCGTTTTGATCAACAATATCGCCGCGTTGAACCCCGATGCGGTGCTGGAGCTTGGTTACGTTGGCAATGATATCGCCTTTCTGCGCAACCTGCAGGACAGCGGCAACCAGTTCAAATTCGTGTTCTCGATCTACGCCGGCACCGAAAAGGAAGAAATCGAGAAGAATGTTGGCGTCTCCGCGCTGACCAATATCTATAGTTACGTCCCGCCATCGAACTACGTTTACAAGCCCGAGGCCGGTATGACGCAGCAGGAATTTCATGCCGCGTGGGACAAGAAGTATCCGCCGGGTTCGGGCGTCGCATTCGGTGCCAACGCGGTTTACGGCTACATGACGGGGTTGGTGGTGGAGCAGACACTGGCCACGACCAAAAGCCTGGACCAGATGGATATCCACAACGCCGTTTTCGCCCTGTCCGGCAAGCTGAAGACCCTGGACGGCACGTTTGAACTGCGCAAGGACGGCGCCCAGATCGGCGAGGTGACCCCGCTGGGTCAGTTGCAGCCGGCCGGTAAGGATGAGTTGAACCTGGTCGCGGTGTATCCGCCGGACCTGGCCAACGGCAAGGCCGTGATCGGGAAGTGAGAACCCATCGTCCATACCGGGGTTCCACAGAAGGTAATCGCCTGGAACAGCGTGGCTTTCTCTCTCCCGTCATGGCCGGGCGTGTCCCGGCCATGACGGCAAGGGCAACGGCCACTCGCCAACTGGGTTTGGTGCTGACGGATAGGGCAACGGCCGGCTACTCACCGAACCCGGCCGCGACGGAAACCGCCACAGCCGATTCCCAACCGACCCCGACACCCCAAGGCACCCTATGCTGACCGGCGCCATCGTCGCCGGCGTGGTGTTCGGCCTGTACTATACCCTCGTCGGCCTGGGCCTGAACCTGGTCTTCGGCGTGATGCGCATCGTCAACCTCGCGCATGGCGACTTCCTGATGCTGGGCGGCATTTCCGCCTGGTTCCTGTTCACCAGTTTCGGGCTGAACCCGTTCGTTTCCGCCGGGCTGGTGGTCGTGGTGTTCCTGCTGGTGGGCCTGCCGATCTACTACCTGGTGGTCCCGCGTCTGCTGCGGTCCCGCGATTCCGAGATGCTGTCGCTGATCCTGTTCTTCGGCATCTCGCAGATGATCGAGGCGGTGACCACGATCGGCCTGGGCGCCACCGAACGGTCATTGCCTCCGCGCCTGCTGGGTGTCGGGCCGCTGGTGATCCTGGGCACCCGCCTGCCGAAAGCCTGGATTTTCAGCGCCCTCGTCAGTGCGATCGCGGTGCTGCTGGTGTATCTTTATCTGTATCGCACCCGCCTGGGGACCTTGACCCGAGCGGTGATGGTCAGCCGGGAGGAGGCGCTGGCGACGGGGATCGATGTGAATTTCGTCTCCGCCGTCGCGTTCGGCATCAGCCTGGCGCTGGCGGGCGTGGCCGGCGTGTTCGCCCCGTTCATCCTGGGCAGCATCACCCCGAACATGGGCGTCGCGATCAACATCACCGCCTTCGCCGTGATCGTCGTCGGCACCCTGGGCAACCCGCTGGGCACGTTGCTGGGCGGCATCATCTACGGCGTGTCGCTGATGCTGATGCAGACCTACCTGAGTTCCTGGGCAAACCTGTTGCCCAACCTGCTGCTGATCGCGGTGCTGCTGATCCGGCCCGAGGGCATCCTGGGAAGGAAAACGCGGCGTGCATAAACGCAACCGGATCATCCTGGATGCCGCCATCGCCACCGCCGTGGTCGCGGTGATGGGCATCGCCCGCGGCGTCTATTCCAACGAGTTGATGCTGTTCAACTTCATCATGTTCCTGACCTTGGCGCAGGGCCTGAATATCATCTACGGCTTCACCGGCTA
>DAIEHR010000292.1 GCA_027353465.1 Acetobacteraceae bacterium | reverse complement strand
CGATATCGCCGCCGCCGGCGCGGTGATTGGTGCGCTGGACGTCCCGCTGATGGGCCTGAACTGCGCCACCGGCCCGCAGGAGATGGCGGAGCATGTCAGTTGGCTCGCGACCAACTGGCCGGGGTTGATCTCCGTCCAGCCGAATGCCGGGCTGCCGGAACTGGTCGATGGGCACACCCATTACCCGCTGGGCGCGGCCGATCTGGCTTCGTGGCTGGAACGCTTCATCGCGGAGGACGGCGTCAACCTGATCGGCGGCTGCTGCGGCACCTCCATCGGGCATATCCAGGCGCTGGACCAGATGCTGCGAAAACGTGGCGGGTTCAGGCCGGCCCCGGTCGTGCGCAAGCCGATCTGGATCCCCGGCGTCGCCAGCCTGTATCAGGCGGTGCCGTTGCGGCAGGAGAACGCGATCTTCGCCATCGGCGAGCGCTGCAATGCCAACGGATCGAAGAAATGGCGCGAACTGCAGGAAGTCCACGACTGGGACGGCTGCGTCGCCATGGGGCGTGAGCAGGTGCAGGAAGGATCGCACGCGCTGGACATCTGCACGGCGTTTGTCGGGCGCAATGAAACGCAGGAGATGGATGAGATCATCCGCCGATTCACCGCCTCGGTGAACAGCCCGCTGGTGATCGACAGCACTGAAACCCCGGTCATCGAGGCCGCGCTGAAGCTGCATGGCGGCAAGCCGATCATCAACTCCATCAACTTCGAGGATGGCGAGAAGGCCGCGGCTGACCGGCTGATTCTGGCCAAGAAGTTCGGCGCGGCGGTGATCGCGCTGACCATCGATGAAGTCGGCATGGCGAAAACCCCCGAGGACAAGCTGCGCATCGCTCGGCGGCTGGTGGATTTCGCCTGCAACCAGTATGGGCTGGCACAGTCCGACCTGCTGATCGATCCGCTGACTTTTACCATTGCGACAGGCAATGAGGACGACCGCAAGCTGGCGCAATGGACGCTGGAGGGTATCGCGGCGATCCATCAGGAATTCCCCGATATCCAGATCATCCTGGGTCTGTCCAACGTCAGTTTCGGCTTGAACCCAGCCGCCCGGGCCGTGCTGAACAGTGTGTTCCTGGATCATGCCCGCAAGGCCGGGATGACGGGCGCGATCATCCATGTGTCGAAGATCCGGCCGATGCATCTGATCGCCGAGGAAGAAAAGCAGGTCGCCGAAGACCTGATCTTTGACCGCCGGCGGGAGGATTACGACCCGCTGCAGCGCCTGCTGGAACTGTTCGCCGGCCGCAAGGCCGCCGATGCGGTAAAGAAGGAACGCGCCGAAACCGCCGAGGGAAGGTTGAAGGATCGCATCGTCGATGGCGACCGCAAGGGTCTGCAGGACGACCTGGATGAGGCGCTGCTGACGCTGCCGCCGCTGGATATCATCAACAACGTGCTGCTGGACGGCATGAAGGTGGTGGGCGACCTGTTCGGCGCCGGCAAGATGCAGTTGCCGTTCGTGCTGCAAAGCGCGGAGACGATGAAGGCGGCCGTTGCCTATCTGGAACCGATGATGGAACGGGTGGAGGGCCAGGAAAAAGGCACCATCGTCCTGGCCACGGTAAAGGGCGACGTGCATGACATCGGCAAGAACCTGGTCGATATCATCCTGACCAACAACGGCTACCGGGTAATCAATCTTGGCATCAAGGTGCCGCTCGCCGACATGCTGCAGGCCGTGCAGGACAACCATGCCCATGCCATCGGCATGTCTGGTCTGCTGGTGAAATCAACGGTCGTGATGCGCGAGAATCTGGAAGAAATGTCCCGTCGGGGCGTGGAGATTCCGGTGCTGCTGGGCGGGGCGGCATTGACCCGCAACTATGTCGAGGATGCCTGCGTCAGCGCTTATGCCTCGGGTCGCGTCGCCTATGCGCGCGATGCGTTCGATGGGCTGCACCTGATGGACAAGGTGACCGGCAACGCGTTCGACGACTACCTGGCCGTTATCCAGTCGAAGCGTGCCGGCAAGGCTCGCAACACTGCCCGGACTCTGGGGCAGGCTGATGAAAAAGCCTTCCGGCCGGTCGATGTCGCGGTGGTTCGCCAGCGTCGCCACCGTCTGACCAGCGACGTGCCGGTGGTTCAGCCGCCGTTCTGGGGGGCGCGGGTGGTGGAATCCGCACCCAAAGCCATTGTGCCGTTCCTGAACGAGCGCAGCCTGTATCAATTCCAGTGGGGCTTCCGGAAACAGGGGCGCTCGTTGGATGATTTCCTGGGTTGGGCGAAGCAGGAACTGCGCCCAGTGATGCGCCGGATGCTGGCGCTGTGCGAGGAGCAGGACATCCTGAAGCCGCAAGCCGCTTATGGCTATTGGAAGGCGGCCGGGCAGGGGAACGACCTGCTCATTTTCGAGCAGGATGGCACGACTGAGGTTGCTCGCTTCTCCTTGCCGCGTCAGCCTAAGGAGGATGGCGAGTGCATCGCCGATTTCTTCCGCGACGTTGACGATGCGGAGCGGGACGTGATCGCGTTGCAGGTGGTGACAGTGGGGCAGAAAGCGTCCGACACCGCGCGCGTTTGGTTCGAGGATAATCGTTACCAGGATTATTTGTATCTGCACGGCCTGTCGGTGGAGATGGCCGAGGCGATGGCGGAATACGTCCATAAGCGAATCCGAGCGGAACTTGGGTTCGCTGGTGAGGATGACCGGGATATGGAGAAGATGCTGTCGCAGGGGTATCGCGGCAGCCGGTATTCATTCGGGTATCCGGCCTGTCCTCGGCTGGAGGATCAGGAGCCGATCCTGAAGATGCTGGGCGCCGATCGGATCGGGATTTCGCTGTCGGATGAGTTCCAGTTGCATCCGGAACAATCGACCAGTGCGATTGTGGTGTTGAACCCGAGGGCTAAGTATTTCTCGGTGTGATCGACGGCCCGGGAAGGGATAAAGGGGGGACAATGCTACCCGAAGTTTCACGAAAGTGCGTTCGCCGGGGACGGTTCGTCCCGGTGAGCCTTGCTTTGCTGGCGGGCATCCTCCAGCAGGCGGGCTTCGTTCCGGTTTACGAAGATGACCGCCGCCAGAATGGCTGCCCCGCCCGTTACGCCCAGGGCGATGCCGATCGGGCCGCTTAGCCGCTTGGCGGCGTCACCCAGCAGATACGCCCCGAATCCGTAAAGCGAGGTCCAGCCGATGCCGCCCAGGGCGTTCCACATCAGGAACATCGGCCAGGGCATGCGGTTGGCGCCGGCCAGCAGGGCGGCGAAGGTGCGCAGGAAGGCGACGAATCGGCCCAGGAATACGACCGCGCCGCCGTAGCGGCGGAACAGGAAGCGGCCTAGTTCCAGTCGGTCGTCGCTTATCCCCAGCTTCCGGCCCCAGCGCGACAGCAACCTGTAGCCAATCCCGCGGCCGATGAAATAGCCGACTTGATCCCCCGCGATCGCTCCCAACGCGGCGAGCGGGACAAGCAGGAAGATGCTCAGCCGATGCGTCGTCGCCGCATACAGCGCGGCGGCGATCATCAGGCTCTCGCCGGGCAGCGGCAGGCCCATGCTTTCCAGCATGATACCCAGCACGATGACCCAGTAGCCGTAGGTCTGGAACAGGCCCTCGATCGCGTGCAGGTGGAATATCGACAACGGCTGACCTTATGACTGAACGCCGGACGCGGCGGTGTGTCCGGGGTCAACGCGCCGGCTGGGTCCGGGGTCTAGCCAGCCGCGATCAAGGATAGTTTGGCGCGCGCGTCGTCGGGGATGGGCACCGGCTTCTGCACCCCCCGCTCGACGAAAACGTGCACGAAGTGGCCCTCGGCGGCGGCAGTGTCCTCATCATTGCGGAAGATGCCGATTTCGTACCGCACCGAACTGCGGCCAATGGAGGCGACACGGATACCGACATTCACCCGGTCGGGGAACGCCAGGGAGGCGTGGTAACGGCAGGCAACCTCAGCCACCACGCAATGCACCGGACCATCCAGCAGGCCGACGACTTTCTCGGACATTTCGTAATAGGTCACGGCCGTATCGAAGTAGGAGAAGTAGTTCACGTTGTTCACATGCTGGAATACGTCATTGTCCATCCATCGGGTGGTGATGGCATTGAACCAGCGGTAATCGGCGCGTTTTCCGGGTGGTTGGCGGCTCATGTGATCCTGCTTAATGGGCGGAGCGATGGGGCGGCCTGTTTACCTCGGTCCTGCGTCGATGGACAGCGCCGCCCCCAGGCGCTACAGGGCGCGCCGCCTTGTTGTGGAAGGATCACCGTGTCTCCTCGCATCAAACTCTGGCTTTTGACCCTCGTGACCGTCGCGTTTGTGCCAGTCCTGGCACAGGCGCACGCTATTCTGGAGGACAGCCAACCCCCATCGGGCGGAACGGTGAAGGCCGGCGCCCTGGACCTGCGCCTGCGCTTCAACAGCCGGATCGACCGCGGGCGTTCGCGCCTGACGCTGATTCGGCCGGATCACACGCGCGATACCGTGTCGATTGCGCCGGGCGGGCCGCCCGACATCATCGACGCGCACATGAACCTGACGCCTGGCGCGTATGTGGTGCGCTGGCAGGTTCTGGCGGTGGATGGGCATATCACCCGGGGCGACGTTCCCATCACCGTGACGGCGCCCTGATCATGGAATTGCTGGTCGATGTATTCGGCTACCTGTCGATCGTTGTCCACGGGTTTACGATCCTGTCGCAGTCCATGGCAGTGGGCGGTGTGCTGTTCCTGGCGTTCCTGGCTCGTCCCCTGGCGCCCAAGCTGGGTCGGGCGGGGCAGGGGGTGGTGGCCGGGACAGCCCGTATCGCTGGTTATGCCGCTCTGGCGTTGGTAGTGTCAGAGGCTGCGACCGTCGCGTTGCAGGCGGCGGTGCTGATCGCAACCGTCGATCTGTCCCTGGGCAATGTACTAAGCGCCGGATTTGCCGTGGCCGGCATGGTCAAGACCGCTGCCGCCGCGTCCATCGCGTTCGTCCTGCTGTCCTGGAAGGACCGTGCGCCTGTCCTCGGGCTGCTGGCACTGACCGTCATCGAACTCGCCGCCGCGACGCTGACCACCCACGCCGCCGCTCGTTTGGACGGGAGGGGGGTGCTTTTGGCTGTCGAGGGGCTGCATCAGCTTGGTGCCGCGATCTGGATTGGCGGCATCCCCTGCTTTCTGCTGACACTGGCCCGCATTCGCGACGGCGCGGCGTTCCGCTTGGCAGGTGCCCGGTTTTCCCGCATGTCGATGGTTGGCGTCGCCTGCATCCTGGCCAGCGGGGTGACCATGAGCGTGGTCTATATCGGCGATCCGCAAGGGTTCTATGGTACCGCCTTCGGCGTGATGGTGGGTGCCAAGATCGTCATGTTCCTGATGCTGCTGGCGCTTGGTGGCGCGAATTTCCTGCTGGTGGAGCGGTTGCGAGCCAATCCGGCGACCTCGGTCAACCGGCTGCGCCGGTTCGCCGAGGTGGAGTTCGGGATCGGCATCGCGATTTTCTTTGCCGCCGCCTCCCTGACATCGGTGCCGCCGGCGGTCGACCTGACGCAGGATCGCGTCAGTTGGCATGAGATCGTGGTGCGCAACACGCCGCAATGGCCGCGGCTGAGCAGCCCCAGCCACGACGATCTGGCGCTGCCGGAGTTGCAGGCACAATTGGATGCCGAAGCCGCGGCGAAGAAGGGCGCACCGCAGGTGGCGTTTACGCCCGGGGCGGGTGATTTGCCGCCGCGCAATGCCGACGATATCGCGTGGTCGGAATACAACCACCATTGGGCTGGACTGATCGTGGTGGTGGTCGGGCTGCTTGCGTTGCTAAACCGAGCGGGGGTGCGTTGGGCTCGGCATTGGCCGCTGGCGTTTCTGGGGTTGGCGGTCTTCCTGTTTTTCCGTTCGGATCCAGAGACATGGCCGATGGGCGATATCGGCTTTCTGGACAGCTTCCGCGATGTGGAGGTGGCGCAGCACCGGTTCTTCGTTTTGCTGATTGTCGCCTTTACCTACTTTGAGTGGCGGGTGCGGGCGACCAACTGGAACAACCAGTGGGCCAAGCTGGTGTTTCCGCTGTTGTGCGCGGCGGGTGGCACGATGCTGCTGACCCACAACCATGCCATCGCCAACGTGAAGGACCAGTTGCTGATCGAACTGACGCATACGCCGTTGGCGCTCGCGGGGGTCGCGGCCGGCTGGGGACGATGGCTGGAGATCAGGCTGAACCCGCGGGAGAACCCGATCGCATGGCAGGTGGCGGGCTGGGTGTGGCCAGTTTGCATCCTGTTCTGCGGACTGTTGCTGCTGGGCTACCGCGAGGCGTGATGTCAGCGCCCCAGGTCTGAATTCAGCGGGAACAGCCTGCTTTCACCGAAGTCCAGGGCGGTGAACCGATCTGGATTAAGGCCGGCCAAGGCTTCGAGCGGCGCGTGGATTGCCTCGTCCGTCAGTTGGAAGGTGCCGAAATGCATGCCGATGGACTGGCGGCTTTGCAGGTCCTGGTGCGCATCGACAGCCTCCGCCGGGTTCATATGGGCGGCAGCCATGAACCATCGCGGCTCATAGGCGCCGATCGGCAGCAGGGCGACGTCCGGCGCCCCGAGCCGATCGCGGATTTCCCGCCAATGCGGGCCAGCGGCTGAATCCCCGGCGAACAGTACCTGGCCGTGCTCGGTTCGCAGCATGAACCCACCCCAGAGCGTGTGATTCCGATCGAACAATGTGCGCGCGGAGAAGTGGCGCGCCCTTGTGCAGGTGATGTGGACGGGGCCAATGGTGAGGTCCTGCCACCAGTCCAGTTCAACCGCGTCGATACCCAGGCGACGAAGCTGTTTGGCGTTCCCCAATGTGGTGACGAAGCGCGGGGCATGGCGGCGGTGAATGTCCCGCAGCGTCGGCAGGTCCATGTGGTCGTAATGGTTGTGCGACAGCACAACGATGTCTGGCCGCGGCAGGTCGGCCAGCGCGATACCTGGCGGGCGGGCGCGCCTGGGGCCGGCCCAGGACACGGGGGAACAGCGTTCGCTGTGGATCGGGTCGGTCAATACCACGGCGCCTGGGAAGCGGATCAGGAAGCTCGCGTGGTTGATAAACGTGATGGATGCCGAACCAGCCGGAACAGCGTCAGGCGGCGGCGGGAAGGGTGGATTAGCGACTTTGGCCGGCCAGGTCGCACGCTCCCCTCCAAACCTCCAGCGGAGGATTTGGAGGAGGTTTCGCGATGATGGAACAACGTCGGGATTGAAGAAGCGCTTGCCGTCGAAGTGGTCGGAGATCGGGTAGGTCTGAGGCATGGGTCAGACTATATGTCGCCGGTATCCTACGCCAAGGTCTCCGCCTAGGCAGCGTCTTCCAGAATGTCGGAAATCGCCCGTTCCAGGTGGCGCAGCGTGCTGCACACGGTCACCAGGTTGCAGAATGGCGCGTAGCGATACATGTCGGAATCGCCGGTGCCCCAGGCGGAACGGTATTCCGGGTTCAGCCAGATGATCCGCTTGGACCGCTGCGACAGCCGCCCGATCACGTCGGTGCGGGGGTCCGTGCGGTTGCCGCGGGCATCGCCCAGGATGATGACCGTGGTTTTGTTGGTCACATGCTTCATCCAGCCATCCTCGAAATCGGCGAACGAGTTGCCGTAATTCGATGATCCGAACCCGATCAGCGACATGATTTTGGTAATGGCTTCCTCGACCGGTTCCTTTTCCAGGATGTCCGAAACCTCGATCAAGGAGCCGGCGAAGGCGAACGAGCGGATGTCCGACAGCGCCTCGTTGATCGAATACACGAACATCAGCAGGAACTGCGCCATAGCGGCGACCGAACCGGATACGTCGCACAGCACCATGACGCGCGGCTTTTCGATTCGCTTCTGCTTCCAGACGGTGATGAACGGAATGCCGCCCCAGCCCATGTTCCGGCGCAGGGTGCGCCGCGTATCCAGTTGCCCGCGCAGCCGGCGCCGGCGGGTCTTTGCGTAGCGCGCGGCAAGTTTCTTGGCCATCTGGCGCACCAGGAGGCGCATCCGGTCCAGGTCGCGGCGCTCCAGGTTCGACAGGCGGGCGGATTTCAGCAGTTCCTCGCGGAATTTTTCAGTTTCGCCCTTGGCATAGAGGATCAGGTTCCGTTCGACAAAGTCCCGAACCGCGTCGCGCAGCTGATCGACTTTGCCTTCCAGGAACTGCGCCCGTCCCAGACCTTCGGGCGTACCGGTCTGGCGCATCGCTTCCACGTCGCGTTCAAGGGCGCGCAGGCCCATCCGGTCCAGAATGCGGCGGGCGTAGAGGTTTTTCTGTGTAAAGAAGCGGATGTTTTCGATACCGGCCTCGCGGGCGGCCTGCTCCATCGCGGTCGCCAGAGTGGCGCGATCGTCGCTCGACAGTAACGAGCCCAGCGACTGGCCGACTTGGCCGCCCATGCCGTCGCCACCCTCTCCGTTCGACGGGCTGGAGGCTTCGTTTTGGTCAGGGTCCGCCGAGCCGTCCCGGTCGTCAGGCTTGTCGCCGGCGAATTCATCGCGTTTGAAGTAAAGGTCGAAGACTTCCTCGTAAGCGGCCTTTTCGTCCGGCGTCTTGGCCAGCAGTAAACCCAGCGTGTCTTTCAGGATGGTGCGGTCGGCGTAGCCGATCAGGTCCACGGCGCGCGCGGCGTCGATCCCCTCGGCCGCCGAGACGCGCAATCCGGCGCCGCGGGCGACCTGAAGGAAACGGCGAAGCGGTTCGCTGGCGGGCGCTGACATCATGCGATGCCGGCGTCCTGCCTCGCTTTGTGGGTCAATCCGGCGAGCTGCTTGCCCGCCGCCTCGATATCAGCCTCAAACTTCAACAGCACGTTCAGTGTGTCGCGCACCAGATCCACCTCCAGCACCGAGGTGTGCAGCAGCATCATGATCTTCGCCCAGTCGATCGTTTCACTGACCGAGGGCACCTTTTTCAGGTCCATTCCGCGAAGCTGCTGGGCGAAACTGACAAGTTGCTTCAGCAGGCGCGCATCGATCCCCGGCACGCGGGAGCCGATGATCTTGGCTTCCAGCTTGTCGTCGGGGAAGCCGATATGCAGATGCAGGCAGCGCCGCTTCAGCGCATCGCCCAGATCGCGGGTTGCGTTCGATGTCAGCAGCACAATGGGGGGCACCATCGCGCTGACAGTGCCGATTTCAGGAATCGTCACCTGATAGTCGGACAGGATTTCCAGCAGGAACGCCTCAAACTCCTGGTCCGATTTGTCGATCTCATCGATCAGCAGCACCGATCCGCGCGGTTCCTGCAACGACCGCAGCAGGGGGCGCGGCTCCAGGAACTGGTGGGAGAAAAACACGTTGCCGAATGCGTGCAGCTTGTCCAGCGCCGTCCCCAGATCATCGGCGTCACCGATGACCGAGTTGATCTTGTCCTTCAAGATCTGAGTGTACAGCAACTGCTTGCCGTATTTCCATTCGTAGAGTGCCTTGGACTCATCCAGGCCCTCGTAGCACTGCATCCGGATCAGCGGCAGTTTCAACCAGGATGCAACCGACTTGGCCAGTTCGGTTTTGCCGACGCCGGCCGGCCCTTCGACCAGGATCGGCTTTTGCAGGTGGTGCGCCATATAGATCGCGGTCGAGATCTGGCGGTTAGCGATATATCCGGCTTCACTCAGGCCGTACTCGACAGAGTCGATCGATCGCAGAGGCGATTCCTCCAGCGGCAGCGCATCGTTCACATCCAACTCCAGGCTACTGTTCAGTAACCGGATCGCATCGCTGCGGGGGAATGTCAAACCTTACGCTGGGACGGATCGGGCCTAAAGTTCGATAACCCCGCCGCGCAGCCCCTTGGTGACGGCCTCGGCCCGGCTGGTGGCGTCGAGCTTGGTGAACAGCGCCTCCATGTGGAATTTGACGGTATGGACGGAAATCAGCAGCCGTCGCGCCATTTCCTTGTTGCTGAGACCCTCGCCGATCAGGCCAAGGATCTCGCGTTCCCGCGGCGTGAGCAGCGGCATGTCCTCGGTCGAAGCGAATCCATGGCTCTCTACCGGAGCCGGGGACCGAACGATCAGCCCCGCGAAAACCGCGCGCAAGGCGGCGTCCAGTTGATCCGCCGTGGCGTCAGGCGCCAGGATCCCGGCGTGCGTCCCAGCGAGCGGAGCCTTGGTCAGAATGACGACGGGGGCCTCGGCCTCAATTGGCAACTGGGTCGATGCGGGTTCCATGTCGAAGAGTTCGACGTCAGGCGTTTCCTCGGTCACCACATGACCGGCCTGGTTCAGCATCGCGTGAAGGCCGAGGCGGCGAACGGGGTCCGTGGCATGGACCCGGATGCGCAGGCCGTTGGTCACTGTGCTGGTCGGGCGGCGACGGTGACGCCGACGGTCTGGATCGCGCCGGCGCGCAGCAAGCGAAGCCCGACCGTCTGACCGATCCGGTCCGCGCCCAGTTCAGCGAACAGCGAGCGAAGCCGACTGACCGGCGTTGCGTCGATATCCAGCACAATGTCGCCGGGAAGAATGCCGGCGGCCTCGGCCGGTCCGCCACTCGCCATTCCGACCACCATCAAGCCGGTCTCCCGCTCGGTAGTTTGGTGCAAACTGTCGGGAATGCGCACCGGTTGCAGGCCAATTCCCAGCCAGCCGCGCGCGATCCGGCCTTCTGTCAGCAGGGGCTCCACGACCCGGGTGAGTGTCGCTGTTGGGATGACGATGGTCTTGCGGCGCGGACCCGAGGTGGACATGCCGACCAGTCCACCGGTCAACGACAGGGCCGGGCCCCCCTCATCTACGCCCAAGCGTGTGTCTAGCCGGATCAGGGCATCGATTCGGCCGCCGGCCATGCTCTGCCAGGCACCGCCGAGCGCATGAACCATGGCCAGACGCGCGGTCGGATGGCCGGCGGAGTCCGAGCCCACCAAAACCGTCAGATTACCAACGCGCAGGGGCGAAGCCGCCGGCGGAAGCGTGCTCTCGATCGGGGCGTCCAACTTCAGCACGGCGACATTGGTGCTGGGGTCGCGGCCGGCCAAGGTCGCTTTCCGGGTTTGACCCGCGTGCACTACATGCAGCGCATCGGCATCGTCCGGCAACGTCTGGTCGGAGGAGATGACCACATCCGGTCGCCACAGCAGGCCGCTGGTCTGCCGCTTGTCGGTCTGAATGCCGACAGTGAAGCCACCCGCCTGTGCAATTCGGTCGGCCAGCCCGGTGGACAGTTGTTCGATCAGGTCCATAAATCGGATCTCCTTGCCTGACGCCACTGTGCCCTGTCGCCGTGGGTCCCGGTATCGGCTGGATGACCGGGGTTGGGCCTGTCCGGATGACCGGGCTTCGCACTGGCGGGGCAGCGAGACGTTAGACGATCCCAACCCTCAACAGATCATGCACATGGATCAGACCGATCGGCTTTCCTGCCTCCACAACGAAGATGCAGGTGATGCGGGATTGGTTCATCTGTGCCAGAACCTCCACCGCCAGCACGTCGGGTCCGACGCTGTGGGGGTGTTTGCCCATGACCCTGGTCACTGGCCCATCAGCGAATCCCTGTTTGAAGGCCCTTCGCAGGTCACCGTCGGTCAACACGCCGACCAGATCACCCGCCGCGTTTACCACGCCGGTGATCCCGAAGCGCTTGGATGTCATCTCGACGATCGCATGAGACAGGTCAGCGGTGTCCGCCACGACCGGCAATTCGTTGCCGGTATGCATCACGGCGCGTGCCTTCGAGAGACGGGCACCCAGTTTGCCGCCGGGGTGGAAGCGCTGGAAATCGTGAGAGGTGAAGCCCCTTCGTTCCAGCAGCAGCACCGCCAGCGCGTCGCCTGCCACCATTTGCATGGTGGTGGAGGTGGTTGGCGCCAGACCGTTCGGGCAGGCCTCTTGCACCACGGGCAGAAACAGGCCGACGTCGGCGGCAATACCCAGCGCGCTGCCGGGACGGGAGGTGATCGCGATCAGCTTGACCCCGAACCGGCGCGTATAGGCCACGATGTCGGACAGTTCCGGCGTCTCCCCGGACCAGGACAGCGCCAGCACCACATCGTCGTTGCGGATCATCCCCAGGTCGCCATGGCTGGCTTCGGCGGGATGGACGAAGTGGCTGGGCGTGCCGGTGGAGGCCAGGGTCGCGGCGATCTTGCGGCCGACATGGCCGGATTTTCCCATGCCAGTGACCACGACATTCCCACCCGCCCGTTCGACGATATCAGCCGCGGCGGCGAAAGCAACGCCAAGCTCGGTATGGAGGGCCTCTAGCATCGCCTCCAGGCCGCGTTGTTCAATCCGCACAGCGCGGGCGACACTGTCGCGTGCAGCAGAGACTAATCCTCGATCCGCCAGATGAGGTTTCGATGTGGTCGCGTCCGGCATGTATAAAGCTATCCCGTCATGATTCGAGCAACCGCGCCACCGTGAGCGAGGATGCCGGGTATCACTCTACTCCATAATTTGGTTTAGCCGATGAGTTCCGGAACCGCGGCCTGCAGCTTTTGGTAAAGCGACAGATGGGCATCCACGATTGCGTCCGCCGTCTGGACCTTCCGTATGGAGGCGGCGACGTCGGTCAGCAATGTCCGGTTGTCGGCGATCTTCTTTAAAAGCATCGCCAGTGCCATGGCGCTGCCGACGTGGAAATGGAATCCGTCGATTTCATCGTGGACCTTTTCCGCCATTCCCCCGATATCAGAGCAGATAACCGGACGGCCGTTACGCCGAGCCTCCTGGATGACCAGGGGAGAGTTTTCCCACCAGACCGATGGGACGATGATGACATCGACGGATTGCATCAGCATATCCACACGGCTCTGATCATATGGACCGTGAAGAGTGACGTTCTGCCCGAGGTTTTCCATCCTCTCCTGGAGTTCCTTTTGGAACTCGGCAGGTTGGCTGCGGTAGTCTCCGAATATTTCCAGGCTAATATCGAAGCGTTCCTCCTTGTCCAGCAGGTCAGCGGCATCGAATAGGACGTTGGCGCCTTTCAGAAAGGAAAGCTGTCCAAAGAAGCCCGCGCGTAATGGGCCGGTGGTGCCGATTGGGCGAATGGGGCCGCGCGAGATGGGGGCGTTCACGAGGTTTTCGATCACCGAAATACGCTCCTCGGCCATGCCCCAGGCCGTGTACCGGTCCGCCAGGAATTGGCTTGGTGAAACGAAATGATCAGCGAAGCTGAAAAAATGTTCGATGTAGCGCTTCCGTAGAAAGAAGTCGGATTCGTCCAGATGCTGGAAACATTCAATGCAACGCTGCGGACTCGCCTCATAGCAAAGGTTCCGATGTGGGTTCGTTACCATTTGGCCGTGATGATTACAGATCGCTAGATATTCGTGCAGGGTCACCACGACCTTGGCGTTCGGCAACACCCGCTTGACGATCGCGAACGCTTCCACGCCGACATTGATGTAGTGGTGGAAATGCACGATGTCGGGACGCAGGTCCAGCAGCAGATCGGTCAGCGCCTCTGGCAGGCGTGGGTCCTGGTTAGAGAACTTGAACCAATCGAACTCGCCGACAGAATAAAGGTAATCGCCAATGCCGAAGGGCTGGCTGATCGGGATTTCCGACCGGGTGCGGCGGCGGTCACAACCCATGAACCAGGAGATGCAACCGTCCCGCGAAGCGAAACCGCGATAAAGCTGAAACGCCGCGATTTCAGCGCCGCCCTTCGAAATTTCGGGGTGGCTGTGGGAAATGACCAATATCCGCAAGGCAGGGTCGGCCTGCGTCGATGCGGCGGGCGCATCGGGCCCACTCGCGAGACTTAATGGATTCGGGTGCTGAGATTTGGGAGGCACCGCGGGCTGCGGCCTAACGGAGATTGCCGCGGGCACCGGCAGGTCGTTAGCTGTAGCCCTATCGGACGCAGCGTCTGAACTCCCCTGCTCATATTGGCTGACAGGACCGCGCTTTTTCGCTTTTCTCATGCTGTCGCCCGAATCATGTCGGAAGTGTCATAGGCCGGTCCATTGCGCAACGGGTGCGCTTGGATCGTTTCCGCCCAGCGCTTTTCATGCACCCAGGCGTTGTACAATGTCAGGTTCATCCGCCATGACTGTGCCGATCCGGCCTGCGATTTCCGTTCCAGGTGGAACATTGTGACATCGGTGACGACGGCGCTGTTCAGGCCCATCTGGTGCAGACGCAGGCAGAGGTCGGTATCCTCAAAGTCTCCGATGATGAACGATTCATCGAATCCGCCGAGTGCCAACGCTACGTCGCGGCGCAGCAGCATGCATGCCCCGGTGATACCGATATGCCGCACGAGGCCTGGCTTCAACGCGCGACGCATGCCCTTGTTAATGTGGTCGGGAAACAGCCAGTTACCGAATTCCGGCAACTGTTTGAATGTCATGCCTTCGTGCTGGATCGAGCCGTCGCCGTAAAGCAGAGTTGGGCCGACAGTACCTAGGTCGGGGTTCTGCTCCATCCGTTCAGCCAACCGTTCGAGCCAGTCATGCCGCCCGGGAAACACGTCTGAGTTCAGATAACATATATAGGTGCCTCGGGCGGCGCGCAGTCCAACATTGTTGGCGGGCGCGAAGCCCATGTTCTGTTCCATCAGCAGGGCACGGAACGGAATCTGAAAGCGCGCGTAAGCCGAACTGAATAGCCGCTCTGCCTCTCGCCGCTTTGGCGGATCATCCAGAACGTAGATGAATTCGTAGTCCGCCGCCGCCTTATGGCTAGACAGGAAGGCCAGTTGGTATTCGATGAAGTCAAGCCGTCCATAGAGCGGGACAATGACGCTGAAGCGGGGCGAGGGATTGACGCGACCAAACTCGATCATGTCCGTCCGAGGCGGTTTCGCCAGGCGCTGGTCGTTCAGGTGCCCGACAGCTTTGCCGATTGTCTGATCGAACGCTCGGGGGATTTCGCCGTAGCGCAGGTCGAAGGTGTTCAACAGGCGTTTGATTGCGGCGATGCCCGTCAGCTTGGATGGCGGCAGCTTGCGGTACCCGACCTCGCGCTGCGCTGTCTCCACCTCGACATACATCTCGCTGTTGGCAATTGCCGTGCATGGCACATAGACGATAAAGCCGCAGCGTGGATCGTCGAATCCATGTTCGGCGCCAAGGCTGGCGATGACGTCGGGCCGCTGGATCCGGATGCAGGACTCGAAATCGATCGGTTGGTTCATGCTGCTGGACCGAAGCCGCATCGACCGGACGGTACCGGCCTTAGCCAGGAACCATCCCATGATCGCAAGGCCGCCGGGCGGGCAGGCAATCACCTCATCGAATTCAAGAAAGATGCGATCCGCTAGACCGCCTAGAGTATCGACTCCGGCATATACATGGCGGGCGAGGAACGCCAGCAGCGCCATATTGGTTTCCGGCTCCCCGACATTGGCGATGATTGGCCTCAGCCGCCCGCCAAGGTCGGCGTCGCGGATGCGCTGGGTCGATGCCGAGGCCCGTATAAATGAAGATACGCCGCCAAATTGCGTCTCGATGGATGTCAGGCTACCGAGCGGGCGTCCTAATCCTGGCAGGAACATAACGAAACCAATTCCGCGGCCTTCGATATCGTCACGGGGATAGAAGCCGGTGATGATATCGCTGCTGTGGATGTTACCGTCCATGAAGCGTACGACGACGCCTTCCGGCGCCACTTCGCTGTCCCAGGATCGGGTGACCCAACCGACAAAAAACCAGCCGCCGGATGCGCTGTGATAGCCGCACAGATCAACGAAGCCTTCCAGCCGGTTCAGCGGGTCGCGTAACCGCCCGTAACCGCTGGTTGATAGCAGCATGAACAGTTCGCCGCAGTTCCGGGAGTTTGTTTCGGCTTGCAGGATCGGTCGGACCGACGCGGCGATCTCCTGGTCACCTAACCGTTGGGCACCAGGCTCTACCTGGATCCGTAACGTCTCTCCAGCTGTCCGGATTTGCAGCGCCGTCAGGTTCCCAAGCGGTTTGTCCATACCTTGGACAAAGATTATTACGCCGAAACCACGGCCCTGAAGCTCGTCACGGTGATAGAATGCCGTGATGCATGGGCCAATGATGTCACCGCCGTGGAATTGGGCCGTGACCCTGACCGGCTGTGTCTCGTCCCAGCGTTCCATCAACCAGCCGCAAAAAATCCAGCCGCCGGCCAGTGTGTTGTGACCATGGACGTCGATGTGGCCATCAATCGGGCGGCCCTGCAAAAGTGTTAGATAGGTTTCGCGGGAAATGCGGTCCTCGTGCCGTCCATGCTCCATGTAGTGATGGAGCGGCGAGGCGCATATTCCTTCGGCGATCGCTTGGGCCACGTCCGGGAAAGCCCGCAGATACATGTCCTCGTCGAACCC
>DAIEHR010000264.1 GCA_027353465.1 Acetobacteraceae bacterium | reverse complement strand
CATACGGTCAATCCCGCTCGCCGCGCTTGGGCGGACGGTTCCAGTTCAGCACCCAGGTCGCGTGGTCGTCGGTGGAGCGGAAGAGATTGGCGCGGATTGGCTGCGCCAGAACCGGATCGTCGATGAGCAGCGAGACGTATTTGTAAAACAGCGTGCAAAACTTTCCAGATTCCGGGGGTAAACAGCGTCCAATAGTTTCCACCCTGGTCTGTGCGATCATCCGGCGGTTTGGTCGGAGAATCTGGGGTGTTGTTCATGGCTATGATTGCCGAGATCCGGCGCCGTCATCTGGTCAGCAAGGAGAGTATCAGTTCGATCGCGCGTGACCTGAAGCTGTCTCGCCCGACAGTTCGCAAGCATTGCCGGACCCGGAGCGAACCGGTCTACCAACGCCACAAGCAGCCGACACCGATGCTGGGAGGGTTCCAGCCGAGGTTGGAGACCTGGTTGCGCACCGAACGGCTGTTGCCAAAATCGCAGCGGCGCACCGCGCGTCGGTTGTTCGAAGGCTTACAGGCCGAGGGGTATCGCGGCGCCTACGACAGCGTGCAGCGGTTCGTGCAGCGCTGGAAGGCCGCCAAATCCGGTCCATCCCCGACGCAAGCCTTCGTTCCATTAGCATTTGCCCCTGGCGAAGCCTGCCAGTTTGACTGGAGCCACGAGCACGTCGAACTCGCTGGCGTCATGCAGACGATCAAGGTCGCGCATTTCCGGCTGACGTTCAGCCGCCAGATGTTCGTCGCTGCCTACCCCAGAGAAACCCAAGAGATGGTGTTCGACGCGCATAACCGCGCCTTCGCCTTCTTCGGCGGCGTGCCGCAGCGCATGGTGTATGACAACCTCAAGGCTGTCGTGGACACGATCTTCACAGGCAAGGAGCGCCTGTTCAACCGCCGCTTCATGGTGCTGGCCAACCACTATCTGTTCGAACCTGTTGCCTGCACCCCGGCATCGGGCTGGGAGAAGGGCCAGGTCGAGAACCAGGTCGGCAACATCCGCGAATGGCTGTTCACGCCACTGGTGCGATTTGCCAGCTTCGAGGCGTTGAACGCCTGGCTGGCAACACGCTGCCAGGAACTGGCGGCGCGCAAGCATCCAGTGACCCCGGAACGGTCGATCGCGGCTTGCTTCATTACCGAGCAGCTTGCTTTACGGCCGATCACCGCGACCTTCGATGGGTATGTCGAGCATATGCTGCGGGTGTCCAGCACCTGCCTCGTGGTGCTGGACCGCAATCGCTACAGCGTTCCAGCGGAATTCGCTGGTCGTGCGGTCTCGGTGCGCAGCACCGCGACGCAGATCCGCATCGTCGCCGACGGCGCGGTGATTGCCGAACACGCCCGCCGCTTCGGACGCGATCAACTGATCTGCGATCCTTGGCACTACCTGCCGATCCTCGAACGCAAACCAGGCGCGTTGCGCAATGGCGTGCCGTTCCGCGAATGGCAACTGCCGATCGCCATTCAACGCGTGCGCGATCACATCCTCAAGCAGCCCAAAGGAGACCGGGCCTTCGTCGAGTTGCTGCTGATGGCGCGCGAGGTCGGCCTGGAGCCGCTGCAAGTGGCCTGTGAGCTGGTGCTGGACGGCAATGTCGTCACCGCGCCGGTGGTGCTGAACGAGATGCGCCGCCTGCTTGCGCCAAACCAGCCGATCCTGCTGAGTGTGCCCGACATGCTGAAGCTGCAACGCGAGCCGCGCGCAGATTGTGCCCGCTATGACCATCTGCGCGGGGTCAGCCATGTCATTCACTAGCCCACCCGGCATTGACCGCCTGGCCCAACTCAATGCGCTGCATCTGTATGGCATGGCGGCCGCCTGGAGCGAGTTGGCAGCCGAGGGACCGCGGCGACCGCTGCAACCGGAAGCTTGGCTAGACCGGCTGATCGACGCCGAACTCGCCGATCGCCAAGTGCGAAGCCTGCGCTATCAACTCAAGACGGCAAGGTTCCCGGTGCATCGAGATCTGACCGGGATCGATTGGGCAGAAACGCCCCTGCCGCAGGCGCAGATCCAGCAATTGGCGAGCGCGGCGTTTATGCAAACCGCACATAACCTGATTCTGGTAGGCGGAACCGGGACGGGCAAGACGCATGTCGCGACGGCTCTCGGCGTGGCCGCCATCCACCGCGGCAAACGCGTGCGCTTCTACAATGCGGTCGATCTGGTGAACCAGTTGGAACGCGAGAAACAGCAGGGCAAGGCCGGGAATCTGGCCAAACAACTGGTCCAGATCGACGCTGTCATCCTCGATGAACTGGGCTACCTGCCATTCCCCGCCTCCGGCGGTGCCCTGCTGTTCCATCTGATCAGCCAGCTTTACGAAAAGACCTCACTGATCGTCACCACCAACCTGTCCTTCGCCGAATGGGTGGGGGTGTTCGGTGACGCCAAGATGACCACTGCCTTGCTCGACCGCATCACCCATCACTGCGATATCCTGGAAACCGGCAACGACTCCTTCCGCTTCAAGCAGCGGCAGAAACAGCCGAAATCAGCCAGATCCTCGGCGCTGAGCGGAGCTGACCCGGTTTGAATCCGCCAAGCCGGGCGTCCCTGCCTTTGTTCGACTGAAGGACCGCCTCTCCGTTCTTTAATCGCCGCTCGCTTTGCAAGACGACGGGACGGCGGCCCCGCTAATCCATTGGACGCGTGACGCGTCACGAGATATCCACCCAGATGCCAGGACCACAACCCCGCGGCGAGCGCGCCGCGACCCAAGCCGAGAGGGCCGCAGCCTACAGGGCGCGGCGTAAGGCCACGGCTGCCGATGTGCCGACGAAGCCGCCGGTGGTTGTCCGATATCGTCGGCCTGCCGATCGGCGCAGTCGACCGGAACGGTGGGCTGACGCTGTGCAGACGCTGGCGGACATGCTGGACCAGTTTCAGGAATGGCGGGACAAACTGCCCTCCAGCCTGGAAGACACCCCGACAGCCGAAGCGCTCGACACCGTGCTGGAGCTGCGCGGTCATGTCGAAGATCTTCAGGCAGTCGAGTTGCCAAAAGGCTTCGGACGCGACTGACCGCACTCATCGCTGGCGCCACCCCGGCGCATCCGTTCTAGCATAGGCCGGCGAGACAATTCGTACGCGCCTGAGGACCGACCAAGTGGAAACTTTTGCACGCTGTTACCTGGAAACTATTCGGCGCTGATTGACAGCCCCAATCCATGATCGTGCTGACAGGCCAGGACTGGGGCAGCATCTCCGGTCTGCTGGCCCAGGTGCCGGAGGACGATCCAAATGTCATCTACAGCTTCCATTTCTACGACCCCGCGGACCTGACCTCGCTCGCCGCGTACCGATCCGATGTGGATCATGGCGCACTGGCGGCACTGCCGTTCCCGGCGGGCGGCGGCTGCGACGTTCCGACAACCGACCGGCCAACCCGCGACCTGATCCGCTATTACTGCGCCTCAAACTGGAACGCGGCGCATGTCGCGGGTGAGATCGAGCGCGCCGCCGGATGGGCGCAACGCCACCATGTCCGGCTACTCGCCGGTGAATTCGGGGCAACCACTCGCTTAAACCGGCCCGCGCGCCTCGCGTGGCTGCAAACTGTGCGGCAGGATCTCGAGAAAAAGGGGATTTCCTGGACGCTGTGGGGCTATGACGACATCATGGGTTTTGCGGTCAGCCGTCCGATCCCGCCTCGTCCGGAGTTGGACGCGGGCGTGCTGGCCGCGCTGGGCATGACAACGGGGATGCGATGACGACCACTGACGCCGCCACCGGTTCGGAAAGCCTGGACCCCGCCGACTGGTCCGGTCTGCGCACGCTGGGGCATCGCATGATCGACGACATGTTCGATCATTTGCAAACCCTGCGCGACCGTCCGGTATGGCAGCCTATGCCAGACACGCTGCGGGGCGAATTGCGCCAGTCGCTGCCACGCCTGCCGCGGACCCCCGAGGCTGTTTACGAAACCTTCCAGCGTCTGGTGCAACCCTACGCCACCGGCAATCTGCATCCGCGCTTCATGGGTTGGGTCCATGGCGGCGGCAATCCCGTCGGCATGCTGGCCGAACTGCTGGCCGGCGGCCTGAATGCCAACCTCGGTGGCCGCGACCACGCGCCGATCGAGGTCGAACGCCAAGTGATCGCCTGGGCCGCCGAGATGCTCGGTTTCCCAACCGACGCCTCCGGGGTGCTGGTCACCGGCACCTCGATCGCCAACCTGATCGGCGTGCTGGTTGCCCGTTCCGCCAAACTCGGCCCAAAAGTCCGCAGCGAGGGCGCCGGCGGCGATCGGCTTGTCGCCTACACCTCCGCCGCCGCCCATGGCTGCATGCCGCGCGCGATGGAGATGGCCGGCCTTGGGCGCGATGCGCTGCGGATGATCCCATGCGATGCGGACGGTCGCATGCGTCTGGACCTGCTGGCGCAGCATCTGGACGCCGATCGCGCGGCCGGCGCCCAGCCATTCCTGCTGATCGGCACGGCCGGGACCGTCGATACCGGCGCGATCGACGATCTCAGTGCGATTGCCGATGTCGCCGCGCGTCAGGGCCTGTGGTTCCACGTCGATGGCGCCTTCGGGGCGGTCGCCGCCCTGTCACCCAAGCTGCGTCCGAGGCTGGCCGGAATCGAGCTTGCCGATTCGGTGGCGTTCGATTTCCACAAATGGGCACAGGTTCCTTACGACGCCGGCTGTATCGTCGTGCGGGACCAGGCTCGGCAACTGGAAACATTCGGCGCCGAAGCCGCCTATCTAAAGCGCGAAACCCGCGGCCTGGCAGCCGGCGGCGTTTGGCCCTGCGACCTGGGCCCGGATCTATCGCGGGGATTTCGGGCGCTAAAGGTGTGGATGACACTGTCCGTTTATGGCGCGGACCGTATCGGTGCCATCGCCGAACAAACCTGCGATCTGGCCACGATACTCGCCGCCCGCGTCGATCGGGAACCGGCGCTGCAACGGCTGGCGCCCGTCGCGCTCAACATCGTGTGCTTCCGCTACGTCGCCGCGAATGGCGATCTGGATCGCCTCAATGCGGACATCGTGGCGGACCTGCAGGAAGCCGGAATCGCCGCGCCGTCCACCACGATGGTCGGCGGCGTGCTGGCCATCCGGGCGGCGATCGTCAACCACCGGACCAATGTCGAGGACATCGCAATCCTGGTGGACGCGGTTCTGGCGGCGGGGCGTAAGCGGGTAACCTGAAACGAACGCCCTGGGCGTTCATCCGGCCAACGATAAGGGACTTCCCTGGATGCCTGCCTGCAACGGTCCGATCTCACTAAAGGCCACAATTTGACATAGGGACACTCTTCCGGGTCAAATTTGAGGGCGCCGAGGACGATGGGAGACGTAATATGCGATCCATTTATGCCCGAATGAATGCGTGGAGTCCGCCGGTTCTTAGCATTCTGCGTATTGTCGCCGCGTTGTTGTTTCTGGAACACGGGCTTTCAAAGCTATTCGGTTTTCCGGTTCCAGGGCCCTCTCTTCACGGCTTGCTCATTCTCGCCGCGTTCCTGGAAAGCGTCGGGGCACTATTACTGCTGGCAGGGATCTATACGCGGATTGTCGCATTCATCCTTTCCGGCGAAATGGCCGTTGCCTATTTCATGGCGCACGCGCCTCGTGGTTTCTATCCGCTCGTCAACGGTGGGGAGGACGCAATCCTGTTCTGCTTTATATTCCTCTATATCGCCTTCGCCGGTGGCGGTATCTGGAGCGTCGATCGCATCGTACTAAAGCAGGATTAGTCCCGCCGGCGGCCGCGGGATCAAATCCGCGACGGGAGCCGTGAAACTATGGCAGTCGTTTCGTATGTCATCATTCGGACGGCAAACGTATCGGAGATCGTCTGATTGCCTTCCCCTTAGGCGGCCGCGAGCAAGGCTTCGACTTCAAATATAAGCTGCGCGGGCGTGACCGGCTTGCTCAGCACCGGGAATGCGCCGGGCTGCAAACCGGCTGCCAGAAGGCGGCCATCCGTGGGCGCATAGCCGGTCAGCAACGCAGCCGGCAAGAAGGGTCGCAGGCGCCGCGCCTCACGGATCACCGCCACCCCATCCATGCCGGGCATCGAAAAATCGCTGACCATCGCGTCGAAGGACGTCCCGGAACGCAACAGCGCCAATGCTTCCTCCCCGCCGCTGACCGCTGTCACGACCATGCCCGCGTCCTCCAGCGCGAATGTCAGCACTTCCCGGATCATGTCCTCGTCGTCCACGAGCAGGACGCTATGGCCTTGCACGCGAATTCTCCCGACATCTGGCGCTTGGTCCGGCATAACCACCGGATTCTCCGCCGTGGGCAGCCACAACGTGACGGTTGTGCCCTCACCGGGCTGGCTTTCGATGGACAGCAGCCCGCCGCTCTGTTCAGCGAATCCTCTTACCATGGACAATCCCAGGCCGGTGCCGCTGCCGGGGGGCTTTGTGGTGAAGAATGGCTCCGTCGCATGTGCGAGCGTGTCCGCGTCCATGCCGGTCCCACAGTCGCTGACGACCAGGTGCAGGTAGCGGCCTGGCTTCAGCCCGACGGACGACCCCTCGACAATGACGACCGCGTCGGCGCCCAGTGTAAGGGTGCCCCCATGCGGCATGGCATCCCGAGCATTGGTCGCAAGGTTCACCAGCGCGGTCTCCAACTGAACCTTGTCAACCATGACCGCTGGTAATCCCGGCCGGTAGTCAACGCGAACGGCGATGTTGGCGCCCAGCGCGTGCCCCAGCACCTCGGCGACGCTGCTCAGCAACGCCGTGGGGTCCACCCGTTCGGTTTCAAAATGGGCACGCTGCGCGAAGGACAGCAGGCGGCTGGTGATCGTGGCACCCCGTTCGGCCGCGTTCAGGATAAGGTGCGTAAACTTCTGCACGATGCCCGGTTCGGCAACACGGCGATCAATCAGGTTGGCGCTGCCCTGGACCGCCTGGAGCAGATTATTGAACTCATGGGCAACACCGCCCGCAAGTTGGCCAACTGCCTGCATGTGCTGAGCATGGCGGGCTCTTTTCTGCGCGATTTCACGGGCCGCGACCTCCGCAACGACACGGTCCTCGAGATGCCGGTTTACCTCCTCCAAAGCCTCGCGGGCACGCCGCTCCCCGTCCACATCCAAAAGCGCCACAACACCGCCGATCAGCCTGCCGGACGCATCGCGCACCGGACGCCCCATGATACGCGTCCAGGCACGCGTGCCATCGCCGCGCTGGTAATGTACCTCGATGGACGGGTTCTCTTCTCCATCGATGACCATGCGCGCCAGCGGATATTCGGTCCCGCGCACCCTTGTGCCGTCGGCGTGGAAGGATACCCATTCGTCGTAGCTGTTTATGTCAGGCGACGGCAGGACGGGGTGCCGCAGCAGGGTCTCGATATAGTTGTTGCCGCTGATGATACGTCCGGACGGTAGCTCTGCCATCACCAAGCCGACCGGCACGGTCTCGACGATCGTGCGCAGTTTTGCCTCGCTTTGTGCCAAGGCCTGGGAGGAACGGACGCGGTCGGTGACGTCGGTGATGACGACCCCCACGATGCGCTCCCCCGATTCACTCTGTCCGGGCTCATAGGTGACGGCATAAACTGCGTCGCCCTCCTCCAGCGGACCGGGCAGAACGAGTTCATAGTTCACCCGTTCGCCGCGGAAGGCTTGGTCCAGCCGGGGCTTGATCTGCTGCTGGTAAACCGGTGCCAGCACGTCGGCAACCCGCTGCCCCACGATGTCAGCCGTTGGCAGGTTGAGGATTTCGGCATAGGCGCGGTTGGCGAAACGGTAGCGGTGGTCCTCCCCGACCACCACGAGGCCGACGCGCGCATTATCAGTAGCAAGCCGCAGCCTGGCCTCGCTGTCCGCCAGCTTCAACTCCGCAACACGACGCTCGGTGACGTCCAGTTCAGCCGCGACGGCGCCAATGATGTTACCTGCCGAATCGCGAATCGGCGCCGCATTATTAAGGTAGGATCGACGTTCCGTTGTCCCGAATGGCTGGCACTCGATGAGTTCGTCGCGCACGACCGCGCCATGGAGCAGGGCGCGGGTCATGGCCCATTCGTGCGCTTGAATGCGCACGTCTGTACCCGGCCAGAAGCCGACCCAGTTGCCATACTGTTCCCAATTCGCGGTGTCGGGCGGCAATCCCCAGATCGCTCGGTTGGCGGGGTTGTCACGGATAATCCGGCCATTGGCATCGGCGATGATGACACCGACCGGCAGTGCGTCGAGCACCGCGGACAGCGTCGCATCATTCTCCCATACCCTCGCCTCAGTTTGGCGCTGGGCGGTGACGTCGGTTAGGATCTCCAGGATGTGGTCGCGCCCTTGCGCATCCTGCCGCAGCACCTTTCGGCATTGGACCACAAGCTCTTGCCCATCGCGGGTGCGCTGCCGCAGATCGCCTGACCAAATACCATGGCTTCGAAGTTCGGCCTCCATTTCGGCCAGCGATACCGGGAACCGGGTGCCAAGCAGGTCGTGGCTGTTGCGCCCGACCACCTCCGCCGCGGACCAGCCATAGAGCCGTTCACAGCCCGCGGACCAGTGCCGGATCGTGCCATCCATGTCGCGCGCCATGAAGGCACACAGGTCAATAGTGGCGAGCAATTCACTCAGCGAGGGGTCGGCTACGGCATCGATTGGCGCGGAGACCTCGCGCAGGAGAACGGTAATGCCACCGTCATCGGCTGGGACAACCCGGGCTCTCATTGTATGGGCGGCGTGAGCGTCAGAGGCCGTATCCAGACGGCCCGGTACCTCGACTTCGCTCGGCAGCCGCGTTTCCATGCATCGCGTGCAGGCGTCCGACAACATCGCGATCCCAAGGCTGGGAAAGGTCTCAAGAAACGCTTGGCCCGTCCGATCCTGACCCGAGGCCCAGGCGATCGCCTTCCGGTTCATGAAGGTCAGTCGCGAGTCTGGCCCGACCGCCAATATAATCTCGCCGCTCGCGTCCAAGGCGGAGCGAAGCGCCCGGACCTGCGCCAGTGTCGCCTCACAGTCACCTTGTGGGCTCTTCGGCCGATTTAACAATCTGCGCCGCGTGCGATCGGGGGCACCGACGAATGTCAACCACCCAGCCATTCCCTGAACCCCTCGCGCTTTCCATCCCTTGCCGCTCTCGCACGCATATCTTACATTAGGTTGTCTTGGTGGGTTGAGAAGGGTTGTAGTTCTAATCTCGACTTTTGTTTCCTCAGGGCGTTGCCTTTCGATGTTGGCGTAGCGCTTTTCAGAGCAAAATGCCGCAGCCCAGGCTGCGCAACGCAATCGGTAACGAAAATATTTCGCTGGCGGTGGAAATGAACGGGCGGTTACAGACCGGCGCTATGGGCCAGGGCGTGCCCGCGATCGCTTTCCCACCAAAAAGAAGCCCCGCTCACCGTTTAGGAAAGCGGGGCTAGTATACAGGGAGGCTTCACGTCTGGGAGACGCAGGGACCAGAGGCCCCTTTCCAGCGACTTGCGCTGAAACTCTAACGGCCGTGCCGTCGTAACTGGTGAACTGTTTGTAATCCCGCATCCGCGAAGGAAACCACTGTTCAGAACTGGCATCCGACATGCCAATTTCGCATACCTACTAATTGGTATGATAGAAAACAACATGGCTGGGTCCCGCTGAACGCGGTGGCCAATGCAACGCTTTGAATTTGGGGTCTAAAACGTCCGGTGGGGCCGTCTAGCACGGACGCCGACGCGGAGTGGCTCGATATCCATTCGAATGAACCCGGCATCGTTGCATTGATGTCGATCAACTGGCCGGCCGAAGCCGGCTAGTGAATCTCCGCAAGACGGGCCAATAGGAAATCCCTGAACACCGCGACACGCTTCGAATTCCGCAATTCCTCCGGATAGACGAAGAACACGTCCACCTTAGGCCCCTTAAGATCGGTCAACACATGCACCAGATCTGGGTTCTCGTTCACCACGTAATCCGGCAACGCCCCGATACCCAATCCGGACCGGATCGCCAGCAGCACCGCGTGAATCGAGTTCACCTCCAGCAGCGCTCGGCGGGGATTGCCAGGGCGGCGCCCGGCCTCGGCAAGCCAGTTGACCTCCTGAATCGGCGGATGGTGCTGGCCGAACAGAACCAGGCGGTGAGCGTCCAGATCTTCGGCCCGCTGGGGCACGCCGTGCTTCTTCAGGTATTCCGGCGCGGCCACCACATGCCACTGCATCGTCATTAAATGCCGCTGTACCAAATCAGGCTGCTTCGGCGGATGCATGCGAATCGCGACATCAGCCTCCCGCATCGCTAAATCCAGTTCCGCGTCGTCCAGCAACAGGGCGACGGAAACATCCGGATAGGCCTCCAGGAAACCGTGAAGCCTGGGCGCCAGCCATGACGATCCAAACCCAACCGTGGTGGTGACCTTCAGCCGCCCGGCGGGCTTTTCCTTGCTTTCGGTCAGCAACGCCTCGGTGATCGCAAGCTTGGCAAACACCTCACGCACGGTGCGGTTCAGCGACTCGCCCTGTTCGGTCAGGATCAGTCCGCGCGCATGGCGGTGAAACAACGGAACCTGCAGCGCCTCCTCGAGCGCCGAAATTTGCCGTGAGACAGCCGATTGGCTGAGGCTCAGCGTATCGCCAGCATGCGTGAAGCTGCCTGCTTCCGCCACGGCGTGAAAGACACGCAGCTTGTCCCAGTCCATCACAAAGTCTCTCCCGGCGGCTATTCAGGTCGGAGCCGCACCGATCGCTCGCCCACGATGCTTGTGGGCGATACGTCAAGCCTAAACACACTTTACCGAATCATGTGACGGAATTTGCTGGCTTCCGGCAATTTTCGTCTATTCCGCGGCCAAGGGCGCACGGATTTCATGTTCGGCGATATATTTTTCCGCCTCCAGCGCCGCCATGCAGCCCGTTCCGGCGGCGGTCACAGCCTGGCGGTAGATTTTGTCCTGAACATCGCCAGCGGCGAACACGCCGGGGACCGAGGTCCGAGTACTGCCGGCCATGGTGCGGATGTACCCGTCCGGGTCCATGTCGATATGGCCCGCGAACATCGTCGTCGTTGGACTGTGGCCGATGGCGATGAATACGCCATCGACCGGTAAAATGGTTTCCTGGCCAGTCTTTTCGTTGTGCAGCCGCACACCGGTCACGACTTCCGGTATCCCGCCGCCCACGATTTCTTTCACCGAACTATCCCAGATCACGCTGATCTTGGGGTGCGCGAACAGCCGAGCCTGGAGGATTTTCTCCGCCCGCAGGGTGTCGCGGCGATGGATCAAGGTGACTTTTTCGGCATGGTGGGTCAGATACAATGCCTCCTCGACCGCTGTATTGCCACCGCCGACGACCGCCACCGTCCGGCCGCGGTAGAAGAATCCGTCGCATGTGGCGCAGGCCGAAACGCCGCGTCCGGACAGCGTCTGTTCCGATTCCAGGCCAAGCCAACGCGCCTGGGCGCCGGTGGCGATGATCACGGCGTCCGCCGTGTAGATGTCGCCCGAGTCGCCTTGGCAGGTGAATGGTCCGCGGGAGAAATCCACCCCGACGATCAGGTCGTGGATGATTCGGGTGCCGACATGAGTGGCCTGGGCCTCCATCTGCTCCATCAGCCAGGGGCCTTGGATGACGTCGGCGAACCCTGGGTAATTTTCGACATCTGTCGTGATCATAAGCTGGCCGCCTGGCTGCATCCCCGCCACCATGATCGGCGACAGGTTGGCACGAGCGGCATAAATGGCGGCGGTGTAACCGGCCGGGCCGGCACCGATGATCAAAACCTTGGTGTGATGCGTTTCACTCATACCTAAGCATATCGGCGTGTAGGGATGCGGGGCAAGCACTCGGCCACATCTGGATGATGGCGCTTTGTTCGGTGTGGCCCCAATCTCCCGCAATGGCTGATTTTGATCTGATCGTGATTGGCGCGGGTGCCGCCGGACTTTCGGTGGCCGCGGGTGCCGCGCAGCTGGGTGCCTCCGTCGCGTTGATCGAGCGTGGCGTCATGGGCGGGGACTGCCTGAACACTGGCTGTGTCCCCAGCAAGGCGCTGCTCGCAGCCGCCCACGCCGCGCGGGCAATTCGCCGCGCCGCCCGTTACGGCATCATCGCCGCCGACCCAGTTGTGGATTGGGACCGCGTGCGCGTCCATGTCCGGGGCGTGATCGACACCATCGCCCCGGTAGACTCGGAAGCGCGATTTCGTGGCCTTGGAGCGACGGTCCTGCGTGGCGAGGCGGCTTTTGTCGATCCAGCTACCATCCTGGTGAACGGACGCCGCCTGACCGCCCGCCGGTTCGTGATCGCGGCTGGCAGCCGAGCGGCGGTGCCCCCGATTCCGGGATTGGATCTGGTGCCTTATTGGACCAATGATTCGCTGTTCGATCTGCAAGAGCGGCCAGACCACTTGTTGATCCTGGGCGGCGGCCCCATTGGATTGGAAATGGCCGACGCCTTCTCTGGTCTGGGATGCCGGGTGACGGTCATCGAGGCTGGCCGCATCGCCGGAAAGGACGATCCCGAACTGGCGGATGGATTGCGCCGAACTCTGGCTGACAACGGGGTAGCGTTCCTGGAGGGGGTGGCGGTGACTGAAGTTGCCGCCGGTATCGGCCTGACTCTGGCCGATGGCAGGCGCGTTCATGGGTCGCATCTGCTGGTCGCGGCCGGGCGCCGGCCGAACCTTCAGGCGCTGAACCTGCCAGCGGGGAATATCCAGGCCGGCCCCGCCGGGGTCGCCACCGACAGCGGACTGCGCAGCGTGACCAACAGGCGTGTCTTCGCGGTGGGTGATATCGCCGATCCGGCTGGAATCGGACCGCGTGCGTTTACCCATGTCGGCGCCTATCACGCGGGTTTGGTCATCCGACGCTTGCTGTTTCGTCTGCCCGTTCGGATCGATTACGCCGCATTGCCGAGGGTGACCTACACCGACCCTGAGCTTGCCCAGGTTGGCATGACTGAGGTCGAGGCAACCGAAGCGGGGCTGAAAATCCGCATTTTGCGGTGGCCGATGGCGGAGAACGACAGGGCGATGGCCGAACGCGACACAGCCGGGCTGGTGAAGCTCATCGTTTCAGGGAACCGGGTGGTAGGGGCGGGCATTCTGGCGCCGAACGCTGGCGAGATGATCAGCCAATGGACGCTCGCGATCGCCCAGCGCACCAAACTCTCCGCTTTGGCTGGGTTGATCGTCCCGTATCCCACCCGAGGTGAAGCGGCGAAACGCGCGGTCGGCACCAACTTCGCCGCGGCGCTGTTCTCTGATCGGACCAAAACCCTGGTGCGGTTGCTTTCCCGGTTGCCTTGACTCCAGGCCACGCCCAATTTGTCACGATGAACGAAATAAAAAGCGATCGGGTCGCCTTGGCCCTTCAAGGTGGCGGCTCGCATGGCGCCTTTGCCTGGGGTGTGGTGGATCGGCTGCTGGAACGGGGGCAGCGTTTCGACTCGATATGCGGCGTATCATCCGGCGCGATGATTGGCACGATGGTCGCGCAGGGGCTGGTTAAGGACGGGCCGGCCGGTGCAAGGGCGGAGATGCGTAAGCTGTGGCAACGGGTCGCCGATGCCCATTCGTTCAGTCCGCTTCAGGCTGCTCCGCTAGACCGCTGGTTGTTCGGTGGTTGGGATTTGTCCAACTCCATGCTGTGGCAAGGGATGGAGATGGCAATGCGCATGTTCAGCCCGGCGCAGATGAATCCGTTTGGCCATAATCCGATGCGTATGTTGCTGGACGGCCTGGTGCGGCCGGATTTGCTGACCGATCCCAAGGCGCCGCGGCTGACCGTGTCGGCAACCGATGTGGAAACCGGCAAGGCTGTGTTCTTCAGCAACGCCGACATTGACGTGGACGTGCTGTGCGCGTCCGCCTGTTTGCCGTTCGTGTTCCCCGCGGTTGAGATCAAGGGCCGGGCGTATTGGGATGGCGGCTATGCCGGTAACCCGCCCTTGGCCCCGCTGTTGCACCCTCAACTTCCCGCGGAACTGATCCTGGTTCGGGCGCAGGCGGCGCACCGTCCGGGCACGCCAACGTCGCCGACCGAAATCACCAATCGCCTGAATGAGATCGCCTGCCAGAATGTGTTGGCCGCGGAACTCGCTGCGCTACCGGATTCGATTAAACTCCGGGCTTACGATGCGGATGAGGCGCTGATGCACCTGCCGATCTCGTCGAAAATGAGCGGTGAGAAGGCCTTTCTGAAAGAGTTGTTTGAAGCGGGTCGAACCGCCGCCGTTACGGACTAACGCTCGCCATCGGTGTCTTGCAGCTGCAGCGCGTGATCCTGGACCGTCGTCTTCGACATGCTCCGTCTGGCGGTCAAGCTGTCGCGTTTGCTTACGCCGAAAATCGCCAGGTCGAAAATTCCTGCTGGCATCGTGTTTCTGTTACTGCTCACGGCATGCAACCGGGCGCGCTCAGCCGCGCGCGGTGTCGCTGGCGTTTGGGCTGCAACAGCCTCCAATGCATCCGCTTCGGCGTCAAGTTCCCGCGCAACCTCTAGCAGCATTTCCGTCAACCGAAGGTCCTCGCCAGACATGGCCATCTCCCGCGCGTGCGCGGCCTGTAGTCTGAAATGAATGGCGTCCACGGCGTCCTCCTGTTCCAGTAACAGAATAGCGATGATTACGAATCTAATACCATCACGAAAATGAGAGCGCAGGTATTCTTAACAATCCTGTCCGGTTTGGTGGCGGAGTGTTAGCCGTTGAATGGAAAGAATTATACTTCGCGAAATCCGGGCCGCGCCCTTCATTCACGAGCGCGTGAGGAAATATCGACCACGCGAGGTTGATTTTTTGCAACTTCCGGATGTGTGCTGGGAGGGGTCACAGACCGAACTACATCGAATTTTTTAGAATTTTTCAATAAATACGACGAATTACTTTCTCTGAGTTCGAGATCGTTAGAGTGATCTCCGCCACACAGCGACCCCAGGATGCGATCGTTTGTTTGAGTCGGCCCAGCGAGCGGAAGGTATGTCTTCGCCTCGGCGATTGCGCGCATTAAGGCCGAGTCCACTCCATCGCAGCCGAACCTAGGCCAGATAAAATGGAACGCTATGACGCGCGCACCGTCAAGCATGGCGACGCAGCAAAACCCCGGCGCCAAGAAGCGCCGGGGTGCGCGTACATCACAGGCGCCAGATCGAAGCGCCGGCGGGCAAAGCGCAGCCGGGTGCCTATCAGGCCGCGGCAGCTTCCCGCTTAATCTTTGCCTTTTCGATCCGGCGCTTCAGGGCCTTACCCTCCAGCGTCAGCTTCGTATTCGGCGTTCCCAGCAGGAAGGAGTCGATGCCGCCGTTATGTTCCACGGTGCGAATACCGCGGGTGGACAGCTTCATGCGCACTTCATGGCCCAGGATGTCGGACAACAGCGACGTAACCTGCAGGTTGGGCAGGAAACGCCGACGGGTCTTATTGTTGGCGTGGCTGACATTGTTGCCAGACAGAACGCCCTTACCCGTGATTTCACAGCGACGCGACATCGCACTTTATCCTCAGTACAGATCGGAAGGCGCGGGTTATGGCGGCAGAACCCCCCGGCGTCAAGGAAGACGGCACCAGATTCCCAACTTAATGTCCGTTATGGTCCTGATGCTCGCGCAATTCGCCGGTTCGGACGCTGCCAATGGCGTTTGTCAGGATGCCGATGATGGCGTCGTCCGACATCGAACGGGCGAGCAGCGCCATCGACCCCCCTAGAAGGGCCGAGGCAATGGCCAGCGAACTCAGATTCTGGCCCATCATGTATTCGATCGCCTTGTCCACTACGGCCCCTGCATGGCTGAGATGGGCAGGAGACTCGTTGTCGTGATCGTCTGACATCGGCGGATTCCTTATTCGGAGGGTTGAAGTTCGTGTTCGGCCGCCTGCATGGCCCACATACGCGCATATAGACCGTCGCGGGCCAGGAGTGCCGCATGGCGCCCCCGTTCGGCGACAAGCCCGTCCTGCAGGACGATGATCTCATCGGCGTCAACCACGGTCGAAAGGCGGTGGGCGATCACCAGTGTGGTGCGGCGGTTGGAAACTGCATTCAGCGCGGTTTGGATATCCTGTTCGGTGCGGGTGTCCAGCGCGCTGGTCGCCTCGTCCAATATCAGAATGCGTGGGTCTTTCAGGATGGTGCGGGCGATGGCAACGCGCTGCTTTTCGCCGCCCGACAGCTTTAAGCCGCGCTCTCCCACCCTGGTGTCATAGCCGTCAGGAAGCTTCAGCACGAAATCATGCACCTGTGCCAGTTTGGCGGCTCGTTCAATGTCGTCCTGCGAGGCCCCAGGGCGCCCGTAGCCGATGTTATACCGGATAGTGTCGTTGAACAGCACCGTGTCCTGCGGCACCACGCCGATCGTGTGGCGCAGGCTGTCCTGCGTCACGTCGCGAATATCCTGGCCATCGATCAGGATGCGGCCGGCTGTGACATCGTAGAACCGGAATAGCAGCCGGTTGATGGTTGATTTACCGGCACCCGTGGGTCCGACAATCGCCAGCTTGCCGCCGGCCGGGACCGTGAAGCTGATGCCCTTCAGAATTGTTCTATTGGCCTGATAGCCGAAATGAACGTCCTGGAAAATGACTTCGCCCGCCGAACCTTCGGACAGGTGTTCGGTCAGCGCCTTCGCCCCCGGCTTGTCCTTGATCTCTTGCGAGACGCGCAGCAAGGCGAACATCTGCTCCATATCCACCAGCCCCTGCTTGATGGTCATATAGACCACTCCCAGGAAATTCAGCGGTTGGTAAAGCTGCATCAGATAGGTGTTGACCACCACGAACTTGCCCACGGTCATTGACCCGTCGCGCATGCCGGACGCCGCCAGCAGCATGATCAGCGTCAGCCCGACGGCGATGATCGCCGCCTGACCCAGGTTCAGCGCATTCAGCGAGACCTGAACCCGCACCGCGGCGCGCTCATACCGAGCCAGCGCGTGGTCGTAGCGCTGGGCCTCGTGCTCCTCGTTGCCGAAATACTTCACCGTCTCGTAGTTGATCAGGCTGTCGAGCGACTTGGTGGACGCATCGTTGTCGGTGTCGTTCATCGTCCGCCGGTAACGGCCGCGCCGCCCGGCCAGCACGGCGGTGAACGCGACATACACCACGACCGCCAGACAGGTGACCACCGCATAACGCCAGTCGAACATGTGCCAGATGATGGCTGTGACCATCACCAGCTCCAACGCCGTGGGCACCACGTTGAACACCGCCAGCCGCAGCACCGACTGCATCCCCAGGACGCCACGGTCGATGACGCGCGACAGGCCACCCGTTTGCCGGTCCAGGTGGAAACGCAGGCTGACCGCATGCAGGTGGCGGAACGTGCGCAGCGCCAGCAGCCGCACCGCGCGCTGCTGTACCGACGCGAACAGCGCGTCCCGGATTTCCCCGAAACCCGCGGACCCGACCCGGATCGCGCCATACGCCAGGATCAGCGCGACCGGGACCACGAAGGCGATCAGGTCCTTCGGCGTCATCGTGTCGATGATCCGCCCGTAGATGATCGGCACATAAACCGTGGCGACCTTCGACAGGATCATGAACACCACCGCGATCACCACCCGGACCCGGGCGCCCGGGTTCCCGATCGGCCACAGATACGGCAGCAAGGATACGATTGTCTGGAATGTGGAACGCTCCACCCTTACAGAGGGCGGCTGGTCCGCCGGCGCGGGTGAGTGGCTGCTTCGTCTCATGTCCCGCATGTGGCATGATGCGGTGTCGTTTGAAAGGCGAGCCGTTTGCATCCGAACCCTAAAGACTCCGGATTTCAGCGCCATGTGCGTGCTTGCAACAATGCCGAACTGCCAGGGGCGCGCAATCCTTTCCTGATCGCGGGCCAAGCCGTTGGCTGGGTGTCCGACCGGACCGTCCGGGCGCTGAAGCAAATACGAGAGTTCCAGTGTCTGGACGATCGGGTCGTCCTGCGGGAACCGGCGGCGTTGCCGTCGATCGCGCGCGCCCTGGCGGACCAAGGCCTGTATCGCTGGCGTGGTGAGGCGTTCGATGTCCGCGCCAGTGCTGACCAACCGGCGCTGGCCCAGATCGACCGTGGCGCCATTCCCTCGTTTGGCATTCAGGCGGCGGGCGTCCACGTCAACGGGCTCGTCAACCGAACTGACGGGCTGCACCTGTGGATCGCCCGGCGGGCGATGGACAAACTTCTGGACCCCGGAAAGCTGGATCACATCGTTGCAGGAGGGGTGCCGGCCGGGCTGGGGCCGTTGGAAACCCTGATAAAGGAAGCGGGGGAGGAAGCCGCGATTCCTCCGGAACTCGCGGCCAAGGCGAACCCGGTGTCGATGTTCGGCTATGCCATGGAGCGGCCGGAGGGCCTGCGACGCGACTGGCTGTACTGCTACGACCTCATTTTGCCAGACGATTTTGTGCCGAAGCCGGCCGATGGAGAGGTAGAATCGTTCGAACTGTGGCCGATCCAGCGGATCGTCGAGTCAGTAAGGAATACCGACGACTTCAAATTCAACGTCAATCTAGTACTGATCGATCTGTTTATTCGGCTTGGACTGATCGACGCGGCTGACTGATACTGGCGAAAATGCCACCAGACACGTCATGGCGCCGACGCGCCGCCCCATGACGTTCAGGTGGAAAGCCGGCGATGGTCGCCGTGTTCAGCCCTCGGGTGGCGCCGCGGCAATCGGGATGTCGCGCGCTTCCGGCTGGTCACCCATGCCCGGGGTCCGCTGATCGCCGTCGTCCGAGTCGCCCTGGTTGTGGCCATCCTCGTTACCCTGGAAGCCGTCGCCCTGCTGATAGTTGCGACGCTGATTGGCTTGCGGGTGTTGCTGGGCCTGGCCAGCGGGCTGCCCCTGCTGCTGCGCCTGATTCATCGCATTCAGAATGCGAAAGTAATGCTCGGCATGCTGGAAGAACGCTTCCGCCGTAACCCGATCGCCGCTGCTGGTCGCGTCGCGCCCAAGCTGGAGGTATTTTTCGAAAAGCTGCTGGGCGGTCCCGCGAATGCGGATTTCCGGCCCGTTGCTGTCGAAAACGTGGTTGCGATTGAGCGGAACATTGCCGCCCGAATGATGGCGGATTTGACCGCCCGATCCTCCACCGCCGCCCCCGCCGCCAGAGCGGTGGTTGCGGCCACGCATGCGCTTCATGTTCATACTGTTGCCGTCGTGCTTTCCCATTATCGGCGGACCTGTGGGAGTGTCGGGCACGCAATATGGGCGCCCCGTAATCGTCCCTCGGTCAACCACGATCCATCGGCGTTGATGTTGGCACGCGAAGGGGTGTCTAAAGTTTACCTTCGCGACCCGGGGCGCAGCCATGCAGCACCCCTGCCACCTATTTACCGTACACTTCTCATAAAGCCCTGCCAAACAGTTTTTTCAACGT